>JBJPGG010000069.1:0-8189 GCA_048595505.1 Methylococcaceae bacterium
TGAGGGCGGAGAGAATGATTAAAGCGTGTTGCTGGAATTGTGAACAAGGTAACAACAACATCAGGAAAAGCTACTTTCTATTAAGGTTTAACTTATTTATTAGTTATTCTTGGAGGCCTGGCAACTTGGGTTTGATAGGTATAGCAATTTGTAAAGGGGCTTGTGTGTAATGGTCAAGTTTTATTGGAAAGATTTTTAGCTCCCTTAGCGCTAACTTGCTAAGACTGGCAAATTTCCCTTTGCCTACTGCGGACTATCAATCCGTTTAGGGGTGACAGTGATTGATCCTTGGGTATTATTTTATTTTTGTTCTCAACGAGTTTTTGCAATTTTTCTTTAAATGAAAAACCACAAAACAAAGAAACACACTTTATTCATCATAGCCCTTGAGTAGCTCTCTTTTTTAAAGTTAGCCTTCTTTTATAACTAATCGTTGACCAGGCTGAAGAGCTTTAGCTAGCGAAAGGTTGTTCCAGTGAGCAATATCTTTACTGCTTACATCAAATTGACGGGCAATATCCCAAAATGTATCGCCTTTTTTTACTATGTATAATTGATTCTCTGATTTTTCTAGTGATGTAGGAATCAATAATAATTTGCCTGCACGGATGTTGCTGTTTGCTAATTGGTTGCTTTGGCGTAGTGCATTAACGGATGTATTATATTTCATAGCAATCGAACCTAAGTTTTCGCCTTTTATTATCTTATGGCGAGTCCACTTTATTTTATCTTTTTCGAGTGTATGAGCTAGTGTTTGTTTGAATAGATCTGCTTTATCCTTATGAATCAACAGATGAAATGGTCCATCAGGGTCGGTAACTCCTTTTTTAAATGCAGGGTTTAATATTAAAAAATCAATAAGCGGTATTTGCGCCATCTCAGTAGCTATCGTTAAATCTAACTGTGAATCAATATTTACAACAGTAAAATAGGGTTCGTTTGGGATCTGTTGTAACGGAATATTATATTGATCTGCATTGGCAAAGATTTTAGCAATAGCCAAAAGTCTAGGGACATAAGCCATGGTTTCTTTATGTAAAGGTAAAGACCAATAATCTGTGTCTAGATTATTATCCTCATTTTTATTAATTGCTTTGCTGATGGTTCCTTTTCCGGCATTGTAAGCAGCAAGTGCCAATAGCCAGTTGTCATCAAATTGTTCACTGAGTTGTTTTAGGTAGCTTGTTGCTGCTTTAGTTGAGGTGTACACGTCCCGGCGACCGTCATACCACCAATTCTGTTTTAAACCAAAGTAGCGACCTGTAGCGGGCATGAATTGCCAGAGTCCTGACGCATTGCTTTTAGATAATGCATTAGGCTTAAATGCGCTTTCAACGATGGGGAGTAACGCTAATTCACCAGGGATTTGTTTTGACTCTATTTCATCAAGAATAAAGTAAAGATACGGTTCAGCTCGTTGTTGGACACTAACCAGAAACTCAGGATGTTTAAGATACTTTTGTACTTGAGCATCTATACGCTCATTTTCAATTTCAGGTAAAGCATAAAGAGAGATTAGGCGGCTCCATACAGTATCGTGTGTTGTGGTCAGCGGTTTTGTTGTTGATTGTACAGAGCTGTTCTCTTTGTTAACGGGCAGATTCTTTGTTGGGGAAGGTAAGGAAACCTGGTTAATGGTTTCGGGTAATTCATTTACAAAAGCATGTGTTTTTACTTTTTCTGAACACCCCGTAGTGATGATTACAATGAAATACAGTAAAAATTGAATCGACCTGATAGAATTATATGTAGGCATTTAGCTAATTGAAGGTTACAAGATTATTTGTAAAGTATATATTATATATTAAACAGTATTTATTTTTCTATTGACATATGAAAAGAAAGTTTTTGTTTTCATTTTATGAAACACCCCAAGGTAAGTTGTTACAAAGTGTTGAAACCAATTTCCTTAAGCGCTCAATAACAGTCAGTTGTAAACAGACTATTTTACAAATAGGTGGTTTAGGTTGGGAAGGTGATTTTATAGATTGCTCCTTTTATCAAAGATACAGTATTGTTGATGGTAAAGCTCAAGGCTGTGCAAAGGCTTTGAAAATTCAAGCACATTCTTTTAAATTACCCATACAAAGTGAGACTGTTGATTTAGTATTGATGCCTCATTTAATAGAATTTGATGCGAATCGATTTCAAACAATGCGTGAAATCGAGCGGGTATTAAAACCGGAAGGTGATGTTGTTATTATAAACTTTAACCCATTGAATACCTGGGTTCGTTTGCATTCTGTATGGAATAAAAAGATGTCTGATTCATGGCATAGTTATTTTATTCCCCGATCCAGAGTTGCTGACTGGTTAAAGTTATTGAATTTTGAAGTCAAATCTACTTCTGAGTTTACTCTGGATTCAGTTTATACAACAGCAGAGGGATTTAAATGGGGTAAAAGAACTTTTTTGTCTATGGCATATGCCGTTCGTGCAGTTAAAAGACGATATACATTAATACCCTTAACCCCTGTGAAAGCAAAACCTTCGGGTTTTGTGACTGCAGTTTCAGGTTTAAAAACGTTAATACATAGGATAATAAAACATGACTGAGAAAGTTATAATATATACAGATGGGGCTTGTAAGGGAAATCCGGGTCCCGGTGGTTGGGGCGTATTTATGCAATATGACAAGCATAAAAAAGAGCTTCATGGCGGAGAGCAAGAAACCACCAATAATAGGATGGAGTTAATGGCTGCTATTATAGCTTTGGAGACTTTAAAAAAACCTTGTGCAGTGACTTTATACACAGATTCTAAATATGTTTTGCAAGGAATTACTGAATGGTTGCATAACTGGAAAAAAAGGGGATGGAAAACAGCAGCAAAAAAACCGGTAAAAAATGTAGATTTATGGCAAAGGCTAGATTTGGCAGTCTTAAAGCATGAGATTAATTGGATATGGGTAAAAGGACATTCTGGAGACGCTGGTAATGAAAAAGCTGACCAGCTTGCGAATAAGGGAGTCCCTGTGTGATGTTTTTTTGCGATTATTTTATCAAGTTTACCCCAAAATATTATTGAGATAGTTTAAACTTAAATGTGTAAAGTCCTGTGGACTGATTTTCTAAAGTTAAATACCTTTTTCTGCATTGATAGACGCTTGTAATTTGGGCTTAGGGTAGGGAATGAATCGACAAACAATAGAAAAAGCACGACGGAAATATAATCAATGGGTGATGACTGAGTCCCTTGAAAATTATGCATTACGCTATGCCTCTTCCAGTTGTCGAAAATGGTTCCCCTTTTAATTGCTAATACTGCAATTGGTAGTATTTCCTTTCTTGCTCAGCACTTAGCAGGGCTAGGTATACAGTTATCAATTAATGTTTTTGGTACGGGTTATTCAGCGCTTAGTTATTTACAGCCTGTGACCAGGTTCAAGTTTATTATTTTAGTAAACCGGTACCAGCTGATGAATTTAAAAAATTGTTAGAGCGAGGTTTTAAAGGATGGGGGAGTACTTTTTTTGTTAAAGTGCAATTATGTTGCTTGGTTAGATAACTCTTATTATTAACATCCTGCAAAATTTGCCATAATAAACAGTTTTGAGCATTGATCCATTATGAGTATTGAAACAGAATTACAAGCACGTAGCGAATCAAAATGCGAGCTGTGTGCAGCGTTAGATAACTTGAATGTCTATGAAATACCACCCAATTCAAATGGAAGTGCTGATGAGTCAATTCTTATTTGTGAAACCTGTGTTGAACAAATAGACAACGTTGATAAAATCGATGTTAATCATTGGCGTAGCCTGAATGATAGTATGTGGAGCCAAGTGCCAGCTGTACAAGTAATGGCATGGCGCATGTTAACTCGTTTAAGTACTGAAGCGTGGGCGCAGGACTTGCTTGAAATGATGTATTTGGATGAAGAGGTTCTAGCTTGGGCGCAAGCGACTGGAGAAGGTACTGATAATGCTGCTGCTGTTAAACATATAGATAGTAACGGTGCAGTATTACAATCAGGAGACACTGTCACTCTGATTAAAGATTTAAATGTAAAAGGTGCTGGGTTTACTGCCAAACGTGGAACTGCCGTTCGAGGTATTTCATTGGTAGCAGATAACGCAGAACATATAGAAGGTAGGGTAAATGGTCAGCAGATTGTGATTTTAACCAAGTTTGTAAAGAAGGCGGGCTAAGAAGGGGAAGGATAGAAAGCCTTGGTATAACAAAGGCTGTTTTGTTTAGAGTTGAAATTGGTTGTGCTGATGTGTATTTAAATCTGTGATTTTGAAAAAATAAGCGCAATCAAATCTTGCATTCAAAGGCCGTCATTAACCAAGCACGTTCATATAAAATATCATGGCGATTACAGTTATGGTTTGTAGAGCGGACTTCAGTCCGCTATAGCGAGCATTGCTAACTGGTATAGCGGACTGATAACGCCATGGATGGCGTGTAGTAGAGTATGCAGGAGCAATTGCCAAAGACCACCTTACAACGTATTAGCTCTGTACCCGTAATCACAACGATGGCATTGATAAAGATGGCGGGTTGTTTGCATCGAAATAATGGGTCAATGAGGGCTGGGTTTAATCCCAAAATATATGATGGGGCGTGCATCGGCATGATTTTTTTTGAGAATGGTATCGAACTTTATGGATTATCTGGAGAAGCGTCATACCCACTCTTAAAGACACTTCTCGTTATAGTTCTTCAATACGGGCCTTGCTTATTTGTTGGTTTTTTATGTCAAAATTGAAAGACCGTTTTAAATTCAGAAATTCAGTTTGAATAATGAGTCTTTGATAGGGGAAATTCTGATTATCTGAAAATTCGGCAAATAGCTGCGCTTTTTGGATGGTGTTTATACTTTCTCTAATTTAATAATAGTTATTTTTTTTATAATCAAAGTTAATAGCTGTAAACTTTAGTTGTGGTAGCAATTACGAAGACCTTACAAATTTGACTGAGGCTAATCATTGTAGTTACTAGGCAATTTATAACTTGTTTTGTGGTGAGATAAACTTTTTTATGAAGTCAAACTTAAATATAGATAAAAACAAACAAACCTTCATTGCAATGATAATTTATATATCCTGGGTTATTGCTTTTGCTTTTTATAGTTTTAATCTTGAGAAAGAAAAGTTATACCAGGAGCTAGACCAAAGGTTAATTGAAGCTGCACAGATTACAACTTTGTTATTAGGATATGATTTACATCATAAAGATATTTCTGAGACTAGTTTAACTCAAGAAGAAAATACTAAAAATAGACATAAATTATCAGCTTATACAGATACAAATAATATTGTTTATATTTATACTCTGGTTTTACAGGATAACAAAATATTTTTCACTTCATCAAGTGCAACCTTTGAAGAGCGTAATACAGGAGAGGGATTAACTGATTATTTTGATCAGTATGATGACGTTGACCCTCGAGTCTATACAGTATTCAATAACAGAAAAAAGACATTTATAGAATATTCAGATCAATGGGGAACGTTCAGAAGTGTTTTTATTCCAATTTACACAAAAGATGGCAGTCTTTATATTTCAGCAGCCGATGTTGCTATAGACTATATCAGCGCAAGGCTTAGGGATCATCTAAACAAAATATTATTTATCGCGTTATTGTTTATATTATTTGCCTGTCCTCTTTATTTTACAGCAACCAACAAAATAAAACGGCTGGCAAAAAGGTTGGGCAATAAAGTTCGACTTCAGACAACTGAATTGGCAATTAATGAGGAAAGGTTACAACTTGCTTTAAAAGTATCAAAACAAGGCTGGTTTGATCTAAACCTTGAAACAGGGCAGGTGACAGTCAGTGACGAATATCCTCAGATCTTAGGTTATTCCCCTGATAGTTTTAATTCGAGTAAGCAAGAATGGCAAGATAATATACACCCAGAGGATAAGGATGCAGTTATGCGAGTGTTTCAAGAAACACTTGAAAGTACGGAGTCCCTGGAAATGGCATATAGAAGGAGAAGTAAAGATGGCAGTTGGGTGTGGATACATTCTATTGCTCAGGTTGTTGAATGGAGTAAGGATGGTGAGCCTTATAGAATGGTGGGTATACATGCAGATATAACTGAACGAAAACGTAGTGAACAGGTTCTACGTACTCTTGCAGAAAGTGGCTCTGCAATTGACGATGGTGTTTTTCAAATAATGCTGCAAGGAGTAGCAACTGCATATAATGTGCGATATGCTTTTATTGGGAATATTGATAAATATAATAGTGAGAGAATAACGACGCTTGCCGTTTGGGCTGATGATCAAATTGCTGATAATTTTTCGTATTCATTAGTTGATACCCCCTGTCATCAGGTAACAGAACTAGGCCTGTGTTTTTATCCAGATAATGTTCAGAAATTATTCCCTAAAGACCAGTTGTTAGTTGATATGGGGGCTATTAGTTATCTAGGGGTGCCTCTTAGAAATGTTGATGGTAAGAGTCTGGGAGTTTTAGCTTTGCTAGATGATAAGCCGATGAATGATGATGTTCATATTCTTGATCTATTAGGTAGTCTTGCAGTTAGAGTTGCTATTGAGTTAGAACGTAGAGAATCAGATAAACAATTAAAGTTATCCTCTCAAGTTTTTAAATCTGCTCATGAAGGTATTATGATTACAGATACTGAAGGCATCATTGTCGAAGTGAACCCAACTTTTTGCGACATTACTGGTTATAGTTATGATGAAATACTGGGAAAAAAATCAAGCGTTTTAAGTTCAGATAAGCATTCTTCTGATTTTTTTGCTGAGATGAGGGAAGTCATTGATGACAAAGGCTTTTGGCAAGGAGAAATTTGGAATCGTAAAAATAATGGTGAACTATTTGCGGTGTTGTTGACGGTCTCTGCAATAGTTGATGATTTAGGGTATGCGCAAAATTATATTAGCTTATTTTCTGATATTACTGATACTAAAGAACAGCAACGGTCTTTAGAGTTAATGGCACATTATGATGTGTTAACAGGCTTACCAAATCGAAGTTTATTTGTTGACCGATATAAGCAAGCAGTGGCGCATAGTCAACGGTTTAAAACTATTCTTGCTGTTTGTTTTCTTGATCTGGATGGATTTAAACCAGTGAATGATCAATATGGTCATATGGTAGGCGATCAACTTCTTATCAAAGTTGCCGATAGAATCAAGTTGGAACTTCGAGCGGAAGATACTGTGTCCCGTATGGGTGGCGATGAATTTGCCTTGCTCTTAGGCGATATTAAGTCAGAGGCACAATGTAAACAAATGTTAATACGATTACATTGTGCGATAGCGAAAATATTTGTTGTGGAAGGACATGAAATTATCATAAGTGCATCTAGTGGTGTGACCTTTTATTCACAAGATGATGCTGACCTTGATACCTTGCTAAGACATGCAGATCAAGCCATGTATCAGGCAAAATTAGCTGGTAGAAATCAGTTTCAAGTCTTTGATTTGGACCAAGATCAACAGCTTGTTGATAAGCAGCAATGTATGAATGATGTACATGCTGCAATACTGAATAATGAAATGCATTTGTTTTATCAACCAAAAGTTAATATGAAGACGGGTAAAGTCATCGGTGTAGAGGGGTTGATTCGTTGGCTGCATCCAGAAAAAGGGATAATCCCTCCCCTTGCTTTTTTGCCTATGATTGATGATACAGAGCTAGAAGTTTTGTTAGGTGAATGGGTGATAAAAACAGCGTTACAGCAACTTGATCAATGGCAATCTGAAGGGCTGCAATTTGAAGTCAGTGTCAATATTTCTTCTTATCATATACAGACAGCAACATTTGTTGCTAAGTTAACGGCTATTTTAGAAAATTATGCTGAGGTAGATTCTAAATATTTACAACTCGAAATTCTGGAGAGTAGTGCACTCGGTGATGTAAGTATTATTAGCCATATTATTAGTACCTGTCGCAAAAATCTAGGTGTACATATAGCACTGGATGATTTTGGTACTGGCTATTCTTCGCTAATACATTTAAGAAATTTAGATGCTAATATATTGAAGATTGATCAAAGCTTTGTTAAAAATGTTTTAGATGATGCTAATGACCACGCTATTATCGAAGGTATTATTGGTTTAGCTATCGCTTAAAATCAGGGAAACAGAGCGATAGCGGAGTGATGATTTTTAGTCCGCGGTAGGCGACAGGGAAATTTGCTGATCCGACGTATGCGATAGCATGCGAGGGAGGCTAAAATTTTATACCGACAGCCGTCAAGT
>JBJPGG010000070.1:0-4115 GCA_048595505.1 Methylococcaceae bacterium
TTAGTATTTCAACATCAGTTATAGACCACGGTTCTGTTAATCCTAAAGCAAGTGTAAATATTTCGGAGCTATTCATCTGGAGTAGTATGGAAATTTAAATTATTTTACAGGATTTACCCATTGGATTCTTCATAGGCCCAACTTTATCATGTCCAAAAACTCGGAACATCCACCAAACGCGCGCAGCAGCAAAAAAATGATTTTTATCATAAATAATTACCAGCGTATCATTATCTATCCCCATATTTCCAACGGCATCTGAGAATTGCTCGGCATTTGGTAAAGTATGTGACAAAGAACTGCTTAAGTCAGCAATTTTATCAATATCAAAAAACTGTGCTCCGGGTATATGTTGTTGATATTCATCCTTAGCATTACGTTGTTGTCTGGGCAAAAAAAATGTTGCATCCAGGATCACCTGATTAGCCGCCTCCCGCTGTTGATTGAGCCATTCACAACTAACCAGTGCAGATTCAGTCATTGAGATCACAAAACTGAATAATAGATTTATGCCTAAAACGTTGTATCATAATATTGAGAAAATTTACTATGGCAGTAAAAACATGCAAAGAATTATTGAAGCTGAATTAATGGATGATAAATTACAAGCTGAGGCATACGCAGCAGCTAACTTTGAACAAGCCCATAATTTAGTCATAGCTGCATTCGATAGGGTTTTCCCCCATGTTAAATTACAAGAACCCATTTTAGACTTAGGTTGTGGGCCAGGTAATATTAGCTTTCGATTCGCAGATCATTTTCCTAACTGCAAGCTGATTGCTATCGATGGTTCAGCAGAAATGATTAGACTTGCTAATAAACACAAAGACCAGAAACCTGGTTTATATAATCAAATAAACTTCATTGAAGGAATTCTTCCTGCAGCAGAAATTCCGAAAGGCCCCTATTCAGCTATCGTAAGCAATAGCCTGCTTCACCACCTTCATCAACCTGAGGTTTTATGGAACACCATCAATCAATACGCTTCATCTGGCACCAAAATTTTTATAATGGATCTTTTTAGACCTCTCAAAAAAGAACAGGCCCAGAAAATTGTAAACAAATATTCAGCAGATGAGCCAGAAATCTTAAAGCAGGATTTTTATAACTCACTTTTAGCTGCATTTTCTATCAAAGAAATTGAACAGCAACTTATCGATGCCAGGCTCAGTGAACTCCAAATAGACATAATAAGTGATCGACATATACTCATTTTCGGAGAAAAACATTAGTTATCGATAATTATTACAGCTCTCTAGTCGCACTAAAGGTGATTTCGGGCCAACGCTCTTCTGTCAACTGTAGATTCACACGAGTAGTTGCTAAGTAAACCAGATAACCTCCTCCGTCTTCTGCTAGATTATCAAATGCTTTTTTCTTAAATTCTTCCAGTTTTTTTGGGTCTTCCGCACTCACCCAGCGCACTGTATTAATACTGATATTATCGTACACACACTCAACATTGTACTCACTTTTAAGCCGATGAGCGGTTACATCAAACTGCAAAACACCAACCGCGCCTAGAATTAAATCATTGTTTTTATATGGTTTGAATAATTGAGTTGCACCCTCTTCTGTTAATTGAATCAAACCTTTCTGTAAAGCTTTTGCACGTAAAGGATCCTTAAGTACAACACGCCTAAATAATTCAGGTGCAAAAAAGGGAATACCACCAAATTTCAGTGTTTCCCCCTGAGTAAAGGTATCGCCCACAGTAATGGTTCCATGATTGTGTAACCCAATAATATCGCCTGGATAGGCCACATCAACATTTTTTCGAGACGCTGCCTGAAAAGTAATCGCATTACTGACCTGAATACTTTTGCCTAATCGTACATGGTTTAGCTTCATGCCTTTATCAAAAACACCTGAACATATCCGCATAAAGGCTATTCTATCCCTATGTGAAGGATCCATATTGGCCTGTACTTTAAAAATAAACCCAGAAAAATTTTCTTCTTCTGGCGAAACTTCACGCTGTTCGGCCATTCTAGGCCTAGGCAGCGGGGCATATTCAGTAAAGGCATCTAACAACTCAACAATGCCAAAATTATTAATAGCAGAACCAAAAAATACCGGCGTTAATTCACCGCTTAAATAGTCTTCTAAATTAAATTCATGGCTGGCACCTTGCACTAACTCAATTTCTTCTCTGAGCTCCTCTGCCTGATCACCTAATAATTCATCCAGTTTTGGATTATTTAAGCCCTTAATAATTTCAGCTTCTACTATTTTTCCAGCGTGTTGAGCACTGAACAATAGTACTTCATCTTTATATAAATGATAAACACCTTTAAATCGCTTGCCCATGCCAATAGGCCAAGTCATAGGTGCACATTTAATATCTAAAACAGCCTCCACTTCATCCAATAAATCGATAGGGTCTTTCCCTTCTCTATCTAGTTTATTGATAAACGTTAAAATAGGCGTGGTTCTTAATCGACACACTTCCATCAGTTTAATCGTTCTATTTTCAACACCTTTAGCAACGTCAATCACCATTAAAGCAGAATCAACTGCAGTTAATGTTCTGTAGGTATCTTCCGAGAAATCTTCATGTCCGGGAGTGTCCAATAAATTAAGGATACAGTCATTATGCTCAAACTGCATCACCGATGTAGTAACAGAAATCCCTCTTTCTTTTTCCATTTCCATCCAGTCAGATGTAGCATGCCGATCGGCTTTACGACCCTTAACAGATCCCGCCATTTGAATAGCACCACCGAAAAGTAATAACTTTTCAGTAATCGTGGTTTTTCCTGCATCAGGGTGGGAGATAATAGCAAAAGTCCTTCGCCTGTTGATTTCATTCATAAAATTGCTATCTGTCATACCCGAAAAACCTTAGTTTACACCTAAATTTACACCTATTTTAAAATACGGATTTTCTGCTCATGCGGAAAATTCGCGCGATTTACCTAAACGGTAACTTTATACCCCGAAAATACAGCTTTTTACAGCGGGACAAAAGGCGAACCATTCTATAGGAAACCTGCCTTTTTATCCATTAAAAGAGACTGAATTGCCTAGAGTTTTCTTGGCAATTCCTCCATTTTTTGCTTTTCGCCTCTTGCACAATATAGCTATAAATTAATATATAGCTAAACCATGAACATAGTGAGGTTTAGCTATCTGTTGATTTATCTCATTGATCTTGGCGCTTTCGGACAGCGATAGCCCGAAAACGCGATCTTTTAAGCGCAGAACACAAGGCATTGAATGCATTCCCAACATTCAATGTCTATCTGCCTGTTCTCCTATTTCACCCAGAAAATGTGTGCTTCTTGACATCCCGTCTCAACGGTGAATATTTCCCCGCTGATTAACATCGTAGAACTATTTAATTATGCATTTTTAAGAAAGATTGCATCTGCTTCAGAATTTGATCAACTTATTACAGATAACATTAATTGTTAATTGGCGAGCAATGGATTGTATAACAAGACCTGAAATGCAGAAGTTTAGAAAGTTAATTCTTCACAAAATATATGGTGAACTTCCTGAATTAAGCACTGAATTATCTCTGCCTTTCAAATAAACCCTCTACGGTATAAGCACGACACATAAGGGGAGGAAGCTAATACAGCCTTTCTTCCTTTTTTTGTCTTCACGCAATAATGCTACAATACACTATAAAATATTTGAGAAAGGAAAATGAATTTATTATTTGTATGCAGTGAAAACAAGCTCAGAAGCCCCACGGGTGAGGAAGTATTTTCTCACTATGAAAATGTGAGCGCCATCGGCTGTGGCACAAACAATGATGCCGCTACGCCTGTCAGCGGTGATCTTATCGAGTGGGCTGACATCATCTTTGTAATGGAGAAAAGCCACCGAAATAAGGTATCCAAAAAGTTCAGGGAACTGCTAAAAACCAAACGTCTGATCTGCCTCAACATCCCAGACGAATTTGAAAGAATGGATGCTGTGCTTGTCAGACTGTTGAAAAACCGCGTTCTCGCCCACATCCCTCATAGGGTGTGATTAAAAGTGAAGTAAACCTATCAAGCCGCTATTGCTGCCAGATTATTCCAGTAGTCATCCCAAAAGTTATTTGCTCTGTTGAGCTGTAGTGATAGCATGTAATCAATATTCTCACTCTTCCACCATGCTCC
>JBJPGG010000071.1:0-37301 GCA_048595505.1 Methylococcaceae bacterium
AATCGTTTTAATAAGGCGGGCTGTTTTTCTATCCGTTCTAGGAAATCTGATGAAGTGCTGTCTGATTTTTTCAATGCTTTACTTTATTTCAATATGATATGAAATATAGTTTACACTTTACTTCACTTTTAATCACACCCGGTAGACCACTGAGACTGGAATTTCCAGGTGCGTTATATCACGTTACCTCAAGAGGCGATAGACAGGAAGATATTTATGAAACCGAGGATGATAGGTTGTTATTCTTAGTTGTTTTTGGAGAAGTCTGTAAATCTTATAACTGGATATGTCATGGGTATTGTTTAATGACAAATCACTACCATTTGCTAGTAGAAACTCCTGATGCAAACTTATCATAGGGTATGCGCCAGCTCAATGGCGTTTATAGCCAAAAGTTTAATCGTATTCATAAGCGTGTTGGGCATGTTTTTCAAGGTCGTTATAAAGCGATTATGGTTGAAAAAGAAAGTTACTTATTAGAATTAACTCGGTATATTGTATTGAACCCAGTTAGAGCAAAGATGGTATGTTTTGCTCAAGAATGGAAATGGAGTAGTTATAGGGCAATGATAGGTCAATCAAAGGTACCTTTTTGGCTACACACAGAGTGGGTTTTATCAGTATTTAATCCCATTAAAGGGAGAGCAATAGAAGCATACAAACGATTTGTTTTAGAAGGAAAAGGAGAGCCACCACCATGGTTAAATTTGAAAAATCAGGTTTTTTTAGGAAGTGATGAATTTGTTGAGGCGACAAGTAAAAAAATAGAAAACCGAAAAGATCTTAGCGATATTCCTGCCTCACAGAGGCGGAGTATCCCCAAGTCACTAAAATTTTATAGCGAAAATTATTCTGATCGTAATTCAGCCATAATTAGTGCCTATAAGAGTGGAGGATATTCAATGAAAGAAGTTGGTAAATATTTCGGCCTGTCATGTTCAATGGTAAGTCGGGTGTTAAAGAATTCAAAATTCAAGACCTGACATATTTTGTGATAGTTCTTTTCTGTTCTTTTAATTATCTGGATCGTTATGGACGGATTGTGAATTAAATAAACTAGGAACAGATGGTAACACTGATACAATGAGGAATAGAGATTGAGGGAAGATAGGTGGCATAATTTTATAACGTTAGGCAACAACTAGTTTGAAAACACCGGTCTTGAGTGAAAGGTTTGTAATCTATTAAGATTAAAAAAATCTAGGAGGATTTTGCTGGGTTTTCTTAACTTAATGGTAATGCTCCCATCCTTAGTATGGGAGAGCCCTTACTAGATTTACCGATCAATATATGTTGATGGAATATTAGAGTAGCGCTAAGCAGTGATTTGTAAATACACTTAACATTATTATAAAAAGAGGGTTGCAGATGAAAAAAATATTTAATTACTTTTTGATAGGGATATTGGCATTTATTCCTGTCTATGTGATTGGACAGATTGTGTTTTTTGTTAATGACATGTTTACCGATTTAATTAAATTTGTATATGGGTATTATGATAATTATTTGATGACGGCTTTGATATTTGTCATTAGTTTTACGTCGTTTTCTTATGTTGGATATAGGGTAAGTTTAGGTCGCTCATGGATTATTTTAGGTATAGATGCAGTTATCAATCGCATTCCATTCTTAAATACGGTTTATAGGGTGACCAAGAAAGTGGTTAACATGTTTTCAGGGCATGAACAGAAAGAAGCAAGGGAAGTGGTCTATATTGAATATCCAAAAGAAGGTCTATGGGTACCTGCTTATGTGACCAATAAAGAGAACGATCGATATATTCTGTTTGTGCCTACGTCGCCTAACCCAACCTCTGGTTTTACAATTATCACACATGAATCTATGGTTATTAAATCAGAAATGGATATTGAACAGGCGACCAGCTTTATCATTAGTGTTGGGGTGGATTACGATAGGGCTGATGAGGCGAATAAATTACCAAAATGAACATGATTGAAGGGGTTTTAAACCAGCTTAGCGCTATTGTTTGGGGGCCAGTTATGCTGGCCTTTTTGTTGGGTGTAGGAATATTTTTAACGATAGGGTTAAAAGCATTTCCCTGGTTACAAACTCCCGCAGCATTTATTAAGCTCTGGCGAAGCCGGGAGTCAAAACAGCAAGGTGATATTACGCCTTACCAAGCATTAATGACTGCTTTATCAGCCACTATTGGTACAGGAAATATAGCGGGGGTTGCAACAGCTATTACTTTAGGTGGTCCTGGCGCTATTTTTTGGATGTGGATGACAGCTTTATTTGGTATGGCAACAAAATATGCAGAAGCTGTTTTAGCCGTGAAATATAGAGAAATTGATCAACAAGGCCGGCATGTTGGTGGTCCGATGTATTATATCAAGAATGGGCTGGGGCAAAAGTGGCAGTGGTTAGCCGTGGTATTTGCATTGTTAGGCACTTTAGCTTCTTTTGGAATAGGTAATATGGTGCAAGCTAATTCTGTTGCTGATGCGGTAGAGTCCATGTTTCAAATACCCGTATGGCAGACAGGTCTGCTGCTGACCGTTTTAACCGCAGCGGTTATTTTGGGGGGTATTAGCCGGATTGCTGAAGTGGCTGCTAAGTTGGTTCCAACAATGGCTGTGCTATATATTGCAGGGGCTTTGTTTGTGATTATCAACCAAATTGAGCAGGTACCAGATGCTTTGCTATTAATTGTACAAAGTGCATTCACAGAAACAGCTGCTGTGGGTGGGTTTACAGGCGCTGCGGTTTGGGCTGCAATTCGGTTTGGCGTGGCAAGAGGTGTTTTTTCTAATGAGGCAGGGCTGGGTAGTGCTCCTATTGCGCATGCTGCTGCAAAGACTAAGGACCCTGTTCAACAGGGTATGATTGCAATGCTGGGTACATTTATTGATACTTTATTAGTTTGCACTATGACAGCATTGGTTATTGTATTAACGGGTGCCTGGACCAGTGGTGAAACCGGCGCTGCATTATCTACTCTGGCTTTTAATACTGGTTTGCCAGGCTGGGGAGGATATATCGTTGTATTTGGGTTGGTGGTTTTTGCTTTCACCACGATATTGGGCTGGAGTTATTATGGTGAAAGATGTGCTGAGTTTCTATTCGGTGTAAAAGTTATATGGCCTTACCGGTTGTTATGGTTATGTGCTATTCCTGTGGGGGCAATGGGCAAGTTGGGGATAATCTGGCTAATGGCTGATGTCATGAATGGTTTGATGGCAATTCCCAATTTGATTGCTTTGGGCTTGCTAAGTCCGGTGATATTTAAGGTGACTAAGGACTATTTGAAATCATAAGCGCAAGCCTGTCCAGTTATGTTAACGGGACAGGTAGATATACTTCGCGCGGGCACAGTTGCGGATTTCTAATGGCTGATTTTATGCCGATAGCTGCGTTGCTGAAACAGTTGCGTAGCTTGCTATGCGCCTGTTTCAGCGCCTTGCTCTCGAAAAAAACCAACTCGCTATAAATTCCGCAACCGTGACCGCGCGAAGTATCGCGATCGTTATTTTACTAAACTTAATAAGATACCAGCGGCAACTGCCGAGCCAATGACACCTGCTACATTGGGTCCCATAGCATGCATCAGCAGAAAGTTATGAGGGTTACTTTCAAGGCCAACTTTATTTGCCACACGGGCAGCCATAGGAACAGCGGAAACTCCTGCCGCACCAATTAACGGGTTGATCGGTGTACTACTGAATTTATTCATGACTTTAGCCATTAGTACACCGCAGGCGGTACCTATGCAAAAAGCAATGGCTCCTAGTGCTAGAATTCCCAATGTTTCTGCCTTTAGAAAGGCATCAGCACTCAGTTTTGAGCCTACAGCCAAGCCCAGAAAAATGGTAACAATATTAATCAGTTCATTTTGTGCTGTTTTGCTTAATCTTTCCACTACACCACAGGCATTCATCAGGTTCCCAAAAGCGAACATACCCACCAGTGGTGCGGCAGACGGAAGTAATAGTGCGCTAAGTGTTAACAGCATTAATGGAAAGACAATTTTTTCTTTTTGGCTAACAACACGAAGTTGCTGCATTTCAATTTTGCGCTCTGCTTCTGTTGTTAATGCTCGCATTATAGGCGGCTGAATTAAAGGAACTAAAGCCATATAGGAATATGCGGCAACAGCTATGGCTCCTAATAAGTCTGGCGCAAGTTTTGAGGCAACATAAATAGCTGTAGGGCCATCTGCACCGCCAATAATGGCAATTGCGGCTGCATCTTTCATTGAAAACTCCATTCCAGGAATGAAATTTAGTGCAAGTGCGCCAAGTAATGTAGCGAAAATACCAAATTGAGCGGCGGCTCCTAAAAATAATGTTTTAGGGTTGGCAAGCATAGGACCAAAATCTGTCATCGCTCCAACACCCATAAAGATTAGCAAAGGAAATATTCCTGATTTAATGCCGAAATACAAGTAATGAAGAATTCCGCCGGGTTCAGCAATACCAGCCAAAGGAATGTTGCTTAAAACAGCACCAAAACCTATGGGTAATAACAACAGAGGTTCAAAACCTTTCTTAATGGCAAGAAAAAGCAGTAAAAAACCGACTAGCATCATAAATACTTGAGGCCCGGTAAAATTATAAAAGCCGGTGCTTTCCCATAAGGCAATGAGATTTTCCATAGAGTGTCTTTTTATTCTTTATAAATAGAGTGGATTGCTAAAAATAGTTAGCATTAATAATGAAGTATGTAAAATAACTTATAGTGTTATCAACGCTTCACCTACTGCAACAGCATCACCTTCTTTAACATTAAGGCTACTGACAGTTCCAGAAATTTTGGAGCGTACTTCAGTTTCCATCTTCATCGCTTCCATAATTAACACTACATCTCCTTGCGCAACATGTGCACCAAGTGTGACATTAACTTTTAGTATATTACCAGCCATAGGTGATTCAATGATTTCCCCGCTGCTAATGCCTGAAGCATTAGTAGGATCTGAACTGGTTTGTTGTACGCTAATATTTGAACCGCCCGGACCAACCGCAACATTATAGCTTCTACCATCCACATTAACAGAATAGGTTTCTGTGGCTGTATTTGGGTTGCTTGTTTTTGCATTGGCTGCAGCAAATGCTTCAGCATTGGGGGCAGGCTCAAATGTATCCGGGTTGCCACGATTGGCAATAAACTTCCAGCCGATTTGTGCGAAAAGACCGTTGATCAATGCGTCTTCTTCTATATTTTCGGCAAGTGTTATGCCTTCTGCTTTTGCTTTTTGTTTAACGTCTGCAACTAGTTTGTGCATTTCCGCTTCTAGTAGATCAGCGGGCCGACATTTAATGGCTTCGCTGCCGTCTAATACACGTGCTTGTAATTCTTTATTGATTTCAGCAGGGGCGGCACCATATTCGCCTTTTAACACGCCAGCAGTTTCTTTAGTGATAGTCTTATAGCGTTCGCCAGCTAATACATTAAGTACAGCTTGCGTTCCAACAATTTGAGAGGTGGGTGTGACTAAAGGAATATAGCCTAAGTCTTTGCGTACCTTAGGGATTTCTTTTAATACTTCATCAAATTTATCAGCGGCTCCTTGCTCTTTAAGCTGACTTTCCATATTGGTCAACATGCCTCCTGGAACTTGGGACGTTAGAATTCTGCTATCTACCCCTTTTAAGCTGCCTTCAAATTGTGCATATTTTTTTCTAACACCTCTAAAGTAATGCGCTATATCTTCCAGTTTAAGTAAATCTAAACCGGTATCTCTATCTTGGTTTTCCAGGCAGGCAACAATTGTTTCGGTAGGGCTGTGACCATAGGTCATGCTTAAGGAAGAAATCGCTGTGTCCACATTGTCTATACCTGCTTCTACAGCCTTGATTATTGTAGGGACGCTTAAACCTGTGGTTGCATGGCAGTGCATGTGTATAGGAATATCAGTCGCTTTCTTTAATCTACTAACTAATTCAAAGGCATCATACGGCTTTAATAAACCGGCCATGTCTTTGATGCAGATAGAATGTGCCCCCATGTCTTCAATTTGTTTACCTTGCTCTACCCATTTTTCAAGGGTGTGAACAGGACTGGTCGTATATGAAATAGTACCTTGAGCATGTGCATCAGTATTGAGAACCGCTTTAACCGCTTGTTCAATATTACGCATATCGTTCATTGCATCAAAGATACGGAATACATCCATACCATTAACAACGCAACGTTCAACAAATTTATCAACTACATCATCAGCATAATGCCGATAACCTAAAATATTTTGACCACGAAATAACATTTGCTGAGGTGTATTAGGCATGGCTGCTTTTAACAAGCGTAATCTTTCCCAGGGATCTTCACCTAAGTAGCGAATGCAGGCATCAAATGTTGCTCCGCCCCATGACTCAATGGACCAATATCCTATTTGATCTAATTGTTCACAGATGGGTAACATATCTTCAATGCGCAAGCGGGTTGCCAGTATTGATTGATGTGCGTCTCGTAATACAACTTCTGTTATTCCTAAAGGCTTGTTAACTTCTGCCATGGATGATCTCCTGTGACCTTTTTGGGTCAGTTTTACTTAGCTCACTTTGTGGGTTAGCTTTAAGTATCCTGAATATTAATAATATTTGTTATTTCTACTTGTTGCGGTATTGATGTACCGCAGCAGTTATAGCTGCAATAATGCCTGCATCTGTATGACTGGTGGATGCCGATGCAGGTGTTACAGCTATTATAGGAGCATCTGGAAAAAATCGTTGTATTACTGAAGTCATAAGGTTTACCATGATTATCAGTAAAGCTAAAAAAGCAAAGACGATTCCCATGCCAATTAGCATCAGCTCTATACCTGAGCTCATCATTTCGTTCATGATTATTCTCTGTTTGAATCAAATATCCCGCGCATTATAACACAACCTTTTGATCTCATTATGGCAGTACAAAAAGCACTATGATTTTTGTACTGACGGTTGTTTTTGTTTTCTGTGTTAACAGTTAAAGATGCACTATTAGTTAGTGTTGTCCCTGTAATAATTTGTTAAATTTTTAACAGGGATTGATGAATTTAACTTTCCAGTGAATTGTGGTGGGCGTAAAATAAAAAACTAATAAAAGGGGAAGGGCTATGGATAAATCGCGTACTGAGCAAGAATGGCAGCAGAAATTAACAGCAGAACAATTTGATGTGTGTAGAAATAAGGGAACGGAAAGGCCTTTTACAGGTAAATATACCGATTGTAAAACATCTGGTATTTATCACTGTGTTTGTTGTGGAAGTGAACTGTTTGATTCTGAAACCAAATTTGACTCTGGCTCTGGCTGGCCAAGTTTTTGGAATGTGATGACTGAACACAATATTAATCAGCTGGTTGATGGAGCTCATGGAATGAGGCGGGTGGAAGTGACTTGTAATTCGTGTGGCGCTCACTTGGGGCATGTTTTTGAAGATGGCCCGCAACCTACTGGATTACGATATTGTATTAATTCAATTTCCCTAGATTTAAAAGAAAAATCATGACAGCACAACAGCAAGTACAAGATTTATTGAGTTTTATTGATGATAGTCCAAGTGCATTTCATGCGGTTAAGAGTATAGAACAGCGGCTAGCACATTTTAATTTTGAACAAATAGATGAAAAACAAAAATGGAGTTTAAAGCCAGGAGGGCGTTACTATGTCATACGAGATGATTCGTCAATTATTTTCTTTGTAACAGGGCAAAAGGCTTTAGCTGAAACGGGTTTTAGAATTCTGGGTGCGCATACTGACTCTCCAGGATTAAAAATCAAATCAAATCCTGTCATTAGTAACTCTGGTTTGATTCGGTTAGGGGTGGAAGTTTATGGTGGGCCAATTTTAGCGACATTTAGTGATAGAGATTTAAGTTTGGCTGGAAGAGTGAGCTATAAAACACTAACTGGAACAGTTGCCAGTCAGGTGGTTCGTTTTGACCATGCGTTATTACGCTTACCTAACTTAGCAATCCATATGAACCGAAAGGTTAATGAAGAAGGTTTAAAGTTAGATAAACAAAATGAATTGCCATTGATCATCTCTAAAGCTATACAACAGCAAGTTAATAAGAAATATTTGCATAAGCAGTTGGGGCAAGCAATGGGCATAAATGCTGAACAGGTTTTGTCATGGGAATTGAATGTTTATGATACTCAAAAAGGTTGTTTTTGGGGGGATAAACAACAGTTTTATGCTAACAGTCAGTTAGATAATTTGGCCTCTTGCCATGCAGGACTACTTGCTTTGTTAGATGAAACAACATTGCAGACAGATAATACTCTGGTTTGTGCTTTTTTTGATCATGAAGAAATCGGCAGTGAAAGTACTAAAGGTGCAAATGGTAGCTTTTTACCTGATAGTCTTCAGCGTATTGCATTGGCAATGGATGTTGATAGGGAAAGTTATCAATGTGCTTTAGCCAGAAGCTTTATGATTAGTGCAGATATGGCACATGCCTACCAGCCCAGTTTTCCATCGGCTTTTGAACCGGAACATAAAGTAATGGTTAATAAAGGCCCTGTGATTAAAGTAAATGCCAATCATCGCTATACATCAGAAAGTATCTCCATAGCCAGGTTTATGCATTGGTGCGAGCAAGTAAACGTGCCTTATCAAACATATACACATCGTACTGATATGCCCTGCGGAAGCACAATTGGTCCAATGACGTCTGCAAAACTAGGTATTAGAACGGTAGATGTAGGAAATCCAATGTGGGCTATGCACAGTATTAGAGAGAGTGCTGGAGTGGAAGATCATGGATATATGGTTAGTGTTTTGAATTGTTTCTTTAGTACAGAGTAGATTTATTGGTAAGCTGAACTATACTCAGTGCTTAATTGGGAGCTTTAAGTTTGTGTGATTTCATTTTATTGCGGATTTATTAAAATGAAACGACTCAGGGCGGTGAAGGAATAAAAATTGCGAGAGTTTAATAGTATTAAATTTTTGTATGCCTACTTTCAGTGCCAAATTTTTGCTCTACACATTTATTTTTTATCTATATGCAGTGTTGTAATAGTATTTCTGCTAATCAATATGGAATTTATTGAATTTTAATTTTATTATGTCTATGCAGAACTATCATAAAAAAAATGGACACTTTTTGCTGATGGTTGCTTTTTTTGTCCCCTTGTTTTTTTCGAGCCAGCCCAGTGCGCAGAGTAGTATCGAATATAAAATAAAAGCGGGATACCTTTATAACTTCACTAAATTTATTTTCTGGCCAGAAAATAACTCAACGACTTTTAATCTGTGTATTTTGGGAAAAGATCCCTTTGGTTCAATTATTGATCCTATTGAAAAGCGAACAGTACAAAATAAACCTATTCGTTTACGTCGATTGAAATCAGTTAGTAAAGTAAAAGATTGTCAAATAGTGTATTTGGGTGAATCTAACAAGAAATGGGGAAAACCAGGATTATCATTGTCTGGGATTTTGACTATTAGTTCATTCAATGGGTCTTTAACAGTCAGTAATTCTAGTCAAATTACACGTGCTGGAGGAATGATTTCTTTTTTCCTTAAAGAGGGTAAAGTCAAGTTGCTTATAAATCTGAAGGCATTGAGACAAAGTGGATTAGAGGTTAGTGCCAAATTATTAGAAGTAGCTGAAATATATGAAGGAGAGTCAGATGATTAAACGTCTTCAAAATCTTTCAATTAAAAGGAAGCTGTTATCCATTCAGGTCTTTTCTAGTATTTCCGGGCTATTTTTGGCAGCGTTGATACTTTTGGTTTTTGAAATAACAGCATTTAAACAAAATGCACAAGATGACTTATCTGCTGTGGCCGAGTTGATAGGAAACCGCACGACAGCGGCTTTAACTTTTGATGATCCTGAGCTGGCTAAAGAAAATTTAGCGTCTATGGGACAACTACCTATATTTAATTCGGCCTGTATTTATGATGTACAAGGGCGTGTTTTTACTAGCTATAAATTACAAGTGCAATCAGACATTGCCTGCCCAGTGGAATATAGTGGTAGAAATACTTATTTTGATAACGCACTCTTACATGTATATGAGCCAATGTTTCTCGATTTAGAGAGATTGGGAACAGTTTATATACGTGCCGATTTAAACGATACCTTGTTACGAAAATTACAATCTATTGGATTGCTTTGTATATTATTATTTGCTGCGAGTGTCGTTATTTTTATGTTAACTGCACCGCTACTTAGGGTTATTACAATACCTTTGAATAAGCTATTAAAGATAGTCAATGTAATTACTCGAGAGAACGATTATTCAAGACGAGCGGTCAAGATACATAGTGATGAGGTGGGTGAGTTGGTTGATGCTTTTAATGACATGATTACTACAGTTGAACATCAGAATCGTGCGTTAACAGTTGCCAAAGACCATTATCTTGCACTTTATGATGATAACCCCACAATGGTTTTTAATCTTACAGTGGATGGTGTGATTTTGTCTGTCAATAGTTTTGGGGCAAAACAATTAGATTTAACCTGTGAAGAATTACAGCATCATTCTATTTTTGATTTTATTCATCCTGATGATAAGCCTATTGCAAAACAATTATTTAAGGCTTGTGTTACCTTGCCAACACAAGTTCATAAATACGAACTTCGAAAAATTTGTAGAGATGGTAGGGTTCTATGGGTAAGAGAGACAGCACGTTTAATCAATAATGTAAATCAACAAAAAAATATATTGGTTGTATGTGAAGACGTAACGGAAACTCGAGAATTATCTGAAAAAGTGGCATATCAGGCTAGTCATGATGCATTAACGGGGCTGGTCAATAGAACTGAATTTGATATTGATATTCATAAAGCAGTAGCAGATGCACATGAAAACCAGACTGAACATGCTCTTTGTTATCTAGATTTAGATCAATTTAAGCTGGTCAATGATACCAGTGGTCATATGGCAGGAGATGAGTTATTAAAACAATTAGGTGATGCTCTTAGACTACAAATAAGAAAGGGTGATGTGCTAGCTCGTCTAGGTGGTGATGAGTTTGGCATACTAATGAATCATTGTTTATTAACTGAAGCGTATACTGCCTGTGAAAAATTAAGGAATGTGATTAGAGATTTTCAATTTGCATGGGAAGACAGAAGTTTTTTTGTTGGTGTTAGTATTGGTATTGCATCAATTAATTGCAGTAGTGGTAATGCAGTTGAAATTCTGAAAGAAGCCGACGCAGCTTGTTATGCAGCAAAAGATAAAGGAAGGAATAGGGTTCATGTTTTTAGACCTGATGATGAAGAGTTAGCTTCTCGACAAGGGGAAATGCAATGGGTAGAAAAAATCCAGCAAGGCATCGATAAAAACCGTTTTGTTTTATATGGACAACTTATTGTGCCTATTTCGGGTGAACAAGAAGGGTTGCATTTTGAAACATTAATTCGATATCAGGATGAGCAGGGGCACACTATTCCTCCGGGTGCTTTTTTACCCGCAGCTGAACGTTATAACATGGCTCCTGCCCTGGATAGGTGGGTTATAAGTCACATATTTGAATGGATTTCTAAGCATGATAGTTTGTTAGAAAAACTGGCTCTTTGTTCAATTAATTTATCAGGGCTTTCATTGTCCGATGAAAGCATGTTGGGCTTTATTACTGAAACTATTAACCGGTATTCTATTCCAACAGAAAAAATTTGTTTTGAAATCACTGAAACTGCCGCTATAGGTAGTCTAAGCAATGCGACAAAGTTTATTAATCATTTACGAAATGAAGGCTGTTCATTTTCCCTGGATGATTTTGGTAGCGGATTATCCTCTTTTGCCTATCTAAAAAATCTACCCGTTGATTATTTGAAGATTGATGGCTTGTTTGTTAAAGATATTCTGGAGGATAAAGTCGATTTAGCAATGGTTAAATCAATTAATGAAGTTGGACATGTTATGGGTAAAAAAACCATTGCTGAGTTTGTTGAAAATAAGCAAATATTTATGTTGCTTAAGGAATTGGGTGTTGATTATGCACAAGGATATGAAATTGCTAAACCCGTACCTCTGGATGAATTAAAATGGTAGATTTATATGTATAAAAACATTAATAAACTATCACGATTAAAACTGAGCAGTTTATTAATGTGCTTAAGTTTTAGAGTGTTGGCGGCTGAAGATGATATGGAAGACTATTTTTCGATGTCGCCGACAGAGTTGGCCAGCATATCTATTACAATTGCATCAGGTACTGCAAAACCGGCTTATCAGTCGGCTGCTGTGACAACTGTAATCACTGCACAACAAATCAAGATTATGGGTGCAACCGAGTTACACGAAGTGCTAGAGACGGTTCCTGGATTGCATGTCAGAATACAAGCGGTCACGAATGACCCTGTTTATTCTATGCGTGGCATCAATAATGATGTTAATGCACAAGTTCTACTCATGCTTAATGGTACGCGTTTTTCAGTACCTTATAAAGGTAGTACCATGACAGGTATGGCGTTGCCTGTAGAAGCTATTCAACAAATTGAAGTGATTAGAGGGCCAGGGTCTGCATTATATGGAGCCGATGCGTTTGCCGGTGTGATTAATATTATTACCAAAAAAGCCAAGGATATAGAGGGAACAGAGATGGGGATTCGAGGTGGATCATGGGATACCCAAAGCGTTTGGGGTTTACATAGTGCATCTGCGTTAGGTTGGGATTTAGCAGCCAGTCTGCAATATACGCATAACAACAATGATGGCGATAGAATTGTTGGGTCTGATCAACAGTCAGAGATTGATAAGATATTTCCCCCCGGTGTGTCTTTAGCTCCCGGTGAAATGCAAACTGCAGCCGAAACCTGGAATGCACATTTGAATTTACAACGTAAATATTGGGATATTGATTTTTGGGCATTTAATAAAGTGGATGCAGGGTTGAAAGCAGGAGCAGCAGGTGCATTGGATAACGAAGGCTCTGTAGAGGGTGAAAATTATTTGGCAGATATACGTTTTTCAACAGAAGACCTTATACAAGACTGGGAATTTATGGCGCATGCCAATTATTTATATACCAATATAGAGGTTGATATACATGCTTTTCCAGATGGTACGGTGTTACCAATAGATGGAGAGGGGATGGTCAATCCAACATTTCCATTTGTTCTTACTCCCACATTGTTCACGGATGGGGTTCGTAATCGTTTAGAAATAGAAAATCAGGTGGTGGGGGTTGAATTTAGCACGCTATATAAAGGGTTTGATAATCATTTGTTACGATTAACAACAGGCTATCGATTTGAGCAAGTGGGAACGACAGAGAGTCGAAATTTTGGAAAAGGAATTCTGGATGGATCGCAAGCAATTGTTGATGGTAGCCTAACGGATGTAACAGGGACTGATTTGGTTTTTTTACCAGATTCTCACCGATCCATCTGGTCTATCTCGTTACAAGATGAATGGCAAATTGCTCAAGATTGGCTGTTAACAGCGGGTGTTCGCTATGACGAATATTCTGATTTTGGTAGTACCATCAATCCACGAGTCGCTTTAGTTTGGGAAATTAATGATCAGTTAAGTAGTAAGTTTCTTTATGGACGAGCATTTAGAGCACCCAGTTTTTTAGAGCAAAAACAACAAAATAGCCCGTTATTTAATGGCAATACAAACCTTGAACCAGAAACTATTGAAACTGTCGAATTGGCTTTTGATTATCGCCCTCTCAGTGAATTAAGACTGGCAAGTAATTTTTATTATTACCAGATTGAAGATATGATAGGAGTGTCAGCTACGGGCGTTGCCACAGTATCAAATACGGATGGGCAGCAAGGGTATGGCGCTGAGTTTGAGTGGGATTGGCAGCTTTATAAACAATGGAATTTAAAAGGTAATTATGCCTGGCAATATTCGCGTGATGAAGAGCGTAACGCTCGGGTGGCTGGTGTGCCTGAACATCAACTTTATGTCGCAGCGAGTTGGGAATTTTTGCCACAATGGTATGCACAAACGCAAGTAAACTGGATTGGACACCGGATTAATATTGCGCCAGAAAATAATGAGTTAGAAGATTATCAAACAGTTGATTTTACTCTAAATAGTAAGCGTTTATTCGGGCATATAGATTTTACTGCTTCGGTACGTAATATTTTTGATTCTGATGGTAAGGAAGCGGTTACTAGTAGTTATAAAGATAATCTACCGATCCCTAGTCGCAGCTTTTATCTTGAAGCCAGCATACATTTTTGATAATTTTCTTCCTGTTGATGGAGAGCTTTTTTTAATTAAAGGTTTTTACCAGCCAGATGAAACCTCACTGTTGTTTTCAATATTATTTCAAACTTTATCTTGGCAACAAGAACAAATCTATATTTATGGCCGCACAGTTAAAGTGCCCAGGTTAATGTGTTGGTATGGTGATGATGAGGCTGAATATAGGTATTCAGGTGTAAATCATCAACCTTTGCCATGGATTCAGCCGTTACGAGTGATTAAACAAAAAATAGAATTAAATTACCCGTGTTCATTTAACAGTGTAATGGCTAATCTTTATCGTAATGGTTCTGATTCTATGGGCTGTCATGCAGATAATGAGAAAGAACTGGGACTGAACCCGGTAATCGCCTCTTTGAGTTTGGGAGAGCAACGTTTGCTTAAATTTAGACATAATAAAAGTAAAGAGACTGTGGATGTGTTGCTAGGTGATGGGGATTTATTGATAATGGCCGGTGAAATTCAGCATCATTGGCGACATGAATTACCGAAAACACAAAAAAATAAAACAGAGCGCATTAACTTAACATTCAGAAAAATACGCAACACATGTTGATTTACTGGTAGTACAGCAACTTTGATTGGGTGAGTGCTTTATGGCGGACTTCGGAAATGACTTCTGTATTACTCTATTTCAGTCCATCCATGGCGTAATCAGTCCGCTCAAAGATGATGAAGTTTAAGATGCGAATTAACAAAAAGATATACTATATAGTCTCCGTTAAAAATAATTATTGTTAATGAGTTTACGATTTCAAATTAGCTTACGAATTTTATTGATCTCTCTGTTTATTTTGGTTCTTGGAGGAACAATAGCAATTTGGCAGGCTCGTAATGCGGTTAATGCGGAAGTTGACTCTTCCATTAAACTGGCATTGCAACTGATTAAAATAGGTTTAACTGCGAACAGTTCAACTGAAATGAATGAAACTGATTGGTTGTATCGATTTAGTGCGTTGGAACAGACCCGGCATTTAAATATTCAACTTAAACAACCATCTGGCTCTGTGCTTAATCTCACTCGTAATCAGCAATCGGTTAGCCCGGAAGATATGCCTCCCAGCTGGTTTATCAACTTGGTCGTCAGTGATTACCCCGAAGCTGAATACCAGCTCACTACATTTGACAATAACCCATTAACACTCATTATTCAGGCAAATCCTCTAGATGAGATTACAGAGGTTTGGCAGGAAAGTGTTGCTTTTTTTAGTTCAATATTAGCTTTGGTTATACTCACTTTTTTTGCAGTTCAACTGGCATTCAATAAAACCTTACATGCCATTGGTACCATCGTTGCGAGCTTAAAGCGGATAGAAACAGGCGACTATCAGAAAAAACTACCCGATTTTAGCAGTCAGGAATATGGCAGTATAGCGCGGGCTATTAATCATATGACTTCTGTGCTGGATAAAACACAGCAGCAAAACCATGCTTTAACTCAACATTCACTAGAAATTCAGGAAGAAGAACGGCAGCGCCTTGCACAGGCACTACATGATGAACTAGGCCAGTCACTTACTGCAATAAAGGTTATGGCGGTTGCTGCAGCGCATAAAGATGCAGACACTAAAACAATTACAACTTCCATTGTTGAAATTTGTGACCATCTGATGGTTGTAGTTCGGTCCATGATGCAGCAATTACATCCGTTGGTATTAACTGAATTAGGTTTAAAAGCAACGTTAGAAGACCTGGTAAGTCATTGGTTAGAAATAAACCCAAGTATGAGTTTTACTTTGCAATGTGATGATAAAGTCGATTTGTTGGATAGTAAAATCACTATTCAAGTATTCAGAGTTATTCAGGAATGTCTGACCAATGTGATTCGTCATGCTGATGCCAGTCGAGTTACAATAAACCTAAGTATGGTTGCAAGTCTTGATAGTTTACATTTGCTGGTGATAGATAATGGCAAGGGCTGTCAGTTGGGTAATGGTGAATCGGGCTTTGGCTTATTAGGGATGAAGGAAAGAATTAATTCATTAGGTGGAAAGCTGGAGATACAATCCCGGCCTGGAGAAGGAATGAAAATAACTGCACAAATTCCAAATAGATGAATATTAAAGTTTTGTTAGTAGATGACCATGCAGTGGTGAGAGCTGGTTTTAAATTGTTGTTAGCAGCCGTACCCAGTATGGAAGTTGTTGCAGAAGCAGATCGTGGTGAGCAGGCAATTCAACTGTACCAGAAGTTACAACCGGATATTGTAGTGATGGATTTATCGATGCCTGGTATTGGTGGTCTGGAAGCAATACGGCGCATAAGGCAACGAGATGAGACAGCCAATATTTTGGTTTTTAGTGTGCATAATGAGCAGGTTTATGTGCGTCGAGCATTGAATGCGGGTGCAAAAGGCTATATTACTAAAAATAGTGCAGCAGAAATATTGGCTGAAGCGATTGAAGTCATACATCAAGGGCAACAATATATAGAGCAAGGCCTGTTAAAAGAAGGGATGGATTTTTCTGCAGAGCATGATTACCAGAAGATAATAGAAAATTTTTCAGTACGGGAGTTTGATATTTTTAGGCTGTTGGCAAAGGGTTTAACAGCGCATAAGATTGCTGATGAATTATGTCTTGGTTATAAAACCGTTGCAAATTATGTCACCCAAATCAAAAAAAAATTACAGGTATCTAGTATTGCAGAACTTGCACATGTGGCCATTGTTTTAGGGTTAAGTACTTGGGAGCAAAGATTATGAATCTTTGCTCCCAAGTAGAAAAAATTATTTATCTAGCGCTTTAAAACCAATATCAGTACGATAAAAAACATTGTTCCATTGGATTTTATTGCTGAGTTCGTATGCTTTTTGTTGGGCGTCAGCAAGATCTTGACCTAAAGCACAAGCACATAAGACTCGTCCTCCTGAGGTAACAATGTTGCCATTTGTTTCTGCAGTACCCGCATGAAAAACTTTACCATCAGCTTGTTCTTCAGTGGGTAAGCCAGAAATGACATCCCCTTTATTGTAACTGTCAGGATAGCCTTCAGATGCTAGTACAACGCCTAAAGCAGGACGGTCATCCCATTCCGTTGTTATGTTGTTGAGGTTTTTATCTAATGCGGCTAGGCATAAATCAACAAGGTCGCTTTTTAGGCGCATCATTATGGGCTGCGTTTCTGGATCGCCAAAACGACAATTGTATTCAAGCACTTTGATAGAGCCATCTTTACTGATCATTAAGCCGGCATATAAGAAGCCAGTGTAGGGCGCACCATCTTGCTGCATCCCTTTTAAGGTTGGATTGATAACATCATCCATTACTTTTTGGTGTATGCTGTCAGTCACAATTGGTGCGGGTGAATAGGCTCCCATACCACCTGTGTTAGGTCCTTGGTCACCATTATCCCGGGCTTTATGATCCTGTGAGCTGGCCATAGGTAAAGCATTGCTACCATCGGCAATAACAATGAAACTGGCTTCTTCACCCTCCAGAAATTCTTCTACAACAACTCGGTGGCCTGCTTCTCCGAAACCATTACCGGAAAGCATGTCCTCAACGGCAGCGATGGCTTGTTGCTCAGTTTGCGCAACAATCACCCCTTTTCCAGCGGCTAGACCATCTGCTTTAACCACGATGGGAGCACCTTTAGCTTGAATGTAGTCAATGGCTGGCTGGGTTTCAGTAAAGGTTTGGTATTCAGCCGTTGGAATATCATACCTTGCCATGAAGTCTTTACAATATGTTTTAGAACCTTCCAGTTGTGCTGCTTTAGCGGATGGACCAAAACATTTAAGGCCAGCAGCTGTGAAGGCATCAACAATGCCTGCAACAAGAGGTACTTCTGGGCCAATAATGGTTAGAGCGATATCCTGTTGTTGAGCAAATTCAATTAAATCCGGAATATTTTCAACAGCAATAGCAATATTAGTGATGTTACTCTCAATTGCTGTGCCTGCATTGCCAGGTGCAACAAAGACGGTACTTACATTTGATGATTGTTTTGCTTTCCATGCAAGGGCGTGTTCACGGCCACCGCTACCAACGATGAGTATTTTCATTGAGGATTCTCGTTAATATAATGTTTAGGTGTAAAAGATAACAATACTGGTTAGGTTAGCAATAGCATACCCAGCATCTAGAATTAATGCCTGAAATGACGCATACCTGTGAACACCATGGCTATATCATGTTCATCTGCAGCTTCAATAACTTCGTTATCTCGCATAGAACCACCCGGTTGAATAATAGATGTAATACCCGCTTCCGCTGCTGCATCAATGCCATCTCTAAAAGGAAAAAAAGCATCTGAAGCCATAGCGGATCCTGCAACAACAAGACCTTCATCAGCCGCTTTAATACCAGCAATCTTGGCGGAATAAACCCGACTCATTTGCCCTGCACCTACGCCTATGGTTTGACCGTTTTTACAATAAACAATGGCATTGGATTTAACAAATTTACCTACTTTCCAGGCAAACAGTAGATCAGCTATTTGTTGTTCAGTTGGCTGGCGTTTGCTAACAATTTTGATGTCGTCTTTAGTGATTTGGCCAAAGTCTTTATCTTGAACTAATAAACCACTGGCGACGCGCTTGAAATCCAAAGAGGGTTTATTTTCAGTTGACCATGTACCACATTCCAGTACCCTGAGATTCTTTTTTTCTGCTAATACAGTTTTAGCAGCGGCGCTGATACTCGGTGCAATAATAACTTCAACGAACTGGCGGCTAATAATTTCTGCAGCTGTTTTTTCATCCAGCTCCTGGTTAAAAGCAATAATGCCACCAAAAGCAGAGGTAGGATCGGTTGCATAGGCCAAGTCATAAGCCGTTTTAATATCTGTGGCTTGTGCGACTCCACAGGGGTTTGCATGTTTCACAATGACACAAGTAGGGTATTCGGTAAAAGACTTAACACATTCCAGAGCGGCATCTGCATCGGCAATATTGTTATAAGACAGTTCTTTACCTTGTAATTGGTTTGCTGCTGCAATGGTGCCAGGTTCAGGTGTTTTTTCAGTATAAAATGCGGCGTTTTGATGTGGGTTCTCACCATAGCGCATAGATTGGGTGTGGTGATATTGTAAGTTAAGTGTGTTAGGAAACTGGACCTTATTAACTGCACCGAGATAAGCAGAAATTGCTGTATCGTATTTTGCTGTGTGCTCAAAACTTTTTAATGCCAGGTTGAAGCGTGTTTGTTGGGAAACGCTAGTATTATTGTTTGTTAACTCTTCAATAACGGCGTTGTAATCACTGTGATCAACAATAACGGTCACATCTGCATGGTTCTTTGCCGCCGCGCGAATCATGGTAGGGCCGCCAATATCAATATTTTCAATGGCTGTTTCTAAATCGCAGTCTGGCTTAGCAACTGTTTGTTCAAAGGGATAGAGATTGACCACAACTAAGTCTATAGCATTAATACCATTAGCAGCCATAACCTCATCATCAATGCCTCTGCGGCCTAATATTCCGCCATGAACTTTAGGGTGCAATGTTTTAACACGACCATCCATCATTTCAGGAAAACCTGTGTAATCAGATACTTCTGTAACCGCGACTTTGTTTTCAGCAAGTAATTTTGCAGTACCACCTGTTGATAGGATTTCAACACCCAGCTGATCCAGTTGTCGACAAAATTCAACAATATCTGTTTTATCTGAAACACTAATTAGTGCGCGGGAAATTTTTTTGTTCATGCAAACCTCAAAGGATATTTGTGCAGACGAAAGATAAATAGTTAGGACAAGCCGTAAAGTTCTAGTTTTTTGCGCAAGGTACTGCGACTTAAACCGAGTATTTTAGAGGCTTTGGTTTGGTTGTGGCCGCAATAGACTAATGCAGCTTCAATTAGGGGTTTTTCAACTTCACTAATAACCATGGCATACAGTCCGGTTGTATCATGGCCATTAAGCTGAGAAAAATAGTGTTCTACAGTTTTCTTAACATGAACTGATAATGGGGTGGGTGTGGTTTTTTTACTACCCATAGTGATTATTTGAGCGCTTTCTTGCATTGCTTCCATATTTTGTCTGAACAATCTTAATATGTTAATTCAGTGTCAGCAAACACTGAGTTAACCATGGCTATTTGCTGGGATGGATCAAGTGTTTGATAAATTTCTTTTCTACGGGCAGGGGAAATGGAGCCCAAGTTATCAAAATACCAGCCTATATGTTTACGGGCTATTCTAACACCACTGATATTGCCATAGAAGTTATATAAGTTTTCCAGATGATTATTAATTATTGATTGAATGTCTTTAACCGATGGCTTTATAAGGCTTCCTTCGTTGTTTAGTTGTTGTTGAATTTCATTAAATATCCAAGGTTTACCTTGTGCTGCCCGGCCTATCATGATCGCATCAGCACCGGTGTAGTCTAAAACATGTTTGGCTTTTTTAGCATCAGTAATATCACCATTAGCGATAATGGGAAGACTGACGACTTGCTTTACTTGTTTAATACTAAAGTATTCAGCTTCCCCATTAAATTTACAGGCCCGTGTTCGTCCATGAATCGTTAAGGCTGCTATACCAGCTTGTTCAGCAATCTGAGCAATATTAATTACATTTCTGTTTTCTTTATCCCACCCGGTACGAATTTTAAGGGTAACGGGTATATCTACGGCATTGACTATAGCATCCAGAATTCTTTTGACTAATGTTTCATCTTTAAGCAAAGCAGACCCCGCTGCAACCGAGCAGACTTTTTTTGCTGGACAACCCATATTTATATCAATTATATGTGCGCCGCGTTGTTGATTGAGCTTAGCGGCATCCGCCATTTGTTGAGGATCTGTTCCTAAAATTTGTACTGAACGCAGACCTGACTCCCCGGTATAGTCAGTCTTTAATAAAGTTCTTCGATGTTTTTGTAGAGTAGGATTAGATGCAACCATTTCAGACACAGCAAGGCCTACCCCAAATTGACGGCATAATTCCCGAAAGGGACGGTCAGTGATTCCAGCCATAGGTGCAAGAATCAGGTTGTTTTTTAAAGTGTAAGGGCCTATTTGCATTTAAGAGCATGTGAAAGGGGAAAGGAAAAAGGTACAAGGTACAAGGTATAAGGTACAAGGTACAAGGTACAAGGTATAAGGTATAAGGTATAAGGTATAGTGCTTTTGCTCTTTTAACCTTTCACCTTGAACCTGCTCTTATTTCAAATCCTTATCATGTTCATCGGTAAAGATTGGATTGCTTTTGTCATCTTCATTCAGTTTATCAGTATCTTCTGGATATATATGCCAGAAAGACTGATCAATAGAAGCATTTTTATAATTTTCTTTATTTGCGTGGGTGAATGGGCACCACCAGTTTTCAACAACTTTAACCAAATAGGCATGCCATTCAAACAGTGCAACACTCAACGGACAATACATAGTGCAGTTGATAATCCAATAGAGTTTGGATTGAGCAAAACTTAATTTGAATGTGCCATCCATAGTTATTTGGTTTTTCATTGTGTAACGATGACTCGCTTTATCAGGAATGAAGTCACCCCATTTTTTTACATTTTTTGCACCGCAAAAAATTAGGCTGTAATAGGTTAAGTAAGCACTGGTAATAACAAAAGGCAAAGTCAGGATGGGTAAATAAACTAAAATGAGTCCTATTGTTCTGGATAAAACTGACATTTGTTTATGATTACGACCTATCTGAACTCTGTCAGCAGCGCATTGTTCACAAGCTTTCATTTCTTTTTCTCGTTTGTAGTAGTAAATAATTTATCTTCGTTAAGCAATTGGTAAATACTTAAGCAGCCTTCACAGCAGAAATCTTTTTGTCCTTCCTTGGTTTCAAGCCGAAAACCAGAGATTTGTACTGGCTGACTGCAAAGTGGACAAGGTTCTTTTGTTGATTTCATGCAACAATTATAAACTGCTAGCAACAGAACAGAAATAGGTTTTTAAATATTCTGTTTCGGGGATAGAAGGATGAACCGGATGATCAGGGCCTTGGCTACCTGTAGCAAAAAATATCAGGTGGCGATCTATATGGCGCGCTGATGAGCGTAATATCTCATGTAAATTGGCTTTGCTTAAATGATGTGAGCATGAAGCAGAAACAAGAATGCCATTTTTTGACAGCACTTGTAATGCCAAATGATTTAATCGACGGTATGCTTCGTAACCTGCTTTAAAGTCTTTTTTTCTTTTAACTAGTGCCGGTGGGTCTAAAATAATAATGTCATAATGTTCGTTGTTTTCTCTGGCTTGTTTGAGGAAATCAAAAACATCACTACGAACAAATTGCATTTTATCTTGCACCTTGTTGAGTTCAGCACTGTTTTTTGCCATAGTCAGGGCAGATTCAGAACTATCAACGCAGGTGACTTCAGATGCTCCTGCCATAGCGGCTGGAATGCCCCATGCGCCTGAATAGGAAAACAAGTCCAGTACACGTTGATCTTTGGCAAGTTTTGCTGTTTGAGCCCGACTATTGCGATGATCATAAAACCAGCCCGTTTTTTGCCCATCAATCACATTTAATTGAAACAATGCATTGTTTTCTTCGATGATGAGGGTTTCAGGTAGGGTTCCATAGACAACTTCTGTTTCCTGAGATAAATTTTCCAGTTGTCTTTGGCTATTATCATTTTTCAAAATGATGGCTTCTGGTGAAAATAGCTCTACCAGTGTGGCAACTAAAATTTCTTTTTGTTTTTCTATTCCTGCAGTTGTTATTTGAACGGATAATACCGAGCCAAACCTGTCGATTACCAAGCCAGGAAGTCCGTCACTTTCAGCAAATACCAATCGATAGAATGGCCTATCAAATAAGCGCTCGCGTAATGCCAGTGCATTACCTATTCTATCTTTGAAAAAATTGCCGCCCATTTTTTGTGAGGATTTTCTGGAGATCAGTCGGGCACAAACCAAAGTGTTTGGATTTATGTACGCACTTCCCATTGATTTTCCACTATGGTCTTTAACTACAACCATGTCGCCGGCAGAAAATTGATCTAAAGGTGAGCGTTTAGTGTCGACTTCGTTACTAAAGACCCATAAATGGCCTTTTCGTAAGCGCTTGTCTTCATTTTTTTTTAGGTAAAGTTCTGGATGAGCCATTTGAGCTAAAAGTTTGAGTTGAGCGCAGAGTTTTTAAAAGTCTGGGCAGGGAAGTTGTGTTGCTGAGTCTTTGTTATTAAATTGATTTGATGCTTTATTTAATCGATGAAATAGAAATTTTTAACAAAATATAAAAACTCAGATTAATTCAAAACGATAGCCACCGATTGGTTCCGAAGGCGCTGCAATATTCATTGTAATTTCTGCTGATATATCTGGTTCGAGCAACTCTGCAGGTTTTCTGCCATAGTTTTTTGGAAGAAAGACTCTTTCTGCAAAGGTCTCTCCGGTAAAATTTTGTAATGACAGTTTAATTGAAGGATAACGTTGTGCAAAATCAGATTCGTTGGTAAACGCAGTTTTAAAAATATAAACATTATCTTCAGTCGATTCAAAATCTCCGTGCAAAATAGTAAGTTCGTTAAGGTTTTTATAAACAGCAAGTTGACAGTCAAAGCTGTTGCATATTGTTTTAAGCCAAGGTCTTATTTGTGGGTTTTGAGTTAGGTTATAGCCCTCAAAATAATAAATTTGAAAAACAAAAACAATGAAACAAAAAAAGTAAGCAATTCTCCATGGACTTTTATGGTGTGCCGATATGCTATCTAGTGTGGGTAAAATTCCATTTGTTTCTAATTCTTTGATGGCAAGTCCATCATCTAACCGCTCCAGCGCATCAAACATGGCTGAACATTCATTGCATTGTATTATTCCTCGAGAAGAGCGTAGCTCCTCAATTGAAATTGAGCGTTGTGATTTGCATTCGGGACATTGTGTTTGCATAACTTAGGTGTTTTTTATGCCATCTAGTCGGCACCAGTCTTCCTGACTGGTTGGAGGCGAAAAATTAATGTTATGTTGATTGTAAGCAGTGATGACCGAACCTGCTTGTTCATTTAAAATACCTGATAAGACAAGGTTTCCAGTAGGCCTGAGTAATGTAGAAATGTGCCCGGCAAGCTCACAAAGGGGCTTCGCTAGAATATTTGCAAACACTATGTCTGCTTGAAAAGCTGAAAATTGATCAGGCAGGTAGCAGCTGATTTTATCCTGAACCTTATTTTTTTCTGCATTAGCACGCGTTGCAGTTAATGCCTGCGGGTCTATATCAATGGCATAGGCTCCCTGTGCCCCAAGTAACAGAGCCGCCACTGCCAGAATGCCAGAGCCACATCCATAATCAATGACAATGGTGTTAGTCATGTCGTGATTTGCCAGCCATTCCAGGCATAATGCTGTCGTAGGGTGTGTTCCTGTGCCAAATGCCAAACCCGGGTCCAGCGTCATGCAGACACTTCCCTGCTCAATTTTTTCTTGACCCGTTGGACATACCCAGAGTGATTCGCCAAACTTCATGGGATGATAATATTCCATCCATGAGCGCTCCCATGTTTGGTCTTGTAGTATTTCCTGAAACCAGTGTTCTAATTTACTGTCTTGAAAACGAGCAAATAATAGCGTTTTAACGAGCTCTGGTTCAGCATTCATTTCAAATAAAGCAATGACTTTGGTCAGTTGCCATATTTTTGTTTCACCTGGCGCAGGTTCATAGACTGGTTGGTCTTCAGCATCCATATAAGTGACAGATACTGCGCCTAGGGCACTAAAAAAATCAGAGATTTCAGTGGCTGTTTTTTTATCGCTAATAACAGAAAGTTGATGCCAGGTCATTATAATAGATAGTTACATAAGGTTAATCACCAAGGCCAAGGAGTTAAAAAATGCTATACATTATCCTGACCTTGGTTAATATTAAACTCTACTGTGCAGTATAGTTTAAATACCCAGTTTCTTTTCCAGATAATGGATGTTTTGGCACCCTGCTCTAAAGGCACTGTCAGCCATTATGTCTACTTGTAATGGAATGTTGGTTTTAATTCCATCAATGATCATTTCACTTAACGCTGTTTGCATTCTGGCAATTGCACTGTTTCTATCATCGCCGTGTGCGATTAGTTTTCCTATCATGGAGTCATAATAGGGAGGGACCGTATAACCATTATAAATATGTGTTTCACAGCGTATGCCGGGTCCTCCAGGCATATGAAACTGATCAATAGTGCCAGGACAAGGCATAAAGGTTTTAGCGTCCTCGGCATTCAACCGACATTCGATAGCATGACCAGAAAAGGTCACTTGATCTTGTGTTTTTGAAAGTGGTTCGCCAGCGGCGATTCGCAACTGCTCCTTAACGATGTCAAAACCGGTAATCATTTCAGTAACGGGGTGTTCAACTTGAACGCGGGTATTCATTTCAATGAAAAAGAATTCGTCTTTTTCGTATAAAAACTCAAAAGTACCTGCTCCCAAATAGCCTATATCTCTACATGCCTTGGTACAAAGATCACCCATTTGTTGACGTTGTTTGTCAGTAATACCCGGTGCTGGTGCTTCTTCAACTACTTTTTGATGGCGACGTTGCATGGAACAGTCTCTTTCACCTAAATGTATTGCATTACCATGGGAATCGGCTAACACTTGGAATTCAATATGACGCGGGTCTTCCAGAAATTTTTCCATATACAGGACATCATTACCAAAGGCTGCAGCTGCTTCTGCTCTAGTTAATGAAATAGCATTGGATAATGCTGCTTCCGTATGGACCACGCGCATGCCACGGCCGCCGCCGCCGCCAGCAGCCTTAACTATGATTGGATAGCCAATTCCCTGAGCTATTTTCATATTGGCATTGTTGTCATCAGTTAATGCTTCTCCATCACCTGGTACACAAGGAATGCCGGCAGCAAGCATGGCTTTTTTAGCTGAAATTTTATCACCCATCATGCGAATGGTTTCCGCTCTGGGGCCTATGAAGGTAAAGCCGCTGAGGCTCACTTTTTCAGAGAAATCAGCATTTTCAGACAAGAAACCATAGCCGGGGTGAATCGCTACTGCATCGGTAACTTCTGCAGCGCTGATTATAGCGGGAATGTTTAAGTAGCTATCGAGTGAGGAAGCAGGCCCTATGCAGACAGCTTCATCAGCTAAGCGTACATGTTTTAAATCACGATCAGCATCAGAATGCACAGCAACGGTTTTTATACCCAATTCACGGCATGCACGAAGAATGCGCAAAGCAATTTCACCACGATTGGCGATTACAATTTTATCGAACATATGTTTACCTGGGTTAGTTTATTCTATGATGAATAGGGGTTGGTCATATTCGACAGGTTGTGCATTTTCCACCAATATCTGTTTAATGGTGCCGCTTTTATCTGCTTCAATTTGATTAAGAATCTTCATTGCTTCAATGATACAAATGGTTTCACCTTCATGGACTTTTTGTCCAACTGAGACAAAAGGAGCAGCATTAGGCGATGCTGCACCGTAGAATGAGCCAACCATAGGTGATTTAACGACATGTCCACTGGGGATCTCTGGTGTAGGTTCAGAAGATGTGGTGGCTAATGTGGCTAAAGGTGCTGCAGCGACAGGAATCGGCGCTACAGCGACCGGTGCAGCTGCAATCACTGCTGCAGAATAACGACTAATGCGAACAGATTCCTCGCCTTCACTGATTTCAATTTCAGCAATGTCGGATTCTTCGATTATTTCGATTAATTTTTTTATTTTTCTAATATCCATTGTTTAGTTTCTCTCTGCTAAAATCTGGTGAGCGGCTTGTAAAGCCAATTCGTACCCTGATGCTCCTAAACCACAAATGACGCCAATAGCGATATCTGAAAAATAGGAGTGTGCTCTAAAACTTTCCCGGGCATGAACATTTGATAAATGTACTTCTATAAATGGTATTTTTGTTGCAAGCAATGCATCGCGGATGGCGACACTAGTATGTGTAAATGCTGCCGGATTGATAATGATAAATTCAACATGATTTTGAAAAGCATGGTGAATCATCTCAATGATTTTATGTTCTGCATTTGACTGATGAAAATCAAGTTGATGGCCTAAATTCTTAGCCATTGATTTTACTGAATCTTCAATGTCTTTCAGTGTTTTATTACCATACAGTCCTGGTTCCCTAACGCCTAGTAGGTTGAGGTTTGGGCCATTAAGAACGGTAATTTTCGCCATTGAAATCGTATCAAAAGTATTTAATGCGGTAATTTTGCCTAATTTGTATGGTTTTGTCCAGATATAAGTTATTTATCATCAGATAGCGTCAAAATAACGTGTTTTTATACCCAGTTATCATCCTTTTATGTTTTTTTGGAATTTGTTTAATATTTATTTTGAACAACTTGTTAGATTAAATGCATGATGACTTTTAAAATCTGTTCTCTACTGAATTCACCTGGTTGTCTATGTATGATTTGTCCTTGTTGATTAGTCACTACAGTAAAAGGAACAGCATTGACAATATTTCCTAATTGTTGCGATAGAGCGATACCATCGTCTTTGCCAATTAATATGGGGTAATTGATATTGATTTTAGAAAGATATTTTTTAACCGATTTTTTGTCTTCAATTGCAATGCCTATGAATTGTATGCCTCTATCACGGAATTCATTTTGCAGATTGATAAACTCCGGGATTTCTTTCAGGCAGGGTGGGCACCAGGTTGCCCAAAAATTTATAATGCGAACTTTGCCTTGCCATTCGGTAATATTTCGTTGTTTCCCTGATAAATCTGGCAAACTGAATGAAATTGAGGGAGTGTTCGCAGCTATGGGGTCAGTCTTGTTTAAATACTGGGCTGATATGCCACCCGTTAAAGCAATGGACCCTGCGAACAAAATAAGAAAACTGTTTTTATTCATAGTATTTAAGATTATTTATACCGTTTAAAAATGTGTCACTCTCTTGATAGCCAATGACTCTAGCCGCTTTCCTTTCTTGCATATCGGGACCATAAAAGATAATGGCAGGCGGTCCAATTAGATTAAATAGCTTCAAAAGCGCTTTATCATCAGCTGAGTTTTTTGTGACATCGGCTTGAATTAAAATAAAATTGGAAAGCTTTTGTTTTACTTTTTCATCAGTAAAGGTGAAAGCTTCCATTTCTTTGCAAGAGATACACCAGTCAGCATAAAAATCTAGCATGACCCATTGGTTTTTAGTATTGGCTTGCTGTAGAACTTGATCTAATTCAGCTATTGAAGAAATTCTTTGGAATGTAATACCCTGTTCCTGTTCAGAGGAATGATTGCTAGCAAAACCGCGTAAAGGTTGTAAGGGATTAGTATTGCCCATGCTTAAGCCAATGAGTAATAAAATGCCATAGATTAACATCATCATGCCTAAACCTTTCCATAGTTTGTACCAGCTGGAGAGTTGTTCTGGTAGAGGATCGGTTGCACGTAAATAAATAGCTGGAATAATGAGTAAAGCTGCTGTAAGTAGCATGGTAACTGATGGAGGTAGTATTCTATCTAGCATCCATACAGCAACCGCAAGCATGATTACTCCAAACAGGGCTTTGGTTGAATTTAACCAATGCCCAGCTTTGGGTAATAGAGAGCCAGCGGATGCACCCAGTAACAGTAAAGGCGAGCCCATGGCAAATCCCATAACAAATAAGGCTGAGCCACCTAAAATAACATCGCCAGTATTTCCAATATAGATCAGTGCACCTGCTAAAGGTGCTGCAACACAAGGGCCAACAATGAGTGATGAAAGTGCGCCCATGATGCCTGCTCCAAGATAGGAGCCGTCTCTATGTTTGTCGCTGGAGTTATGTAATTTTGCCTGGAAAGACTTGGGTAATTCTAGGCTATAAAAACCGAACATGGAAAAAGATAGTACGATAAATATGCCGCTAAACAGTGCAATAATCCAGGGCTCTTGAAAGGTTGCTTGTAAATTACTGCCGAATAAGGCAGCCAGTATGCCGAAAACAGTGTAGGTTAATGCGGAAGCTAACACGTAGCTTAGTGAAAGCAAGAAAGCCTTTCGCGTAGTTACTGATGGGCCTTGGCCTACAATAATACCCGATAAAATAGGTATCATTGGGAAGATACAGGGGGTAAATGCCAATAACAGTCCGAAACCAAAAAAACTAAGTAGCGTTAGTGCTAGAGAGTCACTTTTTAATGATTGAAATATTTGATCTTGTTCTGATAATTCGATCGAGCCAGAGCTTGCTGTTATTTGTTGGTTTGGCAGTAAGTTTTCCGGAAGCAGTAGTTCTATTTTACTATCCATTGGTGGATAGCAAACTCCACGATCAGCACAGCCCTGGTATTTGGCCAACAGGGTAATAGTTTGTGCTGCTTTTCCTGTGCGAACAAGAGGTACATCAAAACTTAGTTCATTATAAAAAATTTGTACTTGGCCAAATGCTTCATCATGATAAGGCGAACCTTGAGGGATTGTGTAATTGCCTAGCTGAGTTGAATTGTTATTCGCAAGGCTAAGTTTAGTTTTGTCTCTGTACAAATAGTAACCATCTGCAATAAGCCAATTAACATGAACTGTGTTGGCATCTTTAACGGTGGCAAAAAATTGGAAAGCTTGTTCGGCAGGGAGTAACTCATCTTGAAAGAGGTTGAGTTTTAATCCTTTAAAGCCATTAAGCAGTTGTTTAACAGTGTTGACTTGAGGTGTCGTTTTTTCTATAGGCAGCTCAACGGTTAACAGTTTCTTTTCAGGAGGGTAGCAAATACCAATATCAGCACAGCCCTGATATTTGACTTGGATTTTGAGAGAGGATAACGACTTTTTATTGGTAATGGGGACAACTATTTTTAATTGATTACGGTATATCACCATATCGCCAAAAAACTCATCATGTTTGGACTTCCCTGCGGGCATATCGGGAACGCCTAATTGAATGTCGTCAGTAAGTGAACTGATAATGGTTTTGTTACGATATAAATAATAGCCGTCGGCTATAGCCCATGAAACTTCAATTTGATTAGCAGAAATAGCCTTTGCTGAAACTTTATATGCTTGGTCTGCAGGTAATAAATCTTTACTGCCTAGAGCAAGAGTTAGTTGTGCAAAGAGTATGAAAAAGCTAAAGCTAATTGCTTTGATGAAAGGCATGTATTTATCCATTGCTAGAGTTCATTAGTGCGATCAAAAGGGACAGTTGTAAACGTTGGAAGTTCAATATACAACAATAGAACGGACTAATTAGCGTGAGAATTAATGATTCAGATGTGATGACTTCAGTGGGTTATATTTCGCGCAGCGGTGACTGCGCAAAGTATATCTGCTTATCCGTAATTTTTTGAGTTTTTGCTATTACGGAAAACCAGGGGTTTTTCATTGTCTGAAAGTGCGCTAGCTCTTGCTGAATCTAATGCTTCCTGAATAACATGACGATCGGGCGATTTACTGCAGACTGGGTCTGTATTATACATATCACCTGTTAGCATGTAGGCTTGGCAGCGGCAGCCGCCAAAGTCCTTTTCTTTTTCATCGCAACTACGACAGGGTTCTTTCATCCATTCATTACCACGAAAGAAATTGAATGCTTTTGATTCATTCCATATTTCTTCAATACTGTAATCCTTTACATTTGGGCATTCTAAACCTGGTAAGTCACGTGCTGAATGGCATGGCAATGCAACACCATCGGGAGCAATGGTTAGGAATGTTGTTCCCCATCCATTCATGCAGGCTTTGGGGCGGTCTTCATGAAAATCGGGGATAACATAATAAATCTTCATTTTACCCGCAACTTTCTCTTTGTATGCCTGTGCTATGGCTTCCGCTTGTTCAAACTGTTCTTTGGTCGGTAGCAGCAGGTCCCTGTTTTCGTGAGCCCAGCCATAATATTGGGTGTTAGCCAGTTCTAAATAGTCCGCACCTAACTCCTCAGCCATTTCCAGGATTTGTGTCATTTGGTGTATGTTTTCACGATGTATGACCACACATAACACCATAGGGTAGCCATGTTTTTTGACTAAATGGGCGACTTGTTTTTTGGTTTGGAAAGACTCTGTACCAGCAATATGATCATTCAGTTCTTGTGTGCTGGCCTGAATGCTAACCTGAATATGATCTAAGCCCGCTTCTTTTAACTGAATGATTTTGTCTTCAGATAAGCCATAGCCCGAGGTAATCAGGTTGGTGTAATAACCTAACTGGCGGGCATGTTGAACCAGTTCTGGTAGGTCTTGGCGGGTTAAGGGTTCTCCGCCAGAAAAACCTAATTGTACTGCACCCATTTTTCTGGCTTGGCTTAAAACACGCTTCCAATCTTCTGTGCTTATTTCTGAGCTATGTTTTGTATAGTCCAACGGGTTGGAGCAATAAGGGCACTGTAACGGGCATTTGTATGTCAGTTCTGCCAGTAGCCAGCGGGGAGGGGTGATTTTAACTTTGTTGGATCCAGCCATTTTGTAATGCCACTTCTAGGAAATTATTAACGTCATTTTTTAATCCGCTGGTTGAGAATTTGTTTTCTAATTCAGTAACAAGCTGTTCTAGGTTACGTGTACCATCACATAATTTTAAAATTTCTGCAGAACTTTGATTGAGTTCAACCATACCTTCCGGGTAGAGGATCACATCTTTTTGCTGTGCTTCTTCCCATTGCAATCGATGCATGGGGGAGAAGTTAATTGTTAAATCTGGATTTAAAGTCATATTTTTTATGTTCTGTGTAGGGTGATGAGTGAGAGCGTTATCCGACAATAATTAAAGTATGTCGGATTGCGCTGGCACTTATCTCACCCACGCTAGTTAGTGTTCAATGTTAAAATACGGAGGCATGTCATTGACATAAGCCATATACATGGCATCAGCCATAGACCATAGAACATCAAGTTTGAATTGTAATATTTCAACCATGCGATTTTGTTGTTCTCGGGTTTGATACCAGTCCAAAGTAATATCCAGTCCATGTTCAACATCACGGCGTGCTTCTGTTAAACGTTTACGGAAGTATATATAGCCTTCTTTTTCAATCCAAGGATAAAGTTCAGGCCAGTTATCTAAGCGTTGTTTATGAATTTTGGGTGCAAACATTTCGGTTAGGGATGAGCTTGCCGCTTCATGCCATTCAGATCTTCGGGCGAAATTAACATAAGCATCAACTGCAAATTTAACTGCAGGCAATACATGTTCCAATGAGGTGATTTCTTCTCGGGTCATACCTACAGCAATGCCTAGTTGTACCCATGCTTCAATGCCGCCTGGGTCTCCAGGTTGGCCATCATGATCAAGGATGCGTTGCGTCCATATGGCGCGTGTTTCGCGATCGGGGCAATTGGCTAAGATATTAGCATCTTTAATCGGAATCATTATTTGGTAATAAAACCGATTGGCAACCCAGCCCTGTAATTGCTTTTGGGTTAATTTGCCTTCATTCATCAGTATATGTATGGGGTGATGAATGTGATATTTATTTTCCATGCCACGTAATTTGGCTTCAAACTTTTCTCTAGTCCATGCTTTGTTAGAACAACAACCCATTTGGCTACCTGTCTTTGTAAAGCGGGTTTTGTGCCGCTAAGTTATACGATGATTCAAGTAGAGCAGACAAAAGGCCACGCTACATTGATGATTTAAAGTTCGATATGCATATTGTCGAACGACACTTCAATACCTTCTGCATCCAGTATTTTTCGTTGTTCAGAATCTTCGTTTAAAATTGGGTTGGTGTTATTGATGTGGATCAATATTTTGCGAGGTTTTTCCATGGCATTTAAAATTTCGATCATGCCGCCTTCACCAGACTGTGGTAGATGACCAATTTTTCTCGCCAATAATGGACGGCCGACAGAGGCTAGTTCATCATCTGTCCAAAATGTACCATCGACTAAAACGCAATCGGCTTCGGTCATTGCTTTTTCTACATGTGGTTCTATCTCACCTAAACCCGGTGCGTAAAATGTTGTTTTCCCCGTTGAAATCTGGCGGATTATCATGCCGATGTTATCGCCTTCATGCGGATCATTTCTATGCGGTGAATAAGGGGGGGCTTTGCTTTTAAGCGCTAAGGCGGTGAATTCAAGATCATCAATCTTAGGAATGGTAAAGGAATCACCGTTCAATGGAATAGGGTGATCTATCACGCCACAGAAGTGTTCCAGAATATTAAAAATAGGAAATCCAGTGGTGAGGTCCTGCTTTACCATATCTGTGCAATAAACAGTCAGCGGGTCACCTTCACGCAGAATTAGCAGGCCAGTTGCATGATCGATTTGAGAATCGATAATTACAATAGCTTCAATACCTGTGCCACGTACTTTATCTTTGGGGTGGATTTCTGGAAAATTTTCCAATTGCGTGCGTACATCGGGAGAGGCATTAAATAACACCCAGTGTTCGCCATCAGATGAAACGGCAATTGATGATTGGTTGCGAGTGCTGGCTTTGATAGAACCTGCTCTTACTGCTTTGCAATTTGGACAGCTGCAGTTCCATTGAGGGAAACCGCCACCTGCACCAGAACCGAGAACTCTGATCTTCATATTGTATGTTAAAGGAATCTAGTTAGTATTTAAGTTGCCGAATGATACGGTATTAATAACTTTCAGGCAAAAAAAAGGGACTCTATGAGTCCCTTTTTTGTAGTTGCAACCGTAACAATTAACGGTTGTAAATGTACATTGTTACTTCAAAGCCAAAACGTAAGTCATTGTAAGCTGGTGTTTCCCATTTCATTATATTTACCTCCAGAAGTTTTATAATTTTGCTAGCTTGATCAAGTAAGCCAAGCTGAAGTATACGATGAACTTTTTTTTTGCGCAACATAATAAAAGCCTATATTAATAGCCATAGGAGATGGAATTAATTAAAAAATATAAAATAGTCCGTTATTTTATTATAATAAGGTATTGAATTTAAATGTTATATTTGATTTTTTTGCTTTGTTTGTCTGAGTTAAATGTTTACTTGGAAATATGAAAAAACAGGATTTTTATCTTCAATAAGTTTTTTAGTATGTTTTTGCTTGTACACAAATAGATACGGCGTTATATTAAGCTCTTGATAAAAATAATAATAGTGTGTCGAGGAGGGTGTTATGGTCGGAGATTTAATTGAAATTGGAATCGTTATGTGGCTTGTTGCTGTATTCGCATTTGCGCCATTAGGATATTTTATTTATATGTATACTATGAAGGCTGGAGAACCTTTTGGTGATACAGAACCTCACGGTGATAGTGATTCTAAAGTGCTTGATTTAGCTGAAATAGCAATAAATAAAGTAAAAGAATTGATTAATAAAAAATAGCAATTTTATGATGGGAGGGCTAGCCCTCCCATCATAAAATCATTGTTTGCAGGTAGGACAAGTGCTATTTCTGCGTAATTTCATCTCATTCCATTGCATGGATAAGCCATCCAGTAATAACAATTTACCTGTTAAAGTCTCACCAATTCCCATGATTAACTTCATTGCTTCCATTGCCTGTATGCTGCCTACTATACCTGTAACAGGGGCAATCACACCATTAGTTGCACAATTCTGCATTTCTTCACCGCTATCAGTATAAAGACAGTTGTAGCAAGGGCTATTATTGGTTCCTGGAGTAAAAACAGCAATTTGTCCTTCAAAACGAATAGCGGCTCCAGAAACTAGGGGAGTCTGGTGTTTTACGCAAGCTGCATTGACGGCAAAGCGAGTATTGAAATTATCACAACAATCCAATACTACATCTGCTTTTTCTACTTCCTGGTTTAACAGTTTTCCTACAAGGCGCTGCTTGACTGCAATGACTTTTACTTCGGGATTTATATTTTTCAGTGTTTGCCGGGTTGAAATAACTTTGTCTGTCCCAATATCGTTTGTGTGATGAGCAATCTGTCTTTGTAAATTGGATAAATCAACTTTATCATCATCGTAAATAGTGATCTGCCCTACGCCTGCAGCAGTAAGGTAAATAGATGCGGGTGAGCCTAGGCCGCCAGCACCAACAATAAGTACTTTAGCCGTTAATAGTTTTTGCTGACCTTCAATATCAACTTGAGGGAGCATAATTTGACGGCTGTAACGAAGTAATTGTTGGTCATTCATAAAATGTTGATTCGACGATGTTGGTAAGTGGCAATAATGCCATACACTTGACAGAGTGCAAAACCTAAATATTATTAGCACTCATTGCTAGTGAGTGCTAATATAAAGTATTGTAATTTAATTTTAATTGTTTAAAGGAGAACTATTGATGAATATACGTCCGTTACACGACAGAGTTATCGTTAAGCGTGTTGAAGAAGAAACTACTTCTGCTGGAGGGATTGTCTTACCTGGTTCAGCAACCGAAAAGCCAAGTGAAGGTGAAATTTTAGCAGTTGGCAATGGCAAACAGCTGGATAACGGTGAAGTACGTGCATTGGAAGTAAAGGTTGGCGATAAAGTACTTTTCGGCAAATACTCAGGTAACGAAGTCAAAATTGACGGTGAAGAGCTTATCGTTATGCGTGAAGAAGACATTATGGGTGTTTTAGGTTAAGAACCTAATCAATATTTTCAACCATTTATTAATAGGATTCAAAGAAAATGGCAGCAAAAGATGTAAAATTTGGTACAGATGCACGTGGTTTGATGATCTCGGGTGTTAACATATTAGCCAATGCAGTAAAAGTAACATTAGGCCCTAAAGGTCGCAATGCGGTTTTAGATAAAAGTTTTGGCGCTCCTACCATCACAAAAGATGGTGTATCTGTTGCAAAAGAAATCGAATTAAAAGATAAATTCGAAAATATGGGCGCACAGATGGTAAAAGAAGTGGCTTCTCATACTTCTGATGTAGCGGGTGATGGAACAACAACTGCAACAGTTTTAGCACAATCTATTGTTAATGAAGGTATGAAATCAGTTGCAGCGGGCATGAACCCAATGGATCTGAAACGTGGTATTGATTTAGCTGTAGTAAAAGCAGTTGAAGCGATTGTTGAAGCAGCAACACCTTGTACTGACAACAGTGCAATTGCACAAGTAGGTACTATTTCTGCAAATTCTGATACTTCAGTTGGTGAAATTATTGCTGAAGCAATGGAAAAAGTTGGTAAAGAAGGTGTTATTACCGTTGAAGAAGGTTCTGGTTTAAATAATGAGCTGGATGTTGTTGAAGGTATGCAGTTTGACCGAGGCTATTTATCGCCTTACTTTATCAATAACCAAGACAGCATGAGTGTTGAATTAGATGATCCATTCATTTTATTATTTGACAAAAAAATCTCAAATATTCGTGATTTATTACCAACATTAGAAGGTGTCGCCAAAGCAGGTCGTCCTTTATTAATTGTTGCTGAAGATGTTGACGGTGAAGCTCTGGCAACACTAGTTGTTAACAACATGCGTGGTATCGTTAAAGTTGCGGCAGTTAAAGCACCAGGTTTTGGTGATCGTCGTAAAGCAATGTTAGAAGATGTTGCTGTCTTAACTGGCGGTACAGTGATTTCTGAAGAAATTGGATTATCTTTAGAAAAAGTGGAAATGGATCAACTAGGTACAGCTAAGAAAATCCAAATTAGCAAAGAAAATACTACCATTATTGACGGTGCAGGTTTAGAAGACAGCATTAAAGGCCGTGTGACACAAATTCGTGCACAAGCTGAAGAAGCAACTTCTGATTACGACAAAGAAAAACTACAAGAGCGTCTAGCTAAATTAGCTGGCGGTGTTGCGGTTATTAAAGTCGGTGCAGCAACTGAAGTTGAAATGAAAGAGAAGAAGGCGCGTGTTGAAGATGCGTTGCATTCAACTCGTGCAGCGGTTGAAGAAGGTGTTGTTGCTGGTGGTGGTACTGCATTGGTTCGTGCTATTACTGCGCTTGATGGGTTAGAAGGTATTAACCATGACCAAACGGTCGGTGTAAATATTTTACGTCGTGCAATGGAAGAGCCTTTACGTCAGATTGTAGCCAACGCAGGTGATGAATCTTCTGTCGTACTTAACGAAGTTGCAAAAGGCGAAGGTAACTTTGGTTACAATGCTGCAACTGGTGAGTATGGCGACATGATTGCAATGGGTATTTTAGATCCTGCAAAAGTTACACGTTCTGCATTACAAAATGCAGCATCTGTTGCTAGCTTAATGATCACAACTGAAGTAATGGTTGCTGATGAGCCTGCTGATGATGCAGGTGCTCCTGCCATGCCTGATATGGGTGGCATGGGTGGAATGGGTGGTATGGGCGGCATGATGTAAGTGTTGTTTTAACGCTATTCAAAAACCCCCGGTTATTTTTAATAGCCGGGGTTTTTTTATGCCTGGTGTTTTTATATTGATTGTTTAACCTAGAAAAATCAGTTGACCGCTTAGTCTTTTCATAAACGATTGAATAGTA
>JBJPGG010000072.1:0-10668 GCA_048595505.1 Methylococcaceae bacterium
ATTTTACTCATATTCCCCCGATACGATTAAAGAACCTTGCTCAGCATGCAGGTGTAATTTCTATGCCTAAAATAGCAAGAATGGCTGATGATAAGCGCATCGATATCTTGCTGGCCTTTGTTAAAAGTTTTGAAATAATTGCTCTTGATGATGCTTTGGATGTTCTTGACCTTTTGATCACAAAAATTATTAGCGATGCTAAAAACCTGGGTCAAAAAAATCGATTGCGAACATTAAAGGATTTAGATAAATCAGTACTTGCAAGCTAAGTGCTAATATACTGTGGGCGGCATATCCTTTTATGTCCCGAAAGAATGATGATCTATGCATTGTTTTTCTCATGAACTTTTTTTCCAAATGGTAAAAGCTATACAGCTAGCAGCCAAATTTACAGCCTGAAAGAATTCTGTTATCCGCAGAGAGACCTCTGCTAATCGATGACAATCTTAGCGAAATCACACCACAATGATCAAGAAAAAAATGTTAAAAATAAATCTAGAGCGGAAGTTCATCCCTCTAGCTAATAGAAGCTCACTGTTCGATTGTAGACGCGAAGCGCAGCCCTCGACGCGATTGTAATCGCGCCGGGGTGGCGCTCCTACCTAAAAGTCCGATTTATCCAGCTATAAATGCGTTTAACCACCAGCCCTTCATCATGTTGAAAAGTGTGGCCTTCGCCATCTATCTGAAACTGTCTGTATGCAGAACTAACTTTGCCTGCAATTCTTCTTTCTCTGGCACTACCTGTCACTTGCGGTAAGTCAAACTCTGCAAAAATATCAAAAAAGGGTTGTTTAATCTTACTAATTGAATTGATTATTTGTACTTGTTTTCGCTTACTCTTTGGTACACTTAGGCTGATAGCAACGATTGCTTTAATATTAGTCGCATTAACGTCATCCTTTGTCACATAAACAGCCATCATCCCTCCTAATCCATAGCCAATTAAAACTATATTTTTAACCCCGGCTGAAACCAGATAATCTATGCCTGCCTGTATGCGCCCTTTTGCATCATCAAACAACATATAATATTCTTCTTCCTTTGCGCCAATACCCAAGACAGGCATTTGCAAAGAAAGTGTTGCCCAATTATGCAGTGGTAAATAAGTTCTTAATGGATTAATTATTTTTTTCTGGTCTGGATGGCCATCCATAGGATGTAAAATAATAGCAGTCCCCAAGTTTTCCGTTTCTTCGGTTTCTGTATACAGCGTTAAAAATTTTTTATCTTTAACCGATAACCAAACTATTTTACCCGTTGAAACAGTGGCTTCAATTTCCTCTGCATATTCTAGCTCTCGCAACTCATTGGTAGCCCAGGCATTCGTTATATAGCAACTTGTCATCAACAATAAAACCAGCCTAAACATTACTGATCCTCTTCACTATAGAAAGTACTGCCCCGATAAATTTCATGGATATGTCTTAATATCACCATAATCACCGAAGCTACAGGCAATGCTAATAATACACCTAAAAACCCAAACAGCTGTCCACCCGCTAATACAGCAAACATCACCGCAACGGGATGTAGTCCAATTTTATCACCCACTAACCAAGGTGTTAGCCACATACCTTCCATCAGTTGCCCCACTATAAATACTATAGAAACCGGTAGCAAATACATAAAATCATGGAATTGTAACAATGCTGCAATACAGGCCACTGCGATACCTACAATCGACCCCAGATAGGGTACAAAACTTACTAAGCCAGCCAACATGCCTATCAATAAAGCTAGATTCAAACCTATTACCCATAAGCCGACACTATAAACTGTCCCCAATGCCAGCATGACATAAAACTGTCCGCGTAAAAAGGCGCCTAATACATTATCTGTCTCAATTGCCAATTTAGCTGCTGTCGGCGCAGCCCTACGAGGTAATAAGTCATGTACTTTTTTTACTAACTCATCCCAGTCACGTAATAAATAAAAAGTAATCACTGGAATCAATACCAAGTTCATTAACCACTGGGCTAACACAGCACTGGAGCGAGAAACAGACCCCATAAATGCCAAGGCACTCCCGCCAGCCTTTTGCCAATGACTTTTGATCAAGGCAATAATTTTATCTCCCTCTATTAGACTGATTTCCCAGCCTAAATACTGTTCAAACCAAGGAATAACCACCTGATTTAACAATTTTGTATAGGCCGGAAAATTACCTAAAAATTGACTAACCTGAAGTTCAATTTTAGGTATAAGAATGCCCAGTACTATTGAAACAACAACTAACATGGCAGTAAAAACTACAACCACTGCATTAGTACGCCCCAACTGATACCTGTGAATTTTAAAAGCTTCTAGCTTATCGGCTAAGGGATCACCCAAATAAGCCAGCATTGCCGCGAAGACAAAAGGCATAAGCACGGGGGACAACAAATAAACCAACCACCCAGTCACCATTAAAAAGGTAAGTGTTAACCATTTTTGTGAATCAGTCATAGACTTCCTTTTATAGTAAGTGAAACAAAGAGGATACTGGAACAATCAACTAGTAACCAAGTTAAGCTGCAGCTGACTGTTCCAAGTGATACTTCTTACATTAATGCGCGTGATGCTTTTCGGTTAAACGGGAAAACCCTGAAAATTTATTTTGTGCGAAACGTGAATGACACTGAACACAACTATCATTCATTTTATAAAAATAAAAATTCACCACATCCTGGTTTTTAACTTCGGCTGCATGAGCCAACATTCCTGCATATTGATGAAATGAATGATCAAGCGTTATAAACTGTTTAGGCAAACTATGATGAAGTTGCTGCATTTGCTTTGCCGTTAAACTTTGTTTCATTATATAACTTGCTTGGATCTGCTTTGCTATTTCTGCTGTTTTATCCCAATCGGCTGTTGCTATAGTACTAACTAGTACTTTCATAGCCTTTTCTATAGCAAACATTTCCTTGCTCAACAAAGGCTTAATATCATCAGGGATATTTAACGTCTGCTGCTGAGAAAGCATTTTTTTCTCTTCTGCAATACTGCAAGCAGAAATAAACAGGATCAGCAGCAAAGGTAAAATTCGAAATTTCATTATTTCATTCCAAAAAAAGCAGCTACTGCCACGCTTATCAGGACTAAAGCAACAATCCAAATCCATTTTTTACTGCTAGCTTCTTTACTGGTTATAAGTTCTACACCTTCTATACGAGCATTTACTGCTTTGGATTTACCATCATCACTGTGCTCAACTTGATAATAAATTGTATCGCCTCGATACGGACGCCTTGCGCTGTCAATTAAGGCAGAAATGTGTATAAAAATATCATCACTACCATCTTCTGGTTTTATAAAACCAAACCCTCTATCATCTTTCCAGGTTTTTAAAAAACCTTTGTTTTCCGTCGTTACCATACTATCTTTCCTCTTTTAAACATGTCTATCAATTTTACTAATATTTTTGTGGTTTAAACCACACGTGTTAAGAATGTAAATTTTATAACATCCACAACCCTCTTGTCTTTAAATACATGGAAGTATTGTATGCAAATAATGCGTAACACCATGGATGGTGTGTAGTAGAGTAATGCAGGAGCAATTACCCAGGAGCATTTATTTGCGAAATACAAGGATGCATTGAATGCAAATCATGCAGGAGCATTTATTTGCCAAATACAAAAATATATAAACACAAAATAAGCATAGCACGTGAAATACGTTGATGTAATATTAGAATCTTGCTAAATAAATATAAAATTCTAAAAAGGAACAGGTTGACAAAAAAGAAGGACGCTAATTGAATATCTATTTAAAGAACGAAAATTGAAGAATTGCTTTTGTGACAGAGGGTAACCCTGAATCCGCAGAAAAACCACAGATTCAGGAATAACACACTATTAATCTTTATCGATTATAACTTTGCCATCAATAACCAGTTTAGAGACTCCACCTCGGGTTGAAGATAAGGTACAAACTGCTTTTTTAAAGTTATCACCCTCTTCACCAGTCCATTCTAAAGTCAGATAAGTTGCTTTATCTGTCTTCTGGTTAGTAACCAATGAAGTGATTTGAGATCCTGTGTGCTGTTTAATCAAACGTGGACATTTTTTATGTGCCATACCCTGCATCCCAGCGACAGCCCTAACCATTGCAGCCGCTTCTTTTTGCTCAACTGTTTGCTCTTTATTCCCCCCAACCAGCAAAAATCCCACAACAAAAACACCTATAACTGCAGCTATCATTTTCTGTGCATTACTCATTTCACTCTCCAATAAATTGTTATTTTTATTCTACGCTTAAAAACCTATATCAGTATACTCTTAAATTGCCTTGATTACCGTTATTTGTTTACACAACAAAAATACTCAGTATTGCTAAAACCCAGTACAAGCCTGACAATCAATAATGGTACGATTATTAAGGTAATGATTCTATCTATAAATGAGCAGAACATCAATTAAAACTCTACACCTTGCTCGGCGTTTATGCCTTCAGCATAAGCATGCTTAATTTTTTTCATTTCTGTTACTGTATTAGCAACCTCAATGACTTCAGGTGCTGCGTTACGCCCAGTCAGCACCAAATGCATCCATGCTGGTTTTTCATCAGTAATAAAACTGGCGATTTCTTTACCTGATATCCAGTTATAACCACAGCAATAATTTATTTCATCCAGTAATACAAAGTCATAGTCTTGCGACAAAATCTTCTGTTTACTGAATTCCCAAATCTCACGACTGGTTTTAATATCTTGCTCCGGATTTTTAGTATCCCAGGTAAAGCCATCCCCCATCACATGCCATTCTATATTCTCAAACTTCTCAGCCGCTTTCTGTTCACCTGTTTGCCACTTACCTTTTATATATTGAATGACACAGACCTTCATACCCCAACCAGCCGCCCGAAACACCATACCTAAGGCACTAGATGACTTGCCCTTTCCTTCTCCTGTATGAACTAAAACAATACCTTGCCGACGATCTCTTGATTTCATTTATTTCACACTGCTCAACACAAACAAGGCATTTTACCGTAAAAAACATATTTACTGCTACAATGCCGGTTTTTTATCCATCTATCTTAGAATCACAAATGGACGTTATCCAGCGTATAGCCGAAGAATTAAGCGTTAATATTAAACAAGTAGCCTCTGCAGTGACTTTACTGGATGAAGGTGCGACTGTTCCTTTTATCGCTCGCTATAGAAAAGAAGTCACTGGCGGACTGGATGATCAACAACTACGCATACTGGCTGAACGTCTTACTTATCTTCGTGAATTAAATGACCGTAGAAAAAGCATTCTTGAAAGCATATCATCCCAAGGCAAATTAACACCTGCGCTGGAAAAGGTAATTAAACTGGCCGAAACAAAAACCTTATTAGAAGATTTATACTTACCTTATAAACCCAAACGAAGAACAAAGGCTCAAATAGCCAGAGAAGCAGGATTAGAACCCCTGGCAAATACTATCCTTGAAGACCGCACTGTTATTCCAGAGCAAGTAGCCAGTGAATATATTAATGCTGACAAAGGCATTACTGATGCACAAGCAGCTTTGGACGGGGCTAAACAAATTATCATGGAAGGTATTTCCGAAGATGCTGCATTGTTAACAGAGCTACGAGAACGCATATGGAATAATGGCATTATGTTTTCAACCGTGGTTAAGGACAAAGAGTCAGAAGCAGCCAAATTTAAAGATTATTTTGATTATCAGGAAGCAATAAACAAAATCCCTTCTCACCGAGCGCTTGCTTTATTCAGGGGGCGTAACGAAGACCTGTTAACTCTGACTTTAAAACCCGGGGTCGATGATAAAGAACAACATCAACTTTGTGCACAACTCGTTGCTCGCCATATTAAAGTAGTGGATACCACAATACCTGCTGATGCCTGGCTGGCTGAAACAGCCCGCTTAGCCTGGAAAATAAAATTATTTACCCGGATTGATTTAGATTTAAAGCTACGCTTACGCGAGGCGGCTGAACTGGAAGCCATTAAAGTATTTGCCAATAATTTAAGAGATTTATTATTAGCCGCCCCTGCTGGCCCTAAAGCGACTATGGGTCTTGATCCTGGCATCCGCACCGGTGTCAAAGTAGCTGTCGTTGACCCTACTGGGAAAATGTTAGCCTTTGATACCATATATCCACATCCTCCTCGAAACCAATGGGATGCTTCTATCAACACCTTGGCAAAACTAATTCAACTTCATCAGGTTGATTTGGTCAGTATAGGCAATGGTACAGGCTCTAGAGAAACAGATCAGCTAGTTGCTGACTTAATGAAACAACATAAAAGTTTGAGTTTTAATAAGATCATAGTATCTGAAGCGGGCGCCTCTGTTTATTCCGCTTCTGAACTGGCAGCAAAAGAATTTCCCGATCTGGATGTGACAATTCGGGGCGCGATATCTATTGCCAGACGCCTGCAAGACCCTCTGGCAGAGCTGGTTAAAATTGAACCTAAATCTATCGGTGTAGGCCAGTACCAGCATGATGTAAACCAGGTACAGCTTGCCCGAAGCCTAGATACAGTGATTGAAGACTGCGTAAATGCAGTGGGTGTGGATGTTAATACTGCATCAGCCTCTTTGCTTAAACAAGTTTCCGGTTTATCTGCCAGTGTCGGTGAAAACATTGTAACTTTTCGCAATGAAAACGGCCCCTTTAAAAATAGAAAACAGCTTAAAAAAGTACCTCGTTTAGGCAATAAAGCCTATGAACAGGCAGCGGGTTTCTTGCGTATTATGTCAGGCGAAAACCCACTAGATGCCTCAGCAGTTCACCCCGAGACATACCCTGTAGTCAATGCCATTATTGATGATACAGGAAAGCCAATCACTGAACTGATTGGCCAAAGTCAGTTTTTACGCAACTTAAATGCTGCAAATTACACCACCGCTAGCTTCGGCTTACCCACAGTGACTGATATTCTTCAAGAGCTTGAAAAACCGGGACGAGACCCTAGACCTGAATTTAAAAGTGCCAAGTTTAAAGAAGGGATAGAAAAAATTTCTGATCTACGACCTGGAATGATGCTGGAAGGGGTAGTAACCAATGTAGCCAACTTTGGTGCTTTTGTGGATATAGGCGTACACCAGGATGGTTTGGTACATATCTCCCACTTAGCCGACGTATTTGTCAAAGACCCCAGAGATGTCGTTAAAACGGGAGAAATGGTTAAAGTAAAAGTGTTAGAAATTGATATCGCACGCAAACGTATTGCATTATCAATGAAAAGAAATACCGATGAAACAACATCGAAAGTAATATCGAAAAAGAAAAAAACAGGTCAGCAGAAAACTCCAACCCGACAAACAACCCCTCAAAGCTCAATGGCAAATGCTTTTGCCAAAGCACTGAAAAAATAAATCAATAATGCTCTGCTATACTCATTTTAATAACTGGATAAACTTTTTGGATATGTTATGAAAAAAATCGCACTTCCTGTATTACTGGCAAGCCTTATAATGGTTATCACACCAACCAGCTTTGCTGATCAGCAACAGAGTTATGGTTCTCAAGTAGCTAATAAAGCACTCAATGGTTTTGCTAATATGTCCACCTCTGTTCTGGAGATTCCAAAAAATATCATCAACACCACTAATGAAAGTCACATTATGTATGGCTTGTCAGGTGGAATTGCTGAAGGTGTCCTTCACACAGTGGGTAGAATGATGACAGGGTTAACTGACCTGATCACCGCGCCACTCCTAACCAAGCCTATAGTTTATCCCAAATATGTTTGGGATGATTTTGATGAAGATACAACTTACGGCGAAGTATTTCGACTACAGGAATAAACTGAGAACGTTGCACGAATCAGAGACGCAACGACCTCATAATCAGGAGTATTAGACTAAAACCCGACTTGTAATTCATTTAGTACATTGTAGTTGCTTTAGGGTTAATAACAGCTAAAATCTCAAATGCTTGCATCAGTGCTTCATCGATACAAAACTCTATCAGATTGGGTGATACCTTAAGATAAGCCAAAACGCCCAGGTTAAATTTTGGCTCAAGTTCGTTAAAGTCAAAATCATACTTTGCACAGGGTTCAATACTACCGGCAATTTTTCCAGCAACATGAAGCAAGCATGCATCGCTCATAAAGTCCTTAGCATTCAATGGATCCAGATGATAACTGATCATTTGCCAAATGCTAGGCGGTAATTGCCAATGCTTTAAAAATTCAGCACCTAATTCCGCATAAGTAAAACCCAATATTGACTGTTCTGCAGAAATCATAGCCTCCTCACCCTGATCTTTACAGTCAAGGATTTCTCTTGCCACCTCAGGGTATTGAGAAAAATAAATTAATTTGCCAATGCTATGTAACAAGCCGCCTATAAACAACCGTTCATAATCAGAATGCTTGATTTTTTTTGCTAAAATTCTTGCGATCACCCCGCTGGTTACACTGTGATACCAAAACACATCCATATCAATTAACTCTTTTGGTATTCCTTTAAAACTGGTTGTCACTGCTGTTGTAAAAACCAAGTTTCTTAGTTCTTTAAGTCCGATCAACGTTATCGCCCTAGAAACTGTATCTATGGTGCCAGGAAAACCGAAATAAGCACTATTAACTATTTTTAAAATATTTGCAGTTAAAGCAGGGTCAGTAATAATAAGCTCCTCCAAGTCAGTATTGGAAGGCTCGGGAGAGTTTAATACTTCATTAATTCGTAATGCAACCTCAGGCAATGAAAAGAGTGATTCAACTTGGTTTGCTAACAGCTTAGCATTCATTTGGAAACCTTGTAATAGATCCCTAGCCCACACTTGAAAGGCTGGCACAGAGCCTCCCATATTACCGCTGAGTTAACAAAAAAATCCCACTTAACCTGTGAGTTAAGCTAAGTTTTTTTTAAACCCCTTGAAAACATGGGACAGTACTCTGTATCCAATTTCTAAGTGTGACTTAGGGTGATGTCAATTAATAAAAACCAAAATAAGAAATGTTACCAAGTAAGCTTAGTTTTTAATTCTCAAAAAACAAGGAAAAGCCTATCTAATGAAATAAAACCCCCATTAATTTCTTCTACTACTCATCTCTGCAACCGGATGCTGATATTAAAAAGACAGTGAAATTAACGAGGGTTTTCAGCTGATTCAGTAGAAACCTCAGTTCCTACCAAACAAAACTTTTGCTTTGGGTCTAGGCTTATTTTGAACACAGAAAAAAGCTGCTTTATCGAAATCCATCATTAAAGACTGGGTGCTTTTGTTTTCAACTAAAAACTTTTCCGCGTCAACAGCTGATAAATTCATCATCATTCGCTTCGCAATGCATGAACAAGGCTTAGTAAAGCGTTTTCTATCTAACTCTTTATTTACTGAGTTTTTAATTTCATTTTCCACACATTGCATGGCAAATTTATCTTCAAACTGCTTTTTTTTCAACGCATCTACTTTTTCTGCTTTTATTATTTCAGCCTTAGCCAAATTATGTTCCGCTTTTATTTCAGACTTGGCAGGTGAATATACACAAAATAAAGCCAGAACAAATAAGCCCGGCAATAAGCAATCAAACCTCTTTTTAAACTTAACTGACATCATATTAAATCAAATTATTAATCAACAAATAGAATTTTCAGTCATTATTAATTAAATTTAGTAATGGTTGGTTCTTTAACCGTTCCATTTTTTTGTACACAATGATAAGCTGCTGCATCATAACGAATTTGCAGGGCTCTCATATGATTATCTTCACCTAAAAATTCTTCAGCTTCCTGATCAGTTAAATGATCATCCATATAGTTAGCAATACAATCACAGGTTTTTTCAATATAGTCACGGTCTAATTTTTTACCATTAGTAATGTTTAATTCTCTGGCAACACAATCCCTTGCAAACTCATTTCTAAACTTACCCTTTTCCAGCCAATTAGCTTTATCTAGTGGCTGTGACATTTCTTCATAGTGATTTTTGTCATTTAATTCATTAGGTGTAATACTTTTATTATCAACATGTTGTGTAACAGCCTTGCTTATATTTTTTGTTGAAACATCTTTATTGTCATCTGAACACGATGATAAAAATGCAATTGCAGCCAAAGACAACACAAATAGAAAATGATTTGATTTACTAGTAAAATTACCCATGTTAAAAAGACCTTGTATAGATTAATAAATTTTAAATATTATATACCTTTTGCATTAAACAATTCCTTTTAAATCATCATCGTGCCACATATCTCCAACCCTTTACAACACCATCTCAGGCAAAAATAAGATAAAATATCTAATGAAAAAATTTATTTCACTAAAAACCTTACTGTTTACTTCATGCTTGGTGATTTCAGCTCTTCCAATAAACCTGTATGCCTATGATAGCAACAAAGATCGCGCTATTTCTAACGCCTGGGAATTACCACCGCTGATTCTTAATGATCTGGATGGTCAATCGCATAATCTTTACGACTGGCACGGCCAAGTGATTATTCTCAATTTCTGGGCAACCTGGTGTAGGCCTTGTCAAATTGAAATACCGGATTTTATCCGCTACCAGACACGTTATGCTGCTCAGGGCCTACAGATTATTGGGGTTGGTTTAGACGAAGTGCGGAAATTACGCAATTATGCACGTACTGTTGGCATTAATTATCCAATTTTACAGGCTGACCCTGAATTGCAATATTCATTACTCAACCAGTGGGGCAACCCCTATGGTGTACTGCCTTTTTCCGTGGTTATTGCTAGGGACGGCCACCTGGT
>JBJPGG010000073.1:0-2499 GCA_048595505.1 Methylococcaceae bacterium
TGTTGTTTCATTGAATCTAAATCAATGATAGATGTCTTTAAGCCAAAAATAATAAAATTGCTGATTTTTAAATCACCGTGAGATATGTTTAAACTGTGTAGACTATTTATTAAATTTATAGTGGAATCTGCTGCAGTTTGTTTATCAAGTTGAGGAATTTTTTCTGAATGAAAGAAATCCCCGCCAGGTTCACCCTGAGACAGTTCGGATAAATAATAAGCTGTTTTTCGAAAAGGCCCCCAGCGCCGTTCAATTACTGCTATTGGTTCGGGGCTTGAAATGCCGTAAAACTGTAATAAGTGCGCATTACTCCAAGAGCTGATGGCTCTGGTAGGGCGTAGGGCACGACTTAAAAAGTGCCGCCAGTTTTTAATGTTGTATCGTTTGACTACCCTTATTTTATTATCAATTGTGACGGTTGCAACAGTGCAGGTGTTCCCCCGTTTAAGTGATTCACCTTTAGCAATGAAGCTGTCAGGTGACTGAAGAAACGCGCGCATATCAGCGGATTGAAATTTTCTTGAACAGATTGTTAATTGATCCCAGCTATGATGAAATTCAAATAAACTGCATGATCTTTGCGTTTTATCTAATCGATCCTTTTTTCTTTTTTCTCTAATTCGTAAAGTAGACGTCTTAATCTGATCAATAAGTTGTTGGCTAGACGGCCAGTTTCGAAGGGCTAGGTAATGGTCTAAAGCCAAACCGATTTTTTTGTCATTAGCAGGAAAAAACTGCGCAAAAAGGAGTGCAATATTGTTGCTAGCAGTTTGTCGGTCAGTAGGATCAAATAAAGAAATGTCTGCTCCATCAACGGTATAAACCTGCTCATTAGAGAATAAAAAATTATTTAAATGGAGGTCTTGTTGAATAATCCCTTTTTCATGATGTTCGGCGAGTGTTGTTGTTAGCTGTGTTAACAGTTGAGTCCGTTGTGATTCGTTTGAATTAAGCCAGATTTCTTTTAGAGGTGTTGTGTTTTTCAGAAACTCAAAGAGAATGAAGTAAATTCCATTGTGTATGCCGAAATGAAGAATCTGTGGTGCTGGAACTTGTTGAGTATTTAATAACTGATAACCTTGTTTTTCTTTTTGCCAATGAATTTTCGCCCGTTTGGGGTCAATAAAAAACTTGGCAAAAATAGTATTTCCTTGCCAGCGGCCTATGCAAGAAATTCGTTTGCCAGGAAGGCAACGGGTGATTGTTAAACATTCAAATAAACCGGGGGCTTGTTCGGAAACAGCAAGGGGTAGGCTAAATTCTTTTGAATCACCATATTTAATGGATCTGAGTGTATCTATATCATTCATTTGGTTGGTGTTTTTTAAAAGAGTCTATGATATTTGCTATCGCTTCAGGCCTGCTATAGAGGTCTTCTGTTAAACTGTATTGAATACAATTTTCAACCCAAGAGGGGTAATCGGGAGATGTCAGCATTTGCTCAAGTTGCTGGTTAAATGTTTTCTGTGAAAAGGGCTCATTTGTTATTAACCCTGTTTTAGATCGCTTGACATGGAATGCATAACCACAGGCTTCAGAAATAATGACGGGCAAACCTGCGACGATTGCTTCAAGAATTACATTCCCTGTGTTTTCGCTATAGGCAGGGTGAGCCAATATATCGGCACCTAAGAGAAAACGAGGGACATCATCTCGTCCGTGGAAAATTTTGAGTTGATTGGCGATACCAAGTTTTTTGGCCAATGATAAAAAAGGTTTAGACTTATCTTCACCAATCATCATTAAATGGGTTTTTGTTCTTAACTTTTCAGGTAATGAAGCTAATCCAAGTAAAGTGCGATCAAGTCCTTTTCTTTTAAACGCAGATCCAATCATTAAAATGACTTTATCATCTTCTTTTATATTAAATTCAGTTCTCCACTGTTTTCTTATTTTGTCTGCATTGGCCGGTCTTTTTCTATCAGCAGAAATGCCTGGTGGAACAAGATGAAATCGATCCAATTGAGTGTGATAATGAGCTATGTATTTTTCTTGTTCGATTGCCGAGAGCATCATTAACTTGGTTTTAGAGTCAGGATCAAAAACTGATTTTTCAAACTTTACATAATGTTTGTAACGACCGGTCAGTTTAAATAATGCTGATTTTGTTTTTTCTTTTTTATCGATAAAACAAGGGTCTGCAGAGTAATATAGATCAAGCCCTGGCATTTTATTAAAGCCAATAACAACATCATAGTTGTTTTGTCTAAGCAATTGATTTACTTTAGTAGCGAAAATTTCATTTTTACCATGATTGCTCCAATGTTTAGTAGGAATAATGGTAATGTTGAAATTATCGGGTTTTGGGCCTTTCCAGCTCATGGTATAAACATTTATGGTATGTCCGCGATCGGCACAAACTTGGGCAATTCTTAAGAAATTTCGTTCCAGACCGCCATAAGGGAAAAATTTATATAAGCAAAATGCAAGTTTCATAGGTCTAGAAAGGTCTGGAAATATATTTTTGTTAAGTATAACTGATACGTTATGCTGGTTTTT
>JBJPGG010000074.1:0-5787 GCA_048595505.1 Methylococcaceae bacterium
GAAGACCGAAGTTGAGATGGAAGGATATGAGTGACAGAAAAATAGATGTGAGTTTGGCGAATGATAGGATTCTGTGGAGAGCGGCAATACGGTCCCCCGACCCCACAAGTGGGACAAGGGGTTGAAGAAGAAGAAGAAGAAGAAGAAGAATATTTATATTATTTATATTTTTAACAAGAAAATGTCAATTAATGTAATTATTTTACAGGTAAATGACATATTTCACACACACACGCACTAACTGAAAATATATTACTCAAAACCTTTAAATGTCTGTTTCTGTGTTTACCCATCCTATATAGCCAGTTGAAATTGCAATCGTGAATGATATTGTAAAGGGTAAAGAAATTACAAGTTATGTACTTATTTTAATTGTTTATCGAATATGTACCCGATTGCAATAATTGGATATTGTGATATTTAACCCAAAACACGTCATGTCAGATAGATTTGTCGATTTCAAGACAAGTCTATTACTCCCAATAGAGGCCTAGTACATTACAAATGAAGAAATTCAAAGCTGATTTTTATGCTTGCAGTTTCGCCGAAGCGAAGACTTCCCAAAACAAGTCAAACAGCCAAGAATGGGACTCTGGTCATAAAAAATATAATGAACGAGGATGGGGGAACTTATAAGTGTTCTGCAAACAATGGTCGAGGTCAGAAAGCTAGCAGAAGCATTTCTGTTAAGATATCAAGTGAGTAATTGTGCAATTTAAATTTATATTTATATTTTAGCTGTATACGCTTTATTTTTGCTTTTACAATCTTGACGACTTCTTAATTTCTACTTTCCTGTTCATTGCGTCCATATCTTGGAATTTGCAAAGTTATAGTATATGTGATTGCAAATAGTATGCAACTGAACACCTTAAAATGTGCAATTTGTATACATAGAAATGACTAAATACCTATATATATGCTCTTCTAGTATATAAATCCATTTTCGAGTTTCGATCAAACTTTGCGTTAGAATAATATAGCCTATGGCGAAAGCTGCCATGGTGTAGTGGTTTCTGTGCTTGGCCTTCAGTGTAGCGCAGTAGTACTCTCACCTCATGGCTCGAGTTCGATTCCAATAAGCGCCATAGGTTGATGACAGGATGGGCATCCGATCACGAAAGAGTTTCCTTGCCCCTCCTTCCATTCATGTAATTGGGATATTTCCTGTTTCAATTGGAAGTAAACATTGCAACAACAAAAACAACAATACCTTAAGAACCATTTACAGTAAACAGGGTTCTGTCTAATTGTGCCATAACCCAACAACATCCTAGAATGACCTGCTATTTCAGTGAGTGGGTGTTCTTCACATGTCAACTGGCTAACAACAAATCCATTGACCGCATGTCAGCAGGGCATCCCAGAATGTCGCTGGTTTTATGGCACGATTAGACGGGCCTTTCCGAAAGCCCTTGGTAGTGAAAGGGTTAAGGAAACATTGATACCATAAGGGTCATTTAGATTCCAATGCTGCATGTATTTTCTGGTACGCACAGCACTGGCATGTCTGTAATGTATCAATAGTGACATCTCTGTGTTGATTCGACATATGCTTTGTACCCATTCTTCGATTCTGTTATTGTTCCTATGTCAGTTTGTGTTGGAACTTCACAGGGCCGGTATAAAACAGTATACAGTGCAAGATGTCGTTGCCGTTAGCAGTCGTACAACAATGGTTTTGAGATGGGCATCATATTTGTATTATAGAGGTCAAAATAATAATAATGATAACAAGTTAACTTACATTAATTCTTCTTTTTTACAGAAAAGCCCGAAATAGGTACTTTGTCGTCTCCTGGAAAAGTGGAAAAAGGAAAGTTGGTGACAATTGTCTGCACAGTTAAGGATGGTGATGAACCCATAAGGATAAGTTGGTCTAAAGATAATGCACCTTTATCAGTTGATCTGGGAATTGACTTCATGGAAGCTAAGAAGTTTTCTTACTTGCAAATAAGGGAGATTAAAAAGGAACATTCTGGCAACTATTCTTGCACGGCTAAAAATTCTGCGGGGGAGAGCAAGAAAACTGTCAGCCTATCAGTTCTGGGTAAGTATAATTATGAATTCATCCTGGAAAGAATGTTTGAAGTGATCGGATTAAATTATCTTCGTTTATAATTGTCCTGGCAATAACTCAACCTCTTTCTTTTGATTTGCGCGTCCGAATAATTCTGCACTGCACATGACTGTGTATCAAATATGGGACTTATTCCTTTGCCTATGCCTTCAAAGGATTATCTCTTAGAATTTCCTATTAACTAATCCTTCAGAATAGGTGCCTGAAAATAGTTTTGTTGTTCATGTCTATATAGTGCCACCAAAATGGATTAGCCTTCCATCAAATCAGAGTGTAGTGCTTGGATCTCGAGCACTATTTTTGAACTGTTTGGCCAAGGGATCTCCAACACCGACTGTCAAATGGAGTCGTTCAGAAGGTATGCTTTGGCTAAACCGTTTCTTTTTCAAATGCGTTTCAGTAAGTCGTTTACACCAAATAATTTTCTTTTTAATTTTAGATGAAGAGGTTTTGAAAAACTCGAGTAGATTCGAGATATTGAGCAATGGTACTTTGATCATTCGCGATCTGGCAAGAACAGATGAAGGTGAATACAACTGTGACGTCAGTAATGGCGTGCACCCGGACCTATCTGGCGATATCATTGTCACTGTTGGAAGTAAGTGTAAGGCTAAATTCGGAGTTATCACTACGACCATAAATGAACTCTTAGAGTTATTATGTATTACTCGACAGCTGTGCCGAAGATACTGGAAGGAACCACAAGACACTCCATAATGGCCAAAGAAAATGTTACGATGAAATGCATCATTACTGGAAGTCGGCCAATATCAGTTCTATGGTCCAAGGATGGAAGGGCATTTCTGTATAGAGGTGAAGACAGGTGAGCTTTTGGGAGCAATTACTATTTAGCGATATCACTATATATATGTATTGGCAAATGAAGGTTTTTGAAATATTTAAACTATTTCTTCTTAATTATGTATATGTTATTCTTCCAGGTACTATACAAGCAAAACAACATCAAAGAATCGTTTCGTTTCCGAACTAATCATAAAGAACGCCAATATATCGGATTCGGGACGTTATGAATGCCGTGCATCTAACATCTATGGACGGCACAGTGCAGTACATCGACTAGTTGTGAAGGAACCTCCTACTACTACAACCATGTCGACGACTACTTCAAAAAGTACGGTTATTAGAATGGCATCCACAACTAAAATGACGTCACTACAGAGCATCATGACCGTAACATCGCGTCCTGCAAGTGCAACAGTCACATCCATGTGGACGTTAAGAAATCCCACTGATATTAACCTAGGTACATTTCGAAATGTTAATTTTAAAATGCTCCTTGTTTTCGTCTATCGAGAGACTTCCTTTCATACTAGCCTATAATTAAAATTATTCAGTATGGTGTTTCCTCCCAGTTCGTTAAAATGCTGGATGTGCATCTGCAATTGCTACGGCAGCGTGTGAAATTATTCTTTTAATTATATACCTTCCTAACCATTACGCCGAGTATTACAAAAAACCAACCATGAATATATATTGCACATTTGAAATAAAAATATAAAATGTAGGATATACTTGCATAGAACTTTATTGAGTACATTAAACCCAAGGAGGATGCATGAGAGTGCATGCCCGAACTCGATATATAAAAAAACTAGTCTATCATTGAATTACTTCAATATATATTGAATACTTTCAGGTACAAATAGATATTCCAAACACCCAAACAGAACAGCTGACACTCATCGAATAGAGGACAAAGAAAAGGATGCAGTAGAAGTGACGAGAAACATGACTACAAAGATAGGTATATTAAAAATAATATGCATCACATTATATATTGATAGTGCCACTGTTACGATTGTTGCTCAACCTGAATAACCAATGCCTTACCTGCCCACATTTAAGTCATATTATATGATATTAAAGAGGGACACCAGTGATTTCCAAAAATAATGAGTTAACTGCAAAGTATGGTCAACGTAGATCAATTATTATGATTAGGAAGGAAATAATGTAAAATATTTCAACAACTAATGATATAATTTGCATAATAACCTTAAACTTCAAAAAAGAGGGCGGATCTAACCCGTCCTTGACTCTGATGTCATTGTAGTAATACAACTGCAGTTTGCAAGCTGCCTTACTACTAGCCCTTAGCTTAGGCTTATTGTTGAGTGTTTTGTTTGGCTTGGTGTGGTATTATAATTAAAAATGAATGTTACCTCGATTCGTGAATATTCATAAATATGTAATGTTTATTTTTGATTGAAATGAATTAAACGTACCTTTTTAGAAAACCCATCGAAGCTTTCAACTGTTTGTTGAAACATTTCTGAGCAAAATGCACGCTACAAACGTTACTAGTGCCTGTTGGACCAGTCCATTTTCGGATATTTCTGACGAAGGTCGTCCATCTCCTACGGATATCACTGTCTCTGGGAATCTAAATGATATTTCCTCCGAAGGATAATTGCTGCAGCCACCAACAACTCTTTTAAATGGCATTTCTATTTCTAGTGATGACCGTAAGTAACCAGACAACGCAGTTGTGTTACTATGATGACGTCACACATCAATGATATTCAGCCAGAGCGAATCATGTAACTCCGCCCACAAATCGGATTTTTATTCCTTTGTAACTAATTAATGACTTGACTAATTGAGACAATTCTTTCACCAGACCGTTTAGGATGTTGGTATGTATCACATTAATGCCCACAGTCGACTTTTGCAAATCATTGGAGTCCCACTTTAAGGCAGTTGTTGTTTTATATAGCCAAGCATCCCTCTCAGAAGATGGTTGCTTCGGCCAAATATGACATCTAAGTGTGCCTCCTTCAGCAACACGTGGATTGGATACCGTTAATACATTTAAAACGTTTTTGCAGATGTATTGAACAGCACGTCAGACAGACGAGGATCATTCTCATACAGTATACAGGATCTCCTAATGCACGACTCTTGGTTGCTGTACCTCGCGCCTGGAATAGCACTCGTTCTCATATTGATAGCCATCATCATCACTTCTGTGGTATTGCTCATCACCAGAAAACCCCGAAGATCAAGAAAATTGGGTATTTATCTTTAATCGCCATCATCATCAGTCCCATTTAATCTTCCGTTTCATTTATATATATATCAACCATTTATTAAACGAACAGTCAACGAACATTTTCAATTCAACGAACACAAGCGAACATCAACAAAGCATGATACTTAAAATAATTGTGTTGACTTTATAGCAAGTGTGATATCATCTCCGATGAGAACATCTTATGAACCAGACACTTGCCATCAGAAACCCATCCCTCTGCAAACTGACCCCAAATATGGGAAGTTGGAGCCAAGCAAACTGTGGACAGCAGCCAAGCGCTTAGAAAACGGATATGAAATACCTGATTATTGTAGGTTTCCCATTATTTCTTCAACATTATGTTCAATGAATGACACATAGCAAAATGTTAGCTGGTTTGAAGCGAACATTGTTAGAAGTATGTTAGAAATGTATCAACTCTCGGGTAGTATGACGTCACGAATCACTCCGTTGCCTTTATTTTGCTCCTATCATTTTCCTGCTGTTGTTCCAGCCGCGTGTACCTCACAATATGCGCTTCTCCTATGCTTTCGGTCGCTACAACTTCAGGTTCAATTGCTCAAATGATTAGGCCTTATGTAAGGCCTGTGGTTCACAGCTGTATCCATGCGTTTCAAAAAGAAATGAGATTATTTTTAAGAATGCACATTTT
>JBJPGG010000075.1:0-2517 GCA_048595505.1 Methylococcaceae bacterium
GTGATTACCTTTTGAACACCAAAAATGTTTAATAGAAGTGGCAGGCCTAATATTATTCGTGATTACCTTCTGAACACCAAACATTTTGAATAGAAGTAGCAGGCCTAATGTTATTTGTGATTACCTTTTGAACACCAAAAATGTTGAATAGAATTAGCAGGCCTATTGTTTCTTTTGATTACCTTTTGTACACCAAAAATGTTGAATAGAAGTAGCAGGCCTAATGTTATTTGTGATTACCTTTTGAACACCAAAAATGTTTAATAGAAGTAGCAGGCATATTTTTATTTGTGATTACCTTTTGAACACCTAAAATTTTGAATATAAGTAGCAGGGATTATGCTATTTTTGATTACCTTTTAAACAACAAAAATGTTGAATAGAAGTAGCAGGCCTAATATTATTTGTGATTACCTTCTGAACACCAAAAATTTTGAATAGAAGTAGTAGGCCTAATGTTATTTGTGATTACCTTTTGAACACCAAACATGTTGAATAGAAGTAGCAGGCCTAATGCTATTTGTGATTACCTTTTAAACACCAAAAATGTTGAATAGAAGTAGCTGGCCTAATATTATTTGTGATTACCTTCTGAACACCAAACATTTTGAATAGAAGTAGCAGGCCTAATGTTATTTGTGATTACCTTTTGAACACCAAAAATGTTGAATAGAAGTAGCAGGCCTAATGTTATTTGTGATTACCTTTTGAACACCAAACATTTTGAATAGAAGTAGCAGGCCTAATGTTATTTGTGATTACCTTTTGAACACCAAACATGTTGAAGAGAAGTAGCAGGCCTAATGTTCTTTGGGATTACCTTTTTAATAGACAAAATGCAATGAAGGCAGTATCAATAAAATAACACACAAAATAATATATCATACAGGAATTTATACTTTTTTATATTGGGAAAAACTTCCAGAATTGTAAGTGAATTTTTTCAAGAGGAATGAAGACAGAAGAATATATGCTGTGTATTACGCAAAAAAAGGGCGGGGCTTAGCCTATGGCGTCAAGAAGCACCTTGATTTGTTTTTTCTTGTTTCAACATTAACTTGTTTGTCTGAGTGCCAGGCCCGTGGGCATTCTTACCAGTTTGATAAAAAAAAGAAAAGAAAAAAAGAACGCGTGTATCCTTTCACAGCTACTTTATGGAGTGAAGATGACATACGACATTGTACAACGAGATTTGCCGTGGCATACATCAACAACAATTCGATTATCCCGAATACCAAATTAGAAATATTGTCCGAAAACATCAATGGCTCATCGTATCAAGCCTTCCAAGCAGGTATGCCATGCTTTTCATGCAAGTAATTATTATAGTGACCCATCTTCGCTGTCAATTCTTAAACCGTAAGCGAGCAGATTACTTTTTGATGACGTCGCGAATGTGGCACAACGCCTATTAAGTCAAATAACACGCTATTTTGACGATGCGTTATAAATTCACTTACATAAATGCTAATTACACAGTTTTTGTATTATTTTTATCCAACATATTGTATTTTTAGGCCACGAACATAGACGCAATTAAGATGCCGATTAATCAAATGATTAGAATGGTCCGACAGAGAAAATTTGCGAAAGTACGTCACTTAATTTACCACAGATAACAATCATAGGCGTATTTTCAAGAGCCGCACTGGTCATGACAAGGCATAGTTTTGTTCTATGTGACGTCATCGTGTTCTCGTGGGTGACGGTGTGGTGGATGGATTCCATATAAAAATAGCGGACTTTGTTGATGTCCTGAAATGTACTACAACTGTAATGTTCGTGATGTCAACCCTTTGGCTATGACCAAACAGGCCGTGAAAATACTCCTAATGTTTCATATAACTGTTGTAGACGGGTTCAATAATCAATTAAAGAGTTAAAATAATGTACATTTTCCTTATTAAAATTCTTATAGTTCCCTTAATAATGCATGCACATAGATAGTTTAATTTATACAGTAGCTATTTTATCTCTATTTCCGTGGTTTAAAAAGAAAATAATACAAATACTTTGTTATTTATGACGTACTTTAAAATAGCGTGGAAAAAGGTAGCGTATATATACACCGATTCATAAAATCTGGCTGGAGGGTGGTGCCACATTCGTGCGTTCCAAGTGATGACATCAAACAAACAATCTGCTCGCTTACGGTTTTTGATTGCGCACCTTGGCTCTCCTTCTTACTCTCAGTTCTTTATAGGATGCAAGGCAGTAAAAAGCGGGGCAGTGGCTGTTATTGGGCCAAGACAATCCAGACTGAGCCGTTCTTCCCAGCTTGTTATTGGCCATTTTGGAATCCCTCAATGTCTACCTTCGGCAACTGATCCTAACCTCTCATTAGTACCGAATACAAGTTCATCAAGACCAACCACGATTAAAATGTCACCGCCTGACAGCATCATGATAGAAGCCATGACTGCACTAATTAAATACTTTGGATGGACTGCCATCTCTGTTCTTGTAGAGAACAGCGAATACGGTAGGATATTAAATAATGCTATGTTGTAGTATTTA
>JBJPGG010000076.1:0-4309 GCA_048595505.1 Methylococcaceae bacterium
GACTAACAATTACTGATGAAGATAAAAAGTGGGTAAATAAAATGGTAAAAAAGTAATTTTAGTGGTTTTAAAAAGCCTTTGATTTTTTATAAGTTATTGATTGTTGGTTGGGAATGTACTCTAAAAACCCTGTTTTTTGCATTTTAAGCTAAAATAAAATCATAACCCATTGAAAATAATAGTTTTAATATTTATTTACCATAATTTCGACAGCCTAGTGCCGCCCTAGGCGCGATGGCTAACACGATAAATCCTCTGGTTTCCACGCTAACCCATACCTGGACGCTCCAGCGTCCCGTGACGCAGGAGCGTCACCCTATGCATTCCCACGCACAGCGTGGGAATGCATAGGGTGTATTTCTGCATGTGATAGCGGACTGAAGTCCGCCCTACAATTCGCTATTTTCATATTTCATTATTAACCTGTCGTTTGTGAAAAACGACTTTTCTTAATTTGAATGAAGTTCCTGAGTAATTTTTTCGGCCAAATAAATTTTTAACAACGCCTGATAAGGAATATCACGCTTATTTGCCAACACTTTTAATTCATCTATCATAATTTCAGGTAATCTGAGAGAAATTTTCCTTGTTGTAGGCTTTAGATTAGGCAATACCATTTTTTTTGCTGCCGACCAATCTATATACTCGGTTGACTCAGACTCAGACCAAAACTCCCTTTCTTTATCTTCAGTAGATAAATTTTCTGGATATTTCTTCATTTTTGGTAAACCCCTCTTTCTTTTTTACTCATATCTCTGGCTGATATTACACGAATCAAATTCGCTCTGATTGTGCTAACAATAAATAATAGCCGTCCATCATCTGTTTGCCCTAGAGCATAATACCTTTTCTCAATTTCAGAATGTTTTTCATCATCCGCTATAAGAAGAGGCTGATTAAAAAATAATTGTTCGCACTCCGACTTTGTTACTTGGTGAGAAATCCAGTTTTTCTCTGAATTACCTTCATCCCACTGGAAACCTACACACGTTAAAATTTCATGTTTCATCATGTTAACTGTATATCATGAATATATACACATCTCAATTATTTTTTTCAAATCCACCTGGTTCCCACGCTGTGCGTGGTAACCCATACCTGGACGCTCCAGCATCCCGTGACGCAGGAGCGTCATATCATGCATTCCCACGTATAACACCATGGATGGTGCGTAATAAAGTAATGCAGGAGCAATTACCGACAACGTGGGAACGAGGGATTACTGTCTAGAAATGAGAGCAAGTTCACAAAAAAACCATTAAAGAATCTCCAAGTCAAGACGATAACCTCAGTGACCAAAGCAAAAGCCGCGAGTAAATAAGGCAGTTGCTAACAATTAGACACCGTGCATTCAGAATTAGCTGTGTACACGGACTTCTTGAACTTATAGGAGAACACTCATGGCTTTAGGCATTCAAACCAACGTCGCATCCCTTAATGCGCAACGTAATCTAAACGGTTCACAGAACGGTTTAGCCACTTCATTACAACGGTTATCATCGGGTTTGCGTATTAACAGCGCCAAAGATGATGCAGCGGGTTTAGCGATTGCAGATCGTATGACCGCACAGATTAAAGGTTTAGGACAAGCCAGCCGAAATGCCAACGATGGTATTTCACTCACACAAACGGCAGAGGGTGCATTACAGGAAAGCACCAATATATTACAACGGGTAAGAGAACTAGCGGTACAATCTGCAAACTCCACCAATTCAGCTACCGACCGTTTAAGCTTACAGTCAGAGGTAAATCAACTAGTTTCAGAACTAGACAGAATTTCTGATACCACTTCATTTAACGGAATTAAATTATTAGATGGTTCTTTTCAGGCACAACAATTTCAAGTGGGTGCTAATGCTGGCGAAACCATTAATGTAAATGTAACTAAAGCAACTTCTGATAGTTTAGGTATTGAAAAACTTGATACTTTAAACGATGCACAAGGCATAGAAAAAGCAACTAGCGGAAACTTAGTGGATACAGTGGGCGGCGCAGCTGCTTCTGGTACCAGTGCAGCAAAAGCAGACCTAGACACAGCGCTAAGCTCTTTAGTAGCAGATCAAACACTAACAGTAAAAGACAGCTCAACCGGCTCTACTAATACCATAGATATAAGTTCAACACAAACCCACCGAGATGCAGCCGCTATTTCCAGCGCACTCAACGATATTGATGGCGTGCATGCTACCGCATCTAATAGTGTTAAGTTTGACACGGGTGGTACAAATTTTGCTACCGCTAAATTTGGTGATGTTATTAAATTTGATATTAATACAGGTGATACAGCAGCGACTACAGGAACACAATCAGAATCTATTGAAGTCGTCTTTTCATCTAACTTTGCAAATGACTTAAGTTCAGCACTAACAACAGCTGCGGACGCTATAAACACAACAAACGGTAATACTGATTTAAGTTATGATTCTGCTTCACAAACTATTACCAGTGCAAGCGGTGTAAACTTAGGTATTGAAAGCTTTGTAACCGTAGACAATGCAACAGCAACACTCAGCGGTTTTCATAGCTTAGAAGGTGCAACTGTCGATATTACAATGACAGAAGCAGCAGCAGATATTTCTTATGTTTCTGGAGGATCAGGCGATCAAGCAACTAGCGCAGCTAACCTGTTAAATGCAATACAAGCTGATGTCAACTATACAGGTAATGGTGGTACAGATGCATTTACTGCCAAATTAAGTTCTGATAGCCTTAGTGTTGAATTAACTTCACATGAAACTACAACTGGGCAAGTGGGTACGCTAACTATAACTGCATTTGCAGATGACGCAACCAACACAGCTTCACAAATGACCGTAGTTGCTGCTACTGGGGATACTGCTGCAACAGCCGCCACATTAAGATCAGAGGCCGTAACCGCTATTACAACCAGCACTACAACGGCTGACAACCTCGCTGTTGCTGAAGTAGATTTAGAAAACTTTGCCTTTGAAAAAGGTGCAACCATCGCATTTGATATCGATACCACTGATGGAGCTGCAGGAGCTGGTAATACAGTCTCTGTCAGTTTTGTAGCTACTGGAGATAAAGAAGATGACGCAGCCCTTATTCTTGCAGATATTACGGGTGCAGCTGGCTACAGTGCGGGCCTTTACACCGCAGAAACTGATTCAACAGGAAAAATCACACTTACAGGAAAAATAGCAAACGCTACTGCCGACACTACGACTCTTGAAACAATTACTATTGACTCATTAACCAGCAGCGGAACATCAGGAGCTGGTTTTGATATCTCAACTTCTGCTGCAAATAATGCAACTGTAGGGGTAGCATTAACTGAAGTTATAGTCGCAGTGGAAGCATCAACAGTTACTACAGCAGATATAACAACTGACACCATGGGCTTTGGTAATGAATCTGTAACCGATGAAAGCGGAACTGCTGACTCAGCAATTCAAATTGGTACTTATAGTATTACTTTAGATAATAACGTAAGCCTTCAGTCTAGCACGGGTGCTGATAGTGTAATTAATCAAACGGCTAATACTGATGCGATAACTACATCAGGTTCAGCCTATGCTGATGTAAGTGCTGGCAACTTTGTAGCCTCTCAAACACTAACACTGGCTGGTACTGGCGCAACAACAGTCGATGTTGCTAAAGATGACTCGGCTAAAACTATTGCTGCTAATGTCAATGAAGTATCTGATATTACCGGAATAACGGCAAGTGTAAAAACCACAGCGACTATAAGTGGTCTATCAACAGATGGCGTAGTCTCTTTTGATTTTGTTGACTCCACAGGAACAACAACTGCTGTTTCAGCCAATGTCACTACATCAGATTTAACGGCTTTAAGCACGGCTATTAATGACCAAACAGGAAAAACAGGGGTTGTTGCAAAATTAAGCTTAGATCAAAACTCAATTAGTCTAACTGACAGTACGGGTAATGATATTAAAATTCAAGATTTTAATAGTTCTGCTGCGGATACAACAACCACAGATGCAGTCACTATGAAAGTTACTGGTGGTGATGGCGATACAGGCACCACTTTAAAAGCTGGACTTGCTGGTGTTAATTCTGACTCTGTCGTTGTTGGAGGTAATATTCAATTCAAATCATCGGCAACCTCATTTAGTGTTAGCTCTTCAGCCGATGGTGTCGATGGTGGTTTATTTACTGCTAAAAAAGATGTATTGCAAGCTAGCAGCTTAGAAAATGTAGCTGCATTGGATATATCAACAGTAGATGGAGCCAATGCAGCAATAGACATTGTTGACGGTGCCTTAGCCAACATAGACAGTAACCGAGCTGATTTAGGTGCGATTCAAAACCGTTTCACCTCTAC
>JBJPGG010000077.1:0-4208 GCA_048595505.1 Methylococcaceae bacterium
AATCGTTTTAATAAGGCGGGCTGTTTTTCTATCCGTTCTAGGAAATCTGATGAAGTGCTGTCTGATTTTTTCAATGCTTTACTTTATTTCAATATGATATGAAATATAGTTTACACTTTACTTCACTTTTAATCACACCCAACAGCCCCCCATTATTTCCCTTAAATGTTGAAGCATGATAATGGTAGGCTCCTACCAGATAACCGTGGCAAAAATGAATAGCTTCCTCATACCGAGGATCATCAGTCGAAGCTACACATAAATTCAACAGATTTTTTGTCGTTTTAACCTTAAAATCATCTTTGGTTACAGCGCAAGCGATAGTAGGTATAAACATTCCAAGCATTAAGAAAATTTTAACCATTTTTAGATTCATTGAAGTATCCCATAAAAGTGTGTACGGCTAGACAAAACAGCATATCATCAATTGATACTGTCCTAACTTGTAGAAAATTTATTTATTCAACTGCCTTCTAATCTCATCAGTAATTTCCTGACTAAGTTTTGCTAACAACCGACTTTGTGCACCAACATAAGCTTGATAATCTGTTCCGTCTGAATTCCCCTGAAATACTGATTTTTTAGCCGTAATTGTCTTTTCTTTACCTTTATGAATGACTGTCCAGTCAGCATTTAAGATAACAGTACCACCCAGTTTTCCATATAACTCTCGCACATTAATAAGCACCTGAAAATCCTCAGATACTAGTGATACTTCCGAACTTAAAACAACCTGATCCGTAGGCAGTAATATCGAAATATTCTCTCCAACAATCCGCTGAATATCACTCTGAAAGTCCCCACCCCAGAGATTAAATTCATCCAAAGTCAGCATGTTCCGCCCTGAACGAGTAACAATTTGCGAATGATTCAGTGTGTCAGGAATAGAAACTGGCCCCACCTTAACAGCAACCATATGATATTTCCTGGGTACATCCTTAACCACAACATTCCTGTCTATCGTGTTCAAAATATAAAATTTAGCTCTAGGAGAACTTTCACAACCAGCAATAGCCAATATTATTGCAACAACAGATAAAGGCACAAAAAAAGAATTAATCACCATTCGTCTCCTTTTTTCCGCGAATTAATGATTCAGGGTGCCTTTCCAGATAATCGGTGAGACTCTTAATAGATCGTGCTGCTTTAGAAAATTCACGTAATGTTATTTTCAAATCCTGCTGCAAAGGTGAATCCTCAGTTAAGGTATTCTGAATGGTAAGCAATGTGTTTTCCGCTTGTTTCAAAGTAGCTGATAAATCTGGGGCAAAATCATGATTTAACTTGTAGCTGAGTTCAGTGAGCTGAGATAATAATGCATCTGATCTTTTCAGAATACTGTTTATATTAGATTTAAGGTCATCGAAAGTTCCAGGGACTGATGGAAATTCGGGGGTCTTTGCATTCCAGTCCATAACAAAAGGCTTTGCATCCGGGAAAAAATCCAGTGAAACATACAATTGCCCTGTCAATAGGTTTCCTGTTTGCAGCTGCGCCCTAAGCCCCTGTTTTACTAAATACTCAGCGCGATTTCTATGCGTATCCTCAATGCTACCATGTCTTTCGCTATCCCCCTTAATAACCACTCTGCCATAATCTAATGTGAAATTTACCGGAACACTAATTTTTTTCTGCTCGGTATCATACGACAAATGAATATCGGTCACTTCACCTAACTGGATACCTCTAAAATCAACAGGCGCCCCCACTGTCAACCCACGTACTGACTCAGAAAAGTTAAGCACATATTCAAAACCAAGATCGTAATCCTTTTTTAACGAGTCAGCCTGATTTGCATATAATTTAAACGGGGTATTATTTTCTGCTTGAGTGACATTTGTACTCAAATCACTTGATTCAAATGCAATCCCCCCAATTAAAATTGAGACCAACGATTCAGTATTCATTTTAATGCCATCAGCACTCATGGAAAAATCAATCCCACTGGAATTCCAGAATCGGGTTGTGTTATTAACCCATTGATCATAAGGCGCATTAATAAATATCCGTATAGTAATTGACTCCCCATCATCATTAAGTTTAACGTCTTCAACCAGCCCAACATCAAATTTACGATAATAAACCGGGGTATCTCTTTCTAACGAACCAAGATTCTTAGTATGCAATACAAAATGCTTACCAGGTATACTTCCCGTAATAACAGGAGGGACTTCCAGGCCTTTAAAATTACGTTTTTCATTACCTTTAGAACTGGGACCAATACCGATATACGCGCCTGATAACAAGGTACTCAAATCTGATACGCCTCTGGCATTAACCCGCGCTCTCACAACCCAGAACTCAGTTTGGTCAGTAAGAAAAGGTTTGATATCTCTAGTCATTTCAGCCATTACTTTAACATCTTCAGTCTCAGGGTTAATATGGATACTTATAACCTTACCAATCTCGACATTTTTATATTTTATTTTAGTTTTTCCAGCGTCTAACCCCTCAGCAGTATTGAAAGTTATACTAATGGTTGGCCCCATTTCTGACCAAGCTCTATACCCTATCCAGGCACCAATAAAAGCAGCGACCAAAGGAACTAGCCAGACAATGGAAAATGTTGAGAGGGGCTGAATGTTACTTTCCGGTAAATCATCCATCAATTCATCCCGTTCCTTTTCACTCATTTACTGTCTCCATATTATCCCAGATTAATCGCGGGTCAAATGCCATTACGGCTAATATTGTTAAAACAACGACAGCGCCAAAAGCAACTGCACCCATACCGGCCTCTATCACCATCAAACCCTGAATCTGGATCAAAGCAGCCATTAATGTAACCACATAAATATCAACCATTGACCAGCGTCCAATTAATTCAGTTAACCGGTACAAGCGAGTTCTTTCCTTTGGATGCCATTGTGATTTAAAGTGTACGGTAAATAACAACACAGTCAGGATTAGTAATTTAATACTGGGAACGAAAACACTGGCAATAAAAAGAATAACTGCCAACGGCAGATCTCCGGAAGTTGCCAGATAAATAACCCCACCAACAATCGTATCACCCTCAATACTGCCCATACTGCTGACATTCATAACGGGTAGTAAATTAGCAGGTATGAACATAACAAAAGCCGCTATCAATAAAGCTGTACTACGAGTCTGACTTAAAGGCTTTCTTACATGCACAGTAGTATTACACCGAGGACATGAGGATTCAAGAACCCCACCCTGTACCGGCACAGAACAGAGTAAATGACAGTTATGACAGTTGGTAAATTGACTACCGACTTTAAGGTTTTGCTGTACCAAAGATTGGGTTTTAGGACTAATCTGCTCCCAAAGTTTTTCTGTATCCAGACCACTCAAAATTGCAGCAATAAAAAAAATCAACAAGCCAAAAGTCCATAAAGCTATACTGGGAATAACAGTAGCCAAGGCAGATAATTTAACCACTGAAACCAGTATTCCCAACATCAGTACGTCTAACATACTCCATGCAGTAAAAACTCGGACTAAGCGGTACACCTGCGGAGCATACGGAGGAATTCTGTTAAAATTTAGTGGCATTAAAATATATAACAAACCCAATAGTTGTATCAGTGGGCCACCAATACAAGTAACAAAAACCAGTACAGCTAAAAGCGGCCTTTCGTGTGTTAACAGAAATTTTACGCAAGCAAATAAAGTGGCAGCCATTTCATGTCCTTCAGCTCGCACCTGAACAACTGGAAATACATTTGCAATGATAAATAAAACAATCGAGGTAAAGACTAATGCAAGGGTATGCTCAATACTTTTAGCGGATTTAATACGCTGACGTTTTCGTAAAATCGCATCGCACCGACAACATAGAGCAGCTCCATCTTCAGGCATATGGCTTATCTTTTGCAGTAAACCGCAATCGTGGCAATTAACTATATGGATATGTTGACTCATATTTAATTAAAGAACGGAACTTGCTTGCCCACCTATGATTTACTCCATAACTGCGTTGCAAGCACTCTATACAGCAGTAAACTGCGCGCATTCCTTTCTTATGACAAGTATAAAACATAGCTAACAAACCTCAGGTTGACCTAAAATATAAAGATATTCGTTGTTAGGCCTAACTTTGAAATTACTCATGCATTACTCTATTACACGCCATCCATGGCGTAACCAGTCTGCTATGACCCAATAAAAATTTCAGACTAAAGTATACTACAGTAGGGATTGATGATGACTTCACTTTTAATCACACTCTAACAATCATGTAT
>JBJPGG010000078.1:0-2624 GCA_048595505.1 Methylococcaceae bacterium
CTACGGCGATAAAAAGGAGACTTGTAACCAGCATATTCACATTCAACACAACTTAATTCTTTTGCCTCTATAATATTTAAGTCCCATGTTTTCATGCTTGGAGTACACATCAGCATTTCTTTATCAATGGATACTGGGTAAGTCAGCTTCTTATGATTTTTAGGGGCAATAATCCATTTTTCTGTTGAATCTGAAGCGGGTTCATTCTTGGATTTATTTTCTTCATCAGAATCATCCTCTTCTAAGTATTCATAATCTAAACTAAACTCATCAACAGTTTGCTGGCTAAGTTGAATAATATGCCCTCCTGACTCTACGCCCATTAAATGAGGAGTATTGCAATCATTACAAAAAACCAGCTCATAAATGGGTGCGCCACAATTACAGTGATTACGTCGCTGCGGATAGACTCGACCAAATGGCCAATTTTGTGTAAGTGGGGTCTTCTTTTTTTCAGGACAATTTTTATCAACACAACACCATAAGCCTGTCATAACCTGATGAAATAGATGCCCTCGAAGTGGCAAAAAAGCCTTGGCATTAATTTCTGGTTTTTTGACCTTTGCTCCAGGTTTCGAGGTATTAGAACAAAGATCAATCCATTTAAGCGTATCTTTTTGATGATGTTCTCTGCTATCACCAAGTAATATTGCACTTAGCTCTGAGAGTGTAGAGGGAATATTGTTTGTTGCTAATATTTCTCTTAATTTTAAGGTAGTGGGATGAGCGATTAATGCTTTATATCGTGATTCAGAAAAATGTAACTCTGCATCAATGGAAGCTAATTCTTCTAAAGATAACCGTTGCTTTTGAACATGAGGCAATGATGGCACTGAACGACGACCGCCAATAATAACCACCTGATCCCTTTCAATACCTGCAAGTGATGCTAAATATTGTTGTAATTGCTCATCTGTTTTAGTTTCCTTGTTTGCAGGGTCACCAATAGTGGCTGATGTTGCTACAAATCGTACATCTTTAGCATTAACCCCAAAAGTGTGCATAACCCGACGCAATAACAAAGAAAGTTCCGCCGCTTGAGAGCCAACATAAGTATGCGCTTCATCCAATACAATCCAGCGGAGTTTACCTTGTGATTGCTGAATAATGGGTTCATCTACTTGTCGAACCAACATATATTCAAGCATGGTTGAATTGGTTATAAGCATAGGAGCAGGTGTTGCACGCATTGCTTTACGGGTCATTATTTCGTTAGGGTGCTTTCCTTGTTCTCGGTGCTTGTTTTCTTCCGTATTACCATTATAGAGACAAAAACGAATACCCTCATCGTAAGCCTCTGTCCATGCTCTAAGGAATCAAAATTAAATAACTTCCCAAACTTTGGGGTTTTCTGGCATAGCCCGATAGTTCCATTGTGGTAGAAAATCATCAAATTGGATTCGCATATTTTCCTTAAATCCATCTGCCACTTTACGGCCTGTTTCAAATGTTTTATCCAGAATGCTAGAAAAGACCCTCAATCCTGTCGTTGTACTTGCTTTAGCCATCAGCTGATTAACTAGCTCAATACTTTTAAACACAACACCTTTGCAGGCTCTTGTAATATGAGGAAACAGCCGATGCTCAATTGGGTTGTATTTTGAGGTGTAAGGAGGATAGTGTGCCATCCGAATTTCAATGCCTATCTCATCTGACAATCGTTGCAAATCTTCTTTGAAAATATAATAGCGCGCATTATTACTTCCTCCACAATCACACAGTAATAAAAGGCTGTTTGCACCTAAATAGTGAATGGAACCATACGTCAACCACCAGCGACGAACACATTCACAAGCAAACTCTGAAGTGTCATGACTTGTCCCCAGTGTGATGTAACCTTCATTTCGATTGATATCATATAAACCATGAGGAATAACTTTGCCTTCGGCATAAGAAGGAAAGTCATGGTCATTCACATGGATTATGTCCTGCGTATACAAGGTTCCTGCACGAAAAAAATTACCAATCAGCTCTTTTTTTTACATCCATGCTCAAAACAGGATTTCCTGTTTCTGTGTAGGACTGCTTCAGCTTATTGATGTTTTTAAACTGCTGATCACGATGGGGAATATTCTTTTTACCTGCTTCAGATTTAAAGGATTGACGCGGGCGAAAGCCATGCTTCTCAAGCAGTTGATTGACCACCGTCACGCTAACGCTCATCCCTTTTTCTTGCAGCTTTTCTGCAATTGCATTGCGTGATAAGTTTGTCCACCTGATGGTTTCATCCATTGGGGAGCCTGCAATATAATTCGTTAATACCGATAGAAAAGCATCATCTAGCCCTTCCATTGTCTCTAAAACAAGCTTTCGACCTGCCCCTGATTTTCTAGTTCGCTCTTCTTTTGATAGGTTTTGAGTTAAATCATGCTCTCCTCTTGTAATGGTTTTAGCATCACATTGTAGAACACGACAAACATAGCTATCACCACCATAGCCTAATTTGCTTGTTTCAATAGCGGCATAACGACGACGATCTTTTTCAGAGAGGCTATTATAAAAATTAAGCATTTTCTCTTCAAGTTCTTTTGGATAAGCTTGTTTTATCATGACACTAATAATACTTGATTCAGTGACCACCTGTATTCTTTAGTTTGGGATATTATTTAATTTTGATTCCTTAG
>JBJPGG010000079.1:0-9144 GCA_048595505.1 Methylococcaceae bacterium
AAAGCATTAACAACAAAATACAAATGGCTAAACGAAGAGCAAGAGGTTTTCGAAATACCAATAACCTGATTAATATGATTTACTTTTTATGTGGAAAATTAAAATTTAATTACCCACTCTATTCAACATAGACCCATAAAAAGGGCCAATGTTTTGTTGCCCCCTTTCCAAAGGGCAGACTCTATTTATCAACCAGTTGATTACGAAAGACAACAAATAACAGCTTAAATAGTTGTCTGGAAAAGTGTTGATATATCAGATTTATTCAAAGTGATTTCAATGAAAATCCGACCATGGGACAAATCGTCAGTAATGCAATAATAACTGCAATAGCCGTAGTTGACCAAGTAGCCGATGCACGTGATATAGTTACCATTACCAAAAACCTGGTCTGGGATAAACGCTACTCTGAGATAGTCGTCTGGTTTGCATTAGTGTTAGTGATTACCTTGATAGTCAGTGGGTTATTAAAACCAGCTTTGAAAGAATTCTCCTGATTGTTTTGAGATAGAATTTGGGGGCTGAATATCGTTAGAGTTTAACTTTCGTTCAATAGGTATTACAGGCTTGCCTACGGAAATTTCCATTCCCGCCTGGTTTAGGCCAATTGCGACTGAAAATATAGTCATTGAATTGATAATGTAGAAGACTAATTTGTATATAAATGCAGGTGCTTTTTCTGCAAAAATCAATGCGCCAAATATTAAGCTTATCACTAGAGCTGTTTGTGCTCCTGGGAGCCCAAAATTACTCACTAGTGTTCCTGTTATCATAGTTGTAGTACTCCCAGCAATGCCAGGGGCTATCATTTCTTTAGAACCTGAAAAATTTTCCATGATAATTTTTTTATTTTATTGTTATTAGGACGCAAGTTTACATTAAGTATATAGAGCATAAATAAGTAAGCGCTACTATTTTAACTACCAGCTTCACCCACTCGGATATCAATATCAGGTAATTCTTCCCCTACCCGAGGTAACAATCGAGGTATGGAGGTATTTTCTAAATATAAATTTATTTCTCTTTCCCTACGGGTTACCAATCCTTGAAAGACTTTCCCCCCAGCCCTTATCCAGCGTCTGAGTTGAAATGGAACATTGGCATGATCACCCTTATTGATTTTTCTTAGTAACGTAGATTTATTAAAATTACCACTGCCTACATTAAACACAAAATCAACCAGTGCTGCATATTGGCCTTGTGTTAAATCGACTGATACGGCATTCATGACTGAATATTTAGCCCAATTCATATCAATAACCAGGATTTCTTCACCGCGAGATTCTGTAATACCTTTGATGAACTCTGATTTTTCGGTGTTATTGCAACGCTGTTTTTTTATTAAGTGGCCATAACCAATAGTACAAAAACCTGCTGCATCGTTATAAAGGTTGTTGCGAAACCCTTCAGATTCCTTGGTTAATTTAATACCCGCTGGGTAAACCTGTTCTAAAATTGTTCCTTCAGGAATTAAGGCGCGAGTCTTTGTGCCTTCCCAAAATATTCCCGCAGTTAAAGCATCGTTAAATTGCCCAACTTCATATCTATTCTTTTGAGCACACCCCGTTAATTGGGAAAATAAAATGAAACTAAAAATGATGATTGTATTGGAGCGAAACATGATTATCTCCTTAGGCTCATGGTATTAAAAAAACTTTACTACCGGACTAAACTGTAACTTTGTATGGCGCACAGCTTTTTCTGGTTCTATAAATTAACCTATTTGATCTTTATTTTTCTTTATCGAGCCTAACATTGTTAATGTAAAAGTGTCCAACATTTTAAATGGTTAGGTTTTAATAAATTATTTTAAAGGGTTGTTGTAATCATTTTTTATTTTCAATAACTCGCATTGATATGCTACTAAGTGTCCATGCTGTATTTGTATTATCTGTCTCAATTACTTGAGTTTGACCACGTGTACCTGATATATATTGATCTAAAGCCCGATATAAACTATTTTTTACGTCTAAAGCACGTTTACGGGCTGATAAAGTTAATTTTGACCAAGGTACGGGGTTGGATTCTTGTGTTCCAAATACGATGATTTGATCTTCAATATTTAACGGAGGAGAACCCATGAATGTTTCTCCTTTGGAAGCAAATACAACTTCTTCTCCTGGTCCTAATACGTATGTTGTTCCATCGGCAGGAAACCCATAAATACCACCATCAGTCGATAATATTAGGCCACCAATTAATAGCCGTTGGGATGCTTGTTTGCTGAGTTTGACTATAACATTCCAGCGATAACATAAAGGGATGTCCTGTGTAGTTAGAGAGTTAGGCGGCACTTGCACCCAATTAACTCCCTGTGCACAGGGTTCTTGTGTTTTAGCTGGGACAATCTGAACTTGTAGGGTTTCCTGGTCAACAAATAAAGTACCCCCTTCTCCTCGTAGAGGACTTAGAACTTTTTGTACAGCATGTTGAAACAAATTTTTTATGGTATCCGCCTCATTATTGAACTGATTGCGAATGAGGTTTTCAGGGCCTTTTACTATGTATTCACCATTGTTACGACTCAATTCAAAATCGCCTTTGTTCTGGCTCAGGATGATTACTTTTTTAGCATCTTGGTTTTTTTCCAGGGTTGCTGCTATTTTATTAGCATCTTTAGTACTTATTCCTCCAGGTAGCGATTCAGGTCGAAGAGTAACTTTCAGTAATCTTTGTTGATCGCTGGGTCTTGAAAGTACAGCTAGATCTCCCAGGCTAATTGATTTTTCATTATCAGCGCGCGAGGTGATATGTGCAATGGCGTTTAAGCCAGTGCTTTCATCTATAATAATGTTTGCTTTTGCTTTAGCTGGGTCTTGAGTGTCGCCGCCTTTTATAGCACTGTCATATACCCTGAACTCGGCACCTTTTCCAATGCCTGGTAAGGGAAAACCACTTAGTTTTAATTGAGGTTCAATTTCAGTGATTTCCCAGCCTAAAGGATGATTTCTTTTCGCGCCAGAAAAAATAACGCGTTGTAAGTCCCCTTGAAAATATGGAATTTGATAACTTTCTGCTTTTACTTGTGGGCGTATTTGTCTAGCAGCTTGAGCATAAGTCAGCTGGTTTGCATTTATTTGGCCTAGTGTTGTTAAAACAGCATCTGTAAAAACACCTCGTGCATTTTTCTCCAGTGCAGAAGTCCCATCACCAGCAGCGGTAAAAACGACTATTCCAGGTAAAGAGCTTGAAACCCAGCCGGTCTTTTTGTTCTTTGTATTAGTAATGGTAGCGGTGTCTGTAAGCCTTTCTTGTGCAGGTGGTACATAGCGAGATAAAAAGTCTACATCACCTCTCATTGCTGTTCCAGAATTGCAGGAGTCTAAAAAAATAGTGATTTGCTGGGTTTTTTTATGTAATTTTGTTAGAAAACTGTCAAATTCATCATCAACAAAATCTTTTATCCCTTTTGTTCTGGCATCGTGAAAAACATATGTTTCATCCATTCCATCTTGTTCGTCGCCATTTTTATCTTTTGTCTGAGAACCATGACCGGCATAAAATATGACGACTTCTGTATTAGCACTAGCTCTATTGATGAGGACATCAGTAAATTTATTTTTGAAGTTTTCGGTGGTTGCATCAGAATTTAATAGCATGCAAACATTTTCTTTTGGGAAGTTATAGCCTTGAGCCCCTGTTAGCAATTTGTAAAAACGTTTTGCATCTTCTGGCGGGCCAGGTAAATCTGGAATGGCAGGATTAAGATATTGGCCGACACCTAGAATCAATGCAAGTCGAACAATACCGTCTGCAGATGGAACAGCATTACCTAACGGGCAATTGCTGGTTAAGGGTTTTGGTTTGGATTCAATTTTTGCACAAGAGGGTTGAATTAGCAGTAAGCTACTTATAAAAAAAATGAATATGCTGCTTTGTATTTTGTAGGAAAGGTTGCAAATTTTCATTCTTATCTCCACTGTGGATTATTGTAGACGTGAAATGTATTTGACTGCTATTTGTTATTATATAAAAAAAGAAATTAACAATGATTAGGGGAAAGGCTATTCATGTATTTTTATCTGTCATCGTTATTGAAAATCATATCGTGGGTGTGTATAAACAGTTATTGAGAATTGTATAATGATTGCCATTGATCATTATATTAATGTACCGCGGTTTGGCTAAGCAATCAGAAAGCTTCTATAAATATGATATATCTTATATTGTAATGTAATCATAAGGTACGAGCTTGTCAATACTTAGTTTTTGATCTTTTCAAGGGATTTATTTAATCGTGATTTATTTTGTAATGATAGTGTGTGAACAACAGATGTGTTGTAAAAGATGCTACGAGAATCTTGTGTGTCTACCAATGGCGCAATGAATATGAAAAACAAAGTTGATATTGTTACGGTGGAATCTCCCTGTGTTAGAAGCTGTTGTTTGGATGAACAAGATATTTGTTTAGGGTGTTTTCGTTCTTTAGATGAAATTATTCAATGGACTTTGGTCGATGAAAAAAGCAGGCAACAATTTTTACAAAATAGTTTTGAACGAAAAAAAAAGCACAATGTTAACAGGAAATTTTGATTTATAATTTATACTCAGGTCGTTCATATTAATTCGGGTTATAATAGCCACTTTTGATCTTGATTTTAGGTTGAAATTTTAAAGTAGATTGGTTGAGTTGGAGTATCTACAACAGAATATGGCGAAAAAATTATTTATACAGACTAACGGCTGTCAAATGAACGAGTATGATTCCGATAAAATGCGGGACGTACTACAAGCTTCTCATGCAATGGAAATGACAGAAATCCCTGAAGAAGCGGATGTTTTACTTTTGAATACTTGCTCAATTAGAGAAAAAGCACAGGAGAAAGTGTTTTCTGCAATAGGGCGCTGGAGAAAAATCAAAAATAAACGTCCAGATATTATTATTGGTGTGGGAGGGTGTGTTGCTAGTCAGGAAGGCGCGGCCATCCAAAAGCGCGCACCTTATGTTGATATTGTTTTTGGTCCGCAAACGTTACATCGTTTACCTGAATTATTAGATGAAGCGCGTGAAACCAAAAAGCGCGTTGTTGATATTTCATTTCCTGAAATAGAAAAGTTTGATGCGTTACCTGACCCGAGAGCTGACGGCCCTAAAGCGTTTGTCTCTATTATGGAAGGATGCAGTAAATATTGTACTTTTTGTGTAGTCCCATATACCCGAGGAGAAGAAATCAGTCGCCCACTGAATGATGTGATAGCCGAAATATCGGTATTGGCTGAACAAGGTGTGCGAGAAATTAATTTACTGGGCCAAAATGTGAACGCCTTTCGAGGTGAGATGGAAGATGGCGAGATTGCTGGTTTTTCATTGCTGTTACATTATGTTGCTGCTGTTGATGGGATAGATAGAATTCGCTTTACCACGTCCCATCCTGCTGAATTTACTGATGATATTGTTGATGCCTTTGCTGAAATCCCCGAGCTAGTTAATCATTTGCACTTGCCTGTACAAAGTGGAAGTAATAACATATTAACTAAAATGAAGCGAGGCTATACTCGGGATCAATACCTTGAGATTATGAACAAAGTTAAAGCGGTTCGTCCTGGTATTAGTTTATCTTCTGATTTTATTATCGGTTTTCCAGGCGAAACTGAAGAAGAGTTTGAAGATACCTTGTCGTTGATAGAGCAAGTAGGTTTCGATTTTTCTTATAGCTTTATCTATAGTGCTCGTCCAGGAACACCTGCTGCAGAACTGGCTGATAATATTACTGATGATGTTAAAAAGCTACGGCTTGTAAAATTAAAAGCTCGACTTGATCAAATGACCATGGATGTTTCTAACTCTATGGTTGACTCTGTCCAGACTGTGTTGGTAGAAGGTGTTTCTAAAAAGAGTCCTTTACAAATGACAGGCAGAACTGAGAATAATCGAGTGGTAAACTTTACTGCTCATCCCCGTTTAGCAGGCCAATTTGTTGATGTCATGATTACTGAAGCATTGCCTAATTCCTTAAGAGGACGTCTAGTTGAGTCTTCTGTTGATAAAATCCTAAATAACTAGTCATATAAAGTTGTCAGATTCTCAAACTTCCCAAGAAATCACCCTGTTACCAGCAGATAACCATAGATTGTCCAATTTTTGTGGACAATTTGATTCTCATTTGCACCAAATTGAAAGGCGCTTAAAAGTTGAAATTGCTAATCGCGGTAATCAATTTAAAGTAACTGGTTTTGCTGATGCTGTAAGCGCGGCCTGTGCCGTTATGTTGAAGCTATTTGATGCGACTGGTGATGAATTATTAACCCCTGAAGATGTTCATTTATCTATGCAAGAATCCAGTGTCGAGCAATTGTTAGAACCTGTCGCTATTAATTCTACAAATGTTGTAGAACAGGTTTTTATTAAAACCAAGCGGGGTGTTATAAAAGGGCGTGGAGAAAACCAGCAAAGTTATTTGAAAAAAATCATGCTCCACGATATTAATTTTGGGGTGGGCCCTGCGGGGACAGGAAAAACTTATTTAGCAGTAGCCTGTGCAGTAGAAGCATTACAAACAGAAAAAGTAAGGCGTATTATATTGGTTCGCCCTGCAGTAGAGGCAGGTGAAAAGCTGGGGTTTTTACCCGGTGATATGGCGCAAAAGGTTGATCCTTATTTACGGCCTTTGTATGACGCATTATATGATATGTTAGGTTTTGAACGTGTGGAAAAACTTATTGAAAAAAATGTGATTGAAGTAGCGCCTCTTGCATTTATGCGAGGTAGAACATTAAATGACTCCTTTATTATTTTAGATGAAGCACAAAATACTACTACAGAGCAAATAAAGATGTTTTTAACCCGAGTTGGGTTTGGGTCTACCGCCGTTGTTACTGGCGATGTGACTCAAATTGATTTGCCCAATGAAAAAATGAGTGGTTTAAAGCATGTTGTAAAGGTGTTAAAGGGTGTAGATGGTATTAGCTTTACATACTTTGGTGTTAAAGATGTTGTTAGGCATCCGTTAGTTCAACGTATAGTTCTGGCTTATGAGCGTTATGAGACAGACAACGATAGAGTATGAATAGATTAGATTTTCAGGTTGTTTCTCAGGCTAAGTGGCTTCCCGCTAAAAACCTGTTTCAACTTTGGGTTGATACAGTGTTAACAGATCAGGAGCATGACTCTGAAATAGTGATTCGCATCGTTGATGAGGATGAAATGACCCAGTTTAATGAACAGTATCGCGATAAATCTGGCTCAACTAATATTTTAAGTTTTCCTTTTGATGTGCCCGAAACTGTTGAAAGCGACTTGTTGGGTGATTTGCTTGTCTGTGCACCGGTAATAGAAAGGGAATCTAAACAGCAGTATAAGTTATTAGAACATCATTGGGCGCATATAATTATCCATGGTGTGCTACATTTATTAGGTTATGATCATATTGAAGAATCTGATGCTGAGGAAATGGAAGCCTTGGAAATTAAGTTTTTAAAAATAATAAAAATAGAAAACCCTTATCAGGAGAAAAGTAAAACATGAGTGATGAAATCCCTCCAAGTAGCCAGCCCCAGCAGAAAAGTTTAATTGACCGTCTTGGTCAGTTTTTGTCTGGGGAACCGCAAGATCAAGCTGATCTGTTGGAAATATTGCAAGAAGCCCATGAGAAACATTTATTGGATGCTGACGCTTTATTAATGATCCAGGGTATTTTGCATTTTTCTGAAATGCGTGTCAGGGATATTATGGTTCCACGTGTTCAAATGAATGCTGTGCCAAAAGATGCTGATTTGGAAACTATTTTCCCTTTGATACTAGAGTTTGGCCATTCGAGATATCCTGTTATAGAAGATGATCGCAGTAAGGTGGTCGGGATTTTATTGGCAAAAGATTTGCTTGTTAACGCTATGGATAATAAACAACTAGTGGTCGAAGATGTGATGAGGCCAGTTAGTGTGGTTCCGGAAAGTAAGAGACTGAACGTTTTGTTAAAAGAGTTTCGGACTGAACGTAACCATATGGCAATAGTCGTTGATGAATATGGCATGGCTGCAGGCCTAATAACCATAGAGGATGTTCTGGAGCAAATCGTTGGTGAAATAGAGGATGAGCATGATGCTCAGGAAGAAGAATATATTCAGAAATCAAGTGATAAAAAGTTTACGGTTAAAGCTTTAACACCTATTGACGACTTTAATGAATATTTTTCATCTGAATTAATTGATGATGAGCATGAAACCATTGGTGGTTTTTTCGTTCATCAATTGGGGCGTATACCTAAAAAAGGGGATAGCATAGAGTACGAACAGTTTCGTTTTGAGGTGCTTCATGCGGATAACCGACGCGTGCATTTACTGAAATTAAAGCTAATAAATAAGAAAAATTAAGCTGCAAAAACAGTTGAGTTAACAAGTATAAATAAGGCAGTCTGACGAAATAAAGTTATTTGGTGGATTCGACTCATAAGTGCACCACAGCTAATTTACTGGCATCAACGCCCGTATTTTCATAAAACACTTCATTAAGGTGTTTTAAATCCCAAATATTTTCTAGGTCTAGAATTTAACTTATGAACAGCTATTCTAACTTCTTCATAAGCAATATCAACTAAACGCATAGATTTTGGAAAATATTGCCTTAAAAGTCCATTGGCATTTTCATTTTGCCCTCTTTCCCATGAGTGATATGGCTTAGCAAAGTAACTACTACATTCAAGTTGGTTATTCACAACTTCATGTTTGGCAAACTCTTTACCATTATCGTAAGTAATGGATTCTACCCATGTCTTAATGGGATGTAATACCTGTGTGATCGCCTGTGCCACTTTATGGGCTTGCTTGGTGTTCACTGGGTAAGCCATTCTTAATTTACAAACACGTTCATCCAATGTGACTATCGCACCCTGATGCCCTTTCCCAATAATGGTATCGGCTTTCCAGTGACCGAAAACTTCCCGATTGTTTACCTTATCAGAGCGTTCATCTATATCAACACGATTCGGTATACCTGTCCGGTTATTGGCGTACCCATAGCGTTTACGGTGCTTTTTTCCTTGCTGTCTAAGGTGTTTATACAGTAGTCCATTTTGTTTTTTATCAGAAAGAATAAACCGATAGATTGTTTCATGATGAAGACAAATATCATCCACTTTCTTCAATCTGCCACTGATCTGTTCAGGGCTCCAATCTTGCTCTAAATGAAGGGTGATTTTTGATTTCAAT
>JBJPGG010000080.1:0-2326 GCA_048595505.1 Methylococcaceae bacterium
CGGACACTCTAGATGTAGTTCTATACCCCCTAATCATTCTCAAGCCGAAATTCCGTTCGGCTTCAAAGAGCAGCTTCTTGTTATATGCCAACTGGGCTTTGTCTCCCCATATCTCGCAACCATACGTGATGGCTGGCACCACGACTTGATTGTATATGAGGGAGAGGGCTCCCTTGGTTGGGCCCCAACGCTGGCGACTATATCTCATAAGTTTCTGGGCTAATTGGAGGGCTTTATTTGTTTTATCCTTAATGTGTTTATTGAAGTTTAGTTTGCTGTCAATAATGACACCAAGAAGTTTAATTGAATTGGTATAGGGGAGTGGTGTATTGTTTAATATTATATCTGGATTCGTATATGTAAGTTTCTTAGTAGTGCACATTGCGCAGCATTTGTGAAGGCTGAAGGCTAACTGGTTATCTCGAGCCCATTTCGAGACGATCAGCAACATATCATTGATTGCTCGCCCAACTTCCTCTGGGTTATTCGCTCTTGCTTGGATGGTAATATCGTCCGCGAATACGGTTATCTGTGAGTCTTTTTTGGGGACGAATTCAGCCAGGAGAAGATCACAGACAAGGTTCCACGCCAAAGGCCCGACTACGGACCCCTGGGGGCAACCCTGAGCTGGATTTCGTGTAAACTTTCGGTTGCAAATATTATAAGTTACTTTTCGGTCTTTAAAATAGTTTTTCATGATTTCTAGAAGGTAAGTTGGGACTTTTTTATTCGACAGGGAGGCAATTATAGCGTCCCACTGCACACTGTCAAATGCGCCCTTTATATCAATTGACACCGTAACCGCATAATATTTTTGTTCCAGAGAGGATCTTAAGAAATTATTAATTTTTGAAAGGGCAGTGATGGTCGATTTCTGCTTGAGAAACCCGTGTTGGTTGTCGTTGATAAAGTTATTATTATATAAGTAATGTAAAATCCTATTCGTTATTATTTTCTCAAAAACCTTGCCAAGTATGGGCAGTAAACAAATTGGGCGATATGCGGATATGTCAGTTCTGGAATAATTCTTTGGTATAATTTTGAGTGTAGCCTGTTTCCAAGGAGCAGGAAAGATTCCCTTTTCCAAACAGAGGTTGAATAGATGCACATAAAATGTTGGGAAATGTTGAAATAGTTGTTTTACTATGGTGCCGTTAAGCTGGTCTGGACCTGTTGACTTTCTAATATTTATATTGGAGATAATTTCTTTTATTTCGTGTTCCTTAATAGCAGGGAAAAGTTCGGGCTGATTGTTCGTATGAATGATATTATTTTGATCTTGGGAGTTCTTTTCTTTTTCAGGAAAAAAATGATTTAATATTGCGGTTGCCATTTCATCAACTGAGGATGAAAAGTTTCCGCTCCCGTCCGAAAGAGTTTGTAATATTAGCTGCTGAGAGTTTCTTTTCAGGGTCCTGAGAAATGACCCGAAGACGTTTCCGCTATCTCTATCACAAAAACGCTTCCACGAGTCGGTTTTGGCCGAGTCAATACTCCGCTTATATTCTTGTTGAATTGTTTTGTATTCTATTCTAAAACTATCTTTTAATGTCCTATTCTTGGTTCGTTGCATTTTTCTTCTGAGTCTGTTTACTCTTTTACGTAGTTTCGATAACAGTGGAGTCCACCAAGGATTAGTCTTGGGTTTTTGTTTTTTCAATTTTGAATTATTGTCTATGGCTTGACGAATAACATTGTTCATTTCCAGGACTACCTGGCTGGGATTAACGTGAGCTTCTTTCATTTTATCGGTGATATTTTGGAATGGACTATAAAGATCCTTAATTACTCGGCGGTAATTTATATGTTTGAAAAGATTGTTGTTATTTGAGAAAGATGCATCCGTTTCTTGTATGGTGAATTGTATTATGTTGTGATCTGAGAGAGAGCATTCGGGAGATACGGACCAATCACTAATGCCTAACGCAAAAGTTTCACTAGCTATTGTTAGGTCCACGCAACTTTCCCCTTGGTGAGAGGAAAATGTTGGTTGGAACCCAGAATTAAGTACGGTTAAATTATACTGTGAGAGAAACGAAACTAAAGGTGGGCCTTTGTTGTTCTCTGTCAAATTCCCCCAGAGCATGGATTTGGAATTAAGATCACCAGCAAGCAAGAGGTTGTAACCCTTAAATTTAGTTAATATGATATCTAATTTGTTTAAAAATAGAGCAAAATTTCCATCTGGAGGAACATAGCAGTTAATTATTATAGTGTTTTTGTTGTTTATGATTGTATGGCATAAAACTAAATCTGTCGTTGAAAATTGGGAGTCCATTACCAGCTCAATTTTGTTTGAGCATTGGACAGTTGCAGCACGGACCCT
>JBJPGG010000081.1:0-9897 GCA_048595505.1 Methylococcaceae bacterium
ACCCACTACCAGCACCTTTTGACCTGCTAAACGAAGAACTTGTTAACGAAACCATCTACAAAAAAAAGGTGATGTTAAAAAAGGTGCGAGACTTATTCGAAGTCAATCCGATGTTAGGTCATCGCGGTGTAAGACTAGGTATGAGCTATCCCGAAATATATCGCATGCAAATACGTTCCATACTTGAAGCCACAGCGGCATGTATAAAAAAACGGATTCCTATTGAACCCCAAATCATGGTGCCTCAGGTCATTACTTCTCAAGAATTGAAAAAAGTAAAACAGATGGTAGATGACATTCAACAGACAGTCGAAAGTGAATACCGCGTCGACTTAAATTTTAAATTTGGCACCATGATAGAAACTGTCAGAGCCTGTACCCGCGCCGGACACTTGGCAGAAACCGCTGAGTTTTTCTCTTTTGGAACCAATGATCTGACACAGGCTACCTTTTCATTTTCCAGAGAAGATGCTGAAAATAAATTTCTTCCTTTATATAACGATGCAGAACTGTTGCAAGATAACCCTTTTGAGGTTTTGGATATTAGAGGCGTAGGCGAGTTAATGAAATTAACCGTAAAATTAGGCAGAGAAACTCGACCTGCCCTAAGCATTGGCATTTGTGGTGAACAAGGGGGCCACCCTAAATCAATCCGCTTCTGTCATAACATAAAACTTAATTATGTTTCATGCTCTGCCCCCCGTATACCTATAGCCAGGTTAGCAACGGCACACGCTAAATTATTGGAGCAAGAAGAGATATTATGATCAGAACAATAGCTTGTGCTAACTCTCAACTGTAGATACAAGAGCGGACTTCGGTAATTGCTCCTGCATTACTCTACTACATGCCATCCATAACGTGATCAGTCCGCAACACTTGCGGAAATATAGCGGACTGAAGTCCGCTCTACCCCTCCAAAAGGATTCATCATCGCAGCAATAACAAAGCTCTAACCTTTGATTTTCTGTAACAACAAATAAGGCAGTCTAAGCACAAAACCAAAAAACAACCGACCATGCATCCATGTAAGCAGCACATTATCGCGTAAGTACCTAAATTGACTCACCCCTCCCTCCTCCTCTGACAGATACCTAACAGGGGTTTCTATATTTATCGTTTTCACACCGTTCCAGGCTAAACGCACAGCAACTTCTGGCTCAAAATCAAAGCGTCTGGCCCAGCGAGTAGATTGCATCACATTTACTAGGTCTTTAATGGGATAAATACGCATTCCAAAAAGTGAATCTCTAATATCCCAACTTAAGGTTTCTAGGTTTACCCATGCATTTGAAATCTTTCTACCTTGAACGCGCAGTGCTGGCGCTGATTCATTAAAAACAGGCACACCAAAAACCATGCTTTGCAAAGAATCTTTTGATTGGCGCATAAATTCAGCAATATAGTCAGCTGGATGTTGATTGTCAGCATCCATAGTCAAAACATGGGAAAAGCCGCCATTTTTTGCCATTAAAACAGCTTGCAATAACGCCGCTCCTTTTCCAACATTATGCTCTAATTCAATCACTTTTAAAGCACCGGAATACTTTTGTTTTAAAGGTTCAAGCAACTTAACACTACCATCCGTACTACCATCAATAACCACCCAGACAGGTGCCCATTGATCCATTACTTGTTGCACTGTCTGTTGTAGAATAGCCCCCGTGTTATAACTTGGAATGACTACAAGATGAGTTTCTGAAGGAACCTGCGGCATACTACTCATTGATTATTTGCTTTCTCCGCAAAGCATGTGGTTTTGAAAGCTCAGTAAGGTACAGACTTTCAAGTCGAGAACTAAAGTCTTTATTTGATTCATCTGCATTAAATTCTATTGAATCACCGACAGAAAAACTAATTATTATAGGAAAATCTGGCTTTTTAAATAAAGGCCTTCCTTTCTCAAAAAAACGAGAGTTACTGCGAATATATACAGGGACTACCGGTGCATCAGAATATTTCGCCAATATTGCAACAGCACCTTGAAAAGGATTAAGCCAAGTAGCATCAGCTTTAGTACGCGTCCCTTCAGGAAAAACCAGCAATTTTTCACCTTGTTGTAATCGAGCAGATGCCTTTAATAACATTTGTGAGGTCGAATCATTCGGAATATACCCGGCTAATCTAGCCCCTCCCCCTAAAATAGGGTTGCGTAAAATCACACCTTTCATTATACAAATCGTTTCAGGTATCCGGGCAATAATGAAAACAGCATCCCAAAGTGCAATATGATTAGGTGCAATAATCATAGAACCCGAATGTTCAGCTAATTTAGCTAATGCCTTATCATCCAGAACTAGTAAACCCGCCACCTTGAAATATGCAATAAAAACTTGAAATGCCTTTTGTAATAAAAATCGACCGCAGGGTAACGAATACCTTACCGGCAAGCACCAATATAGTAGTGTACCAATCACTGTAATAGAGGAACCCACAACTGCCCAATAAACAAACCCCAACATCATCAAAGTCCATTCTGTACTATTTTTCAACAAGGATTTTTTTTTCAAAATATTTTACTCAAGATGCACCATATGCTTTGCTTTTAATCATCAAATAATTGAGCCCAAAAAAGAACAAAAATGCGGTTAAGGCTATTAAAATAAGAGCGTTGGAAAAATGTAATATCCATACTGTACTAATCAACTCAATAACAATCAAAGCAATCAAAAAATTTGCAATCGTTTTATTATTCATCCGGCTACACACCCATGCCCCCAAGGGCGCTCCGACCACAACAATCGGCACAGCAGATAACCAATATTCCTGCACCTGTTGATTAAAGCCGTCTAAATAAAAAAGATGCAGAGAAAAACCGATCATAGCGTTAAATGCCATTAACACAACCGATGTTGGTGTCGCTATTTTTTCACTTAATCGAAACAATAAAACCATGACGGAAAAACAAAAAATGTCTATACCATTCCCTACCAACCCAGTAAGCACTCCACCAACAAACCCGGCAACTAACAAAACCGCATATTCTTTATAACCAAACACAGCAATAGCATCATTATATAAACGATAGCCTCGGTTTAATACTAAAAGAGTCATCGCTAAACTAACAACTATCACAGTAAACACCAACCTCAAAACCTCAGGTGCCAGCATAGGGGATAAGATGGCAGCGCCACTAATGACACCTGGAATACCCCCTAAACCTGCCCAAACAATAACCTTTGTTGACACTTTTATTCTAAGCACCCAAATTGTAATGGAAGCCGCTAACATACCCACACTTTGTATTGCTAATGAAAACACCTTGGCATCAACAGCTGAAATATTCAGTAATTTTGTAAAAACAGGAAAGGCAATTGCGCCACCACCTTCACTGGTTGCTCCCGCCACAAACGAGCCAATCACCATGGTTAATGAAACCTGCCAATTATCTACTATATAACCTATTCCATCAGGAAAGGTATATAAACCCCATGCAACCCAAACGGTAATAGTAAATAAAAAACTAATAAAAAAAGGCTGTTTAATAAACAACATCAACACTTAAAAACATGTATTATCGGGTTATTTTAGAGTCATTATGAGGGCAAAGGTCATTCTAATACAGAAAGATTATTTACGGGCAACTAGCTGAAAATCATTTAACCCATATTAAAGCTTGATCTGAAAGCTTACAAAAAGATAAAATTTCAATCAATATTCAGCCTGTTTGAATTATCCAGCCTGTAGGGGCGGACGCTCTTACATAAACACCGCAATAAAAATGCTGCGTAATTAATCATTAAATCACCACACACTCCGCTTTGACCACAACAGACCCACACTATATATTATTAACTGAAATACTAAGGGAAAATCTCAACACCCCCCTATGTATTGATCAAAATGGTAAATCGATCAGTCGCCAAGACCTTCTTAGCCATGCTTTATTCCTCAGCACAAAACTTCCTGATGGAAATTATGCCATTAATTTATGTAAAAACCGCTATTTTTTTATTGTTAGCTATTTAGCCGTCTTACTAAAAAATCAAATTACTCTGCTTCCTCCAAGCCAGGCTAAACGTGTTCTTACCAGGCTAGGTACTGACTATCCAGAAAGCTATTATATTTCAGATGACATATTAACATCACACTCACCCTGCTTTACTATCTCTAATGAAAGTTTAAAAAAGTCATACCTGCCCTTTCCTGCTATTGATACTACAAAAATAATTTCTATCTCTTTTACTTCAGGAAGTACAGGAGAACCCAAAGCAATTAAAAAAAACTGGCAGGAATTTCACAAAGCAGCTGAATTAGCTTTATCTCAACTGAATCTACTTAATCAAAACACAACACTTGTTTCTACCGTACCGACTCAACATATGTATGGATTAGAAACCTCGTTGTTTTGGCCCTTATTTTCCAGCTTAAGCATACATATCAGCCGCCCTTTTTATCCAGCCGACATACAAAATACCTTATCCTCCTTAAGGCAACCCGGTATATTAATTTCAACGCCAGCTCATCTTAAAGCCTGCTCTGCATCTGATATTTCATGGTCTAAAACACATCTAATTGTGTCATCTACCGCCCCATTGAATCATTCCTTGAGCAAAGAAATTGAAACACAGTTTGACACCCCAGTGTTTGAACTGTTTGGCAGTACAGAAACCCTATCATTTGCATCCAGAAGAGCGCACGATAATATATACTGGAAAACTTACCAATCAATTCAATTACAACAAAATGCTGATTCATTTTTTGTCTCAGGTGGACACTTAGCCAATAAAATTAAATTAAACGATCGATTTCAACTTCATGCTAACGGCTCTTTCAAATTATTAGGACGCGCTACTGATTTAATTAAAATTGCAGGAAAAAGAGCGTCACTAATTGAATTAAATCAAATATTATCTAAAATTGACGGGATTGATGATGGTGTGTTTATCCAGGGGAAAAACAATCGTTTATCAATACTGGTTGCTTCCAAACTAGATTCAAAGAAAATTTTAGATGAATTAAAACTCTCTATAGATGAAGTCTTTTTACCGAAAAAAATCATTAAAATAGACAAATTACCCCGAAATGAAACGGGTAAAATAATTAAAACCGAACTGGATCAATTAATCAATCCAATTAACCAAAGAACTCAACGTGCTTGAAATCAGTCAGGAATATTGCATTCCATCATCACACCCCTGTCTTGCGGGCCACTTTCCTAATTCCCCCATTGTACCCGGGGTGGTCATACTTGATTATACCGGTGCATTATTACGCAACTGGAAAACCAAAACGCGAATTAAAACTTTGTCACAAGCAAAATTTCACCACCCTTTATACCCCGAACAGTCATTTATAATACATTTGATGCAAACAACAGAACACTCAATTAAATTTAAATGCTTAAGAGCTGAAGACAAACTTCTTTCCGGAACATTCATAATTGAGACGACAATATGAATGACTCCTGGCAATCCCATAGAGAGAGAAGCAATCCAGTTGCATTAAAATTAATTCGATGGATAGCTTTAAGTCTAGGTAGGCCTGTTGCACGCTTAACTTTATACCCTATCACCCTGTATTTTTTATTGTTTGCCTCTGCACAACGTAAAGCATCCTTACAATACCTAAGTAGAGTATTAAACAAAAAACCAACCGTTATTAACGTCGCTAAACACATTCATTGTTTCGCTTCCACTATTCTTGACCGGATATATTTAATTTCAGGACGCTTTGATGTGCTAAACATTACCTTTCCCTCACAAAATATGCCATTAGCCTATTCCAAAGATGGCACCGGCTGTATTTTATTGGGCAGTCATGTGGGAAGTTTTGAAATATTACGAAGTTATGCGCTGAAAAAATGTCCTTTACCCGTCAAGATTTTGATGTATGAAGGACAAACCCCGATGATAGTTAACATGCTTCATTCCATCAACCCTGCTCTTGCAGACACCATCATTCAATTAGATGGTAACCCGAACAGTATAATTAAGGTCAAAGAAGCAGTTGAAACCGGCACGGCTGTTGGCATGCTAGGCGATCGTATCATGAATAATAGTAACGATAAGACTGTCACCTGCACCTTGCTCGGCGAACAGGTAGAAATGCCTATAGCACCTGTTCTGATAGCTGCTACGCTTAAAGTACCTCTCATTGTTTTTTTTGGTATTTTTCACGGGGGAAATCAATACCAGATTCATTTTGAATTACTCAGTGAAAAAGTCGTTCTAAATAGAAAAAACAGAAAACAGGATATCCAGAGATATGTGCAAGAGTACGCAAACATATTAGAAAAATATCTAATCAAATACCCGTACAACTGGTTTAATTTTTATGATTACTGGCAGGACGATAATGTTGAATAAGCGCTTAAACCAGGCCGAGTTTGCAAAACTGATTCCTCATGCTGGCAATATGATTTTAATTGATCAGGTTGAAGACTGGGGAGATAGCTATATAGTTTGCAGCACATTAAGTCATCAATCTATAAACAACCCCCTGCGCCTCAATGGCAGCCTCTCATCTATTCATTTAATCGAATATGGTGCTCAGTCTATGGCCATTCATGGCGGCTTACTCACAGGCAAAGCTTCTCCAGGTTTTCTGGCAGCAGCCAGAGCAGTACATTTCAATATTGACTGCCTTGATCAAGTACAAAGTCAAATAACCATTACCGCCCGGGCTGAATTAAAAATCGAAAATGGCGCAGTGTATAAATTCCATATCACCGATGAGATGAATACCTTATTAGTTGATGCCAGAGCAACTGTTATTAATATCTAATTATTATACAATTATGAAAAAAGCGCTTATTACTGGAGGCAGTGGCGATATCGGCTCCGCCATTTGCTATCGACTGGCAAAATTAAACTTTCACATAATTGTGCATAGCAATACTCAACTGGAAAAAGCTAGAACGATAGCTCAGAGTATTCAAAATAATGGGGGTTCTGCAGAAGCCGTAGCTTTCGATATTACTGATGCTGAAAGCACAAAATCTGCAATATCCAAACTGTTACAGTCCGGTGCAATCCAAGTCATTATTAATAACGCCGGCATCCACGCTGACGCACCTATGGCAGGTATGAGCTTAAATCAATGGTCCTCAGTGATCGATGTGTCAGTCAATGGTTTTTTCAACGTTACCCAACCCTTATTATTACCGATGATTCAAACACGCTGGGGAAGAATCATTAATCTATCATCAATCGCCGGTGTCATGGGAAACAGAGGGCAAACTAATTATTCAGCTGCCAAAGCTGCACTGCATGGCGCAACTAAATCACTGGCAATAGAATTAGCTTCGCGAAAAATTACTGTCAACGCAATTGCTCCCGGCATTATTGAAGGAAATATGACTGAAAACAGTTTTGACAAGAATAGCATCAAACAAATAGTACCCATGAAAAGAGCGGGGACATCGGATGAAGTGGCCGCGCTGGTTGCCTTTCTATGTACTGATGATGCGAGCTATATTTCCGGGCAAATTATTGGCGTTAATGGAGCAATGGCTTAGGTTATTATTTAGTATTTATACACTGCCAAAACTCATCCACACGAGTGATTCCTAATACTTTTTGTGCTGCCATCATACCTGAATAGCTTACCCCTGTTACCCCCCCACCAGGGGAACTCCAGTGCCCGGTAAAATAAAGCCCCTCTATTGATGAGTCAATCGCTGCCCTGGTTGAACCGACTTGTTCTGGTGTAACATCCCATCCATAGGCAGAACCCTTATAGTTTGATGTATAGCGCTCTAGCGTTGTTGGAGAACCCGCATCAACGAAAAGTAAATGACTTTTTAATCCAGGTATTTTTGTATCAGCAAACGCAATCATGGCATCAACATACGCCTGTTTTTGCTGTTTCCAGTTGGGCTGTTTATCATAGGACACTAGTCTTGTTAGCTGCATAACATGCTGACCAACAGGGGCCAAACTGTCATCAACCAATGTCGGAACTGTGATACTAAGCCACCTAGGGGTGATTTCACTCTTTACAGAATCACTGTAATTCAGCTCATGATCCCAATCATCATAATAGAAACTTTCATGGTGTACCTCTAAAGAAGACAAATCCAGGTCTGTCGCTAGGTAGACTACAAAAGTTGATAAAGAATGTTGCATTTTTTTTAAACGGGCAATATAGCGTTTGGAGAAAAATTCATCTCCGACTAACTGAAATACAGTTTGGCGCATATCTGCGTTAGAAATAACAACCGGTGCCGAAATAAATTGGTTTGATTCAAGTTCAACTCCTAGAACCTGATTATCAACAACCCTGATTTTTTTAACAGTCGAATTAAACTGAATGTCACTTCCTTGTTTTTTTAAACCGTCTACAAAACTATCAGCTAGATTCTGAAAACCACCTTTACAATAATAAGCCCCATCCTCAAGATAACCAATCATCATAGTAGCCCAATAAACAAAGGACACTTTTGACGGCGGCAAACCTAAATAAGGCCATTGAGTAGAAAATACACTCTGCAACTGTTTATCAGGTATAAACTCATCCCACACTTCTGCCAGTGATAAACGTTTAAATCTAAATAAAGTGGACAACTTTGTCTGGATCTCAGTAGCATCCCCAATACTCAAAAGTTCATCTGCCTTAGCGACTTCTTCTGTGAGCTGTAAACAAATTACTAATAAATCACTTAACCCCCGCTCTTGTTCAGGAAATACATTTACAATACTGGAAATAAAACCATCAATTGACGATGGCAAACTCAACTTTAGCCCAGGGAATTCTACAGCCGCAATAAGATTGATTTTTACAAACTCTAATTGTGAATAAACCTCAATAGCACGCAATGTTTTATATATAACTTGCCCGCCTTTAAACCCCTTGGAACCACATCCACTGATCAGGTGAACACCTGAATCAAAGGTATAGCGTTTGCGCTTAAAGCCATGTGCATAACCACCTGCTCGGTCATGCTGTTCCAACACTAAAACAGATCGACCGGCTTTAGCCAATAATGAAGCAGCCGTTAAACCACCGATACCACTTCCAATAACAATAACATCATACTGATCAACTGCGGTTTGAATTGAACTCATACTGATTTATTTAATAAAATTCGGCCATAAAAAAGGCAGATAAATTACCTTAGTAACGTATCTGCCTTTGACAGCAACTTTGGTTAAATGATTAATCCATCAAACCTTGGTTGCCTATGCTACTAACTTTTATTACTTAATTAAAAGTACGTCCTGATGTAGCAGGTAAAACAGGCATTTGCTGTTTAGGAAATTCACCCGTTAAAGCATCTAAAAAGGCAACAATATCTGCCACTTCTTCATCAGATAATTTTTTACCTAACTGTAATACAGCCATCAGCTTAACAGCCTTATCCAAGGTTTTAACTTTACCATTATGGAAATATGGTGCTGTTAAAGCAATGTTACGCAATGTAGGTACTTTCCACATATGCTCATCTTCTTTGTTACCAGTCACTTCAGCTAAACCTTTATCCTTTTTAAGCTTATATTGTGCCGATAAAGAACCATTACTAATCACTGGGAATTTCTGGAATGTACCAGGACCATTAAATGCTGGTCCACTATGACAACCTGTACAACCTATCTCAACAGCCTTATTCATACCACGAATCTGCTGCGCCGTCATCGCAGACTTATTACCTTTAACATATTTGTCAAAAGGGCTATTAGGTGTAATTAAAGTTCTTTCATACGCCGCTATTGCTTTAGTCGCATTATCTTTAGAAATAGAATTTTTGCCAAATGCTTTTTCAAAAGACATCTGATAGCCTTCAATAGTTTCTAGACGAGCAACCACATCATCCCAGCTTTTCATACCCATTTCTATTGGGTTAGTTACAGGGCCAGCCGCCTGCTCTTCCAGACTTGCTGCACGACCATCCCAGAATTGTACTTTATTGAAAGCTGCATTCCACACAGTCGGTGCACTACGCCCACCAACCTGCCC
>JBJPGG010000082.1:0-46715 GCA_048595505.1 Methylococcaceae bacterium
AATGGTTTTTAACGCCATGTGGACAGAAAAATGGTGCTTTGCGTCTGTGTTTGGCGAATTTTGAAATGGCTAGTACGCAGTCTGAGTCAACATTTTGTGGGCCTCGCTCAGCTTTATGCTTTTCCGTTCAGGCACTAGTTAACAACAATCCAAGCACATTAAAAACCAAAAACATTATATTTCCTTAAACTATCAAAATATTATCTATCATTGAACATTAGTCTAACTTTTCAACTATACTGTTAAGGACTTTTTTTCTATTTTTAAGAACCATGTCTCTGATAACCTCATACAAATTTAGCGAAGAACAAAACCAACACTTTTTACGGCAGGCGTTAAAGTTCATTTCTAGCCATAAAATGTCTCCAACACCATTGAATTACACCATTGGTTATGAGTACGTTTCTGGTGGTAATAGTGGTTTAACTCAAGCAGCAGATTTATTAATCAAAGAAAAAAAAACTATTGATAATGATTCCGCTATTGAATTATATAAACAATATATCTCCGACCCTTCTGTAGAGTCTTTAGAAAAAATCAACCATGATCTACAAACACTAATTGGCCAAACACGCGACAGCTTGGAAACAAGCAGTCAAAAAGCATCAGCTGCGGGTACAAATTTTGAAGAACAGGCATCATCTATTGCATCTGCAAATAGCATTGATGATCTAAAACATGTTATTTCAGATATTGTTAGCGAAACTAAAGGCCTGGCAGACGTCAGTAACAGCCTACAATCCGAACTAACTAACGCTCAACACGAAATGGAACAACTTCGGATCGAATTGGCCCGGACAAAAGTAGTCGCATCTACAGATGCTTTAACAGGCTTGTTAAATCGCGGCGCTTTTGATACCGCTTTAACCGACATTTTGGATCATCCCGAAGAACAGGAAGCCTGTTTAACAATGCTAGACCTTGATCATTTTAAGCAATTTAATGATAATCATGGCCACCTAATTGGCGATAATGTACTTAAATTTACTGCAGGAATTTTACAAAAACATGCTGATTCACACCACTTCGTAGCCAGATATGGCGGTGAAGAAATGGCTATCATAATGCCCGATACTTCACTTGAAAAAGCCTCAGAAATAGCAGAAAACATTAGATCAACACTAGAAAGCAGTAAATTAAAGAAAAAAAATAATAGCGAATTAATTGGTAAAGTCACAGTCTCAATCGGCATTTCCACTTTAAAACCAAACGATACTGTGGAAGACTTTATTATGCGTGCTGATAATGCTCTATACAAAGCCAAAGAAACAGGCCGAAATAGAGTATTAACTGAAGAATAAACAGGGAATATATAAAATCCTAGCCAGTTATTTTTCTTTGTTTGTGTCTACAAATTAAGACTCATTATTTTTTTTATGTAATGGTGACACACTTGGATAGGGTACTTTCCCAGCGGGTACTACCTTAGACGCATTTTCTACGTGCAGCTCTTGATCATCAAAAAAAATATGTGGCTGAAATGCTTCTAATACAGGGGTTTTATCCATACCCCCCAAAAAGAAAACCTCATCTACATACACCCCCCAATGTCTGAGTGTTTTTATGACTCTCATCTCTGCTGGTGCATTTCTTGCGGTTACAATTGAAATGCGTACAGGTGAGTATTCAACACTAAACGGCAGACGTTCTTGTAATCTGGATAGCTTTTTTAACAGGGCAGCATAAGGCCCTTCTAGCATAGGTTCATTCTGCTGTTGATCTTCATTTTTGTTAAAACTCTCAAGACCTTTAGCTTTATAAATCTGCTCGCTGCTTTCATCAAATAACACCGCATCACCGTCAAAAGCGATTCTAACCTGTCCTTCAGGGATTTTTTTAGATTTTTCAGGTGGACTTTTTAATATAGCGGCTGCACATGTTTTGCCATCTATAACTTTCTGGGCATCTTTTATCGTAGTGGTTAAAAACAAGTCAACATCAAACGCTTCAAGATAATCTACAACCGATTCTCCTCCTGTAAACGCATGTCTTGAAATTTTTAGTTTACTATGCCTAATATTCTGCAGTACTCGAATACCCGTTTCGGGGCTGTTTCGTGACATTACCACAACTTCTATTAAAGGCGGTTCGCCTGCACGTTGATATTTATTTAATTCCAGCAATGCCTTAACCAGTGGCATGCCAGTACCATCGTCAAGTAGCTCATCTTCTCTTTCCAGCATATACTTTCGATACTCAGCAATTGCAGACTCTTTGTCTTGCTTGTATTTTTCGCGAAAAATCTTATCCGCCTGCTTTAAATCAAATAAAGCGGTAGCTGAAATTCCAACAACTAAAGTATCTGATAAACTTAACGACATAAACTGGCCTTATAAATGAACATGGCTATTATCAAGCCACAGATTATCAATTGTAGAGCGAACTTTACTCCGCCCTACAACTCGCTGTTTTCATACCTTAGATCAAGCTGTTAATTGTTATAAAAATGAATAAGCTTTTGATCAACCGTTGTCTTGGCTAAGCAAATAATCTTCATATCCTCCACGAAAATCAATGATTCCTGTTGGCGTCATGTCAAGTACGCGGGTAGCTAATGATGATACAAATTCACGGTCATGGCTAACAAAAACCAAGGTTCCCGGGTAATTTTCCAGGGCTAAATTTAGTGATTCAATTGATTCCATATCAAGATGGTTGGTGGGTTCATCCAGCAACATAATATTTGCCCGTTGCAGCATAAGTTTACCAAATATCATGCGACCTTGCTCTCCACCGGAAAGAACACTCACCTTTTTAGCGATGTCATCCTGAGAAAATAATAAACGACCCAATGTCCCACGAATAGCCTGATCATCATCGCTAGGCTTTCGCCATTGCTCCATCCATTCAAACATGGGCATATCTTGTTCAAAATCAGCTGCATGATCTTGGGCACAATAAGAAATATCAGAATTTTCAGACCATTTTACCTTGCCAGCTGAAGGCTCAACCTCTCCTACTAAACATTTCAATAACGTAGACTTGCCAATGCCGTTAGGGCCAATAATAGCAACACGCTCACCTACTTCGATCATCAGGTTAAAGTCTGAAAACAATTGTTCATCGTAACGTTTACCCAGACCTTCTACTTCAAGCGCCAGGCGGTGAAGTTTTTTATTCTGTTCAAAACCTATAAACGGATTTTGACGACTGGAAGGTTTAATCTCTGCTAAATCAATTTTATCTAATTGCTTTGCGCGAGAAGTTGCCTGTTTTGATTTTGATGCATTTGCAGAAAAGCGACTGACAAAAGCTTTAAGTTCTGAAATTTGCACTTTCTTTTTAGCATTTTCTGACTGCATTCGTTCAATGACTTGAGTAGCCGCTGTCATATATTGGTCATACGAACCAGGATAAACGCGTATTTCACCATAATCCAGATCAGCCATATGGCTGCATACACTATTTAGAAAATGTCGATCATGCGATATGATAACCATGGTGCAATTACGTTCATTTAACATACCTTCTAACCAACGAATAGCATTAATGTCGAGGTTATTTGTAGGTTCGTCTAATAACATTATATCGGGCTCAGAAAATAATGCCTGTGCCAGTAACACACGTAATTTCCAACCAGGAGCCACTGCACTCATCAAACCATAGTGCTGTTCTACCGGAATACCAACGCCCGATAATAATTCACCTGCACGTGCTTCGGCAGAGTAACCATCCATCTCGGCAAATTCTGACTCTAGCTCACCGGCGCGCATGCCATCAGCCTCTGTCATCTCTGGGTTTGCATAAATGGCATCACGTTCTGCCTTAACAGCCCACAATTCCTCATGCCCCATAATAACCGTATCCACTACAGCATAGTCTTCGTAGGCAAACTGATCCTGCTTTAATTTTCCAATTCGTTCGTGCGGGTCTTTTGAGACATTGCCAGTAGAGGGCTCAAGGTCCCCGCCCAAAATTTTCATAAAAGTTGATTTTCCACATCCGTTGGCTCCAATGAGTCCATAACGGTTACCGTTACCAAACTTAACGGATACATCTTCAAAAAGCGGCTTAGCGCCAAATTGCATGGTAATATTTGCAGTTGTGAGCATGATTTTATCTAAGTAGAGGCGTGCCGATACATCGCTAAGCTCAATCACTAAAGAGAGACAGACCAATATACAGGTGCTTATATATAATAATTCTTTAAAAAGGCTGATATTTTACGCGCTTTCGACGACGATGGTTGAGTAAATATCAAAAAAACAAACTCTAACAATATGCTCATCACCTTAAAGAGTATAATAGCGCTACTTTTCTAATAAAAATCAACCGTGCTAAAAATCTCCCAAAATACTTTGATCCCTGACAATGAGATTGAAATTTCAGCAATTCGAGCCCAAGGCTCCGGGGGACAAAATGTTAATAAAGTATCTTCGGCTATTCATCTACGTTTTGATATCAAAGCATCCTCATTGCCTGAACTTTACAAACAACGACTTTTAAAATTGCGCGACCACCGAATTACTAAAGATGGCATCATCGTAATAAAAGCACAACAATTTCGAACCCAGGAAAAAAACCGAGAAAATGCCTTTGAACGGTTAAAGGAAATGATTATTAGCGTTACCACCATACAAAAAGTCAGGCGCCCTACCAAACCTAGCAAGGGTTCAAAAAAAAGACGACTGGACAGCAAAGCCCACCGATCTCGGACAAAGGCACTACGAGGCAAAGTTTCTGAGTGATACTACAACAAAGGACCCTTTTAAAATGTTAAACCAAATCAAATTGTTTTTTGATCAACATATTGCACTACCCAGCCCCGACCAATTATCTGAGGAAAATATTCAGCTTGCCTGTGCCGCATTATTTATCGAAATGATGCATATTGATGACATAGTACACGCTGATGAGCATGAGATGATTTTAAATCGTATGAGAGAGATTTTTTCACTCTCTTTTGATCAGGCAAATGATTTAATTTCAATAGCCACACAACAAAGACAACAAGCCACTGACTACTACCAGTTCACCTCCTTAATCAATAAAGCATATACTCAAGAGCAAAAAATCACCTTAATTAAATCATTGTGGCAAATTGCTTATGCTGATGGTGAACTGGATATGCACGAAGAACATATGGTGCGAAAACTAGCTGATTTACTCCATGTACCTCATCTACAATTTATAAAAACCAAGAACCAGGTCAAAGGCGGGTAATAACAATTAAATATGTTTAAAAACCAATATCTTTAAGCCTTTTCCTTCGGCTTCAACATAAACTTGCGGCGGCATAATTTCTTCAATATAGCGATACTGAGGTGCCAATTCAGCGATATGATTAATCAAAAAATCTCGCCCTAGTTCAGGTGCATTTAAGCATAATAAAAGCGTACTACCCGGCGACATAAACTGATCGAGTCTACGTAATATTTTAGGATAATCGCGAACAATATCAACACTGCCTTTTTGAAAAGTAGGCGGATCACAAATCAATAAATCAAACGGCCCTCTTTTTTTAAACCGCCCAAATGATTTAAAAATATTCAACTTTTCAAATCGTACCTGCTCAAGAGAGTGTTGGTTTAAACGATGATTATCCCGTCCAACATTAAGCGCAGCACTACTCATGTCAACATTTAATACCGATTTGGCATTACCTGCAATTGCTGCTATCGAAAACCCACAAGTATAAGCAAACAAATTGAGCACACGTTTATTTTTACTATGTGCTTGCACCCAGCTGCGCCCATTTTGCATATCCAGAAACAACCCTGTGTTTCGAGATGCCCCTAATTTGATATAAAACTTTAAATTATTTTCCTGGATAACAAGATCTTGGATATCATCACCAAGAATAATATCTATGGGGCCTGCTAATTCATACCGGTGCTGTAGTTGTACACTTTTACAGCTGGGTATGAGTGACAATAATTCATCTGCTAAATGCTTCACCTCTGAGGCTGGTTCCGGAGCAAACAACGTTATTAATATCACAGGGGACAACCAATCTACGGTCACATGATGTAAACCGTCATAAGCATGGCCACGACCATGAAACAACCGTTGGCTTTGTAACAACTGTTCAGGAGTTAGTGGTAACTGTAGATATTGGGAAAGTTGCGATAAAGCTGTCACAGGTTGTTTCTATCCATTAAGAATTAATCGGTATTTCGTTATATTATACGGCTACACACCACAAGTTGATTACTGGAAGTGAGGCTTTAGCCTCGCATCATTCAGGCGAGGCTAAAGCCTCACTTCCTAAATACTAGTTTACCTATGATTTCACTCATTTTATAGCTTACTACTTAAACCCTGAAAGTTTTAACGATCTAATGCGATTAATCGCTGCTGCCACTTCATACTTTCGTGGCAACGATATAGTTCCTGGATATTCTGGTTGTAAAAAGGGTAAACCCTGCTTTTCCAGTTTCTCATAAAGCCATTGCAACCACTGATTAATAGTTCTGGTTTGATTGATCTGCACCTGCATTTCCTTTCTTATCAGGAATAAACAATAGCCAATACTGAGTATTTGAGGTGCTTCAACAATTTGTGGCAGTGCCTCCAGGTTAATCAAATCCATCCCATACTCCAACTGTCTGGGTGCATTGCGTAAAGCCTTTATACGTTTTGGTATTTGTTTTTTTAACCTTTGATTACTATAGGATGGACTAAAATTATCTACTGATAATTGCCTATCAACAGAAAAATTTAAAAGGGTCGCATTCTCCTCAACTATTTCTCCTAACTCTGCCCTTACCCTCCCTGTAATATCCTTACACTGAAAGCTATCCATCAACAAACAATTATCTGCTTTTTGCAAAAAACTACCTAAGCCTCCAACCACAAAAATCATCGAGACCTGGTGCTGTTTCCAGAGTGAACGCACAGTCGAATAAAGAGACTTGATTGGTTCATGTGTTGAACCCAACACTTTGTTGATTAACTCATCCCTAAATAAAAAGTTAGTTGCACAAGTATCTTCGTCAAACAACAATAAACGTGAGCCTATTTCCAATGACTCAACAATACTGGCAGCCTGCGACGTGCTACCGCTGGCATTATCAGAACAAAAACTTTCAGTCCTCATACCATTGGGTAATGGTCCTATGAACGGGCTAATGTCAACATTTTGTATACTACGCCCTTCTTCAGCTCTTATAAAAACAGCATCATCCCTAGTGACAATATATTCTCGACCATCATCAGGTATATGTGCATAAACACCTGATAAAATTGCCTGTAACAATGTCGATTTACCGTGATAACCGCCGCCAGTAATACAGCTAACCCCTTGTTTTATTGCCATACCTTGCATGCTTTTATGGTCAACTAATGGTATCTCTACCTGGCATACTTGCGGTGACTGAAAGTTTTTTATTTCTGACCCTATAGCGGGTCTATCATCAATACCACTACGCCTAGGTAAAATGGCACCATTATTAATAAAAACTATGTAACCGTTTTGCTCCATATAGTGTTTTATTTGTTGCCGCTTTATCTGAACATCAACATACTTGTTTAATTCATCTTTAGTCGCTTGATCATACCCCTTATATAACAAAGCGTAATCAACGATTAAATTCAATTCCTGTTCAAACATCAACCATGCTTGTTCAGCATCAAATAAACCACCGCCAAAACCTTTTGCTGGTAGACTAAAAATAAAGCGTAACTCAATTTCATTTTTAGAAAATAACACAGTATCTCGCTGCATCATTTTCTGACTAAGTTCAATGGTGGCAAATGAACCACTGCCATCTTTACCCCTGTTCTGTTGAGCAAATTTTTCAATACCCCGCTTAAATCTACGGATTAAAAAATCTGCAACCGCTAAACAGCAGAATGACGTATCCAAGAACTGCCTAGGTAATTCGCTTTCATCAATAGAGAAATTAACCCGAGCAATTGATGCTGGGTTTGCTCCTGGACTTCCTTGTATTTTAATAAAAGCAAAGGTATATCTAGGGAATTGAAAGGCTCCTCTTAATTGCTGAATTTTTTGGTATGGTTCAGCAGAAATAACATCAAAAAGCCTTTTTAATTTAATCACTTTGTTATTAGTCCTTTGCTGCGATTAAAAAGTAAAATTAACTACTTATAAATATAGCACAGACAGACACTCACAGTTATTCACTGAAATCACTGCATTCTAAATTTTATGTTAAAGTTGATAACTATCTTAAGCCTGTTTATTATATCTATAATTTGACTTCTTATCCTAAAACCTAAGCTCATGAAAAATCCAATTATTATCATTGGCATAGGAGAGTTAGCTGGTGTATTTGCACTAGGATTTCTTCGTTGCGGATATCCTGTCTATCCTATTACTAGAAACATGGATATGACAGAAGAGTGTCAGAAAATCCCATCTCCCGAACTCGTCTTGGTCACTGTACAGGAAGATGAACTACATTCAATTCTTGACCAACTCCCTGAACCCTGGCGCCACAAAGTTGGGCTGGTACAAAATGAGTTATTACCCCGAGACTGGCTCAATCACAATATAAATAACCCTACAGTAACAGTGGTCTGGTTTGAGAAGAAACAAAACTTGGAACTGACCAACATTCTTCAATCACCTAGTTATGGACCAAATTCGTCAACCATTTCCAAAGCACTACTCGCTGTACATGTTCCGGCACCCATTCTAAAAAGCGAACAAGACTTGTTATTTGAATTAGTACGTAAGGCACTCTACATACTAACTGTCAACATAGCAGGACTATTGGACAATTGCACGGTTGGAGATTTATGGTTGAAACATCAATCCTTAGCCAGAGAAATTGCTAGTGAAGTTATTCAAATTCAACAACATATAACTAAAGTAACACTTCCCCAGGAAAAACTAATTAAGGGCATGGTAGAGGGTATCAAAGACTGCCCTGATAGATACTGCCTGGGAAGAAGAGCATTTTCACGTTTACAACGCATCCTAAGTTATGCTGAAAAAAACAATATAAAAACACCTAAATTGATAGAGATTTATAACATTGCTAAACAAGAATAAAAGCTACCAACATTAACAACTCAATCCACTGCTTATGAAACAACCTTGCGTCTGGCCAGGATATGCCTTGCTAGTGCTTTATCTGTTTCTCTAACATGTTTACCTAGCCAATGATTTAAAAATTTGAGTAATTCAGAAATGTTAATATTTTTTCCTGTTTGCAACTGCTCACGCACTGCGACTATCTGCTGAGAAAAATCACGATGCTCTGCCAAATGTTGTTGCATACTAATTTGATCAGCTTGTTGATAGTCATATTGCTGCATTAAAGATTCTTCAGTTTCAAAGTGATAAAGTGCATAAGCCAATAGATCCTGAGTAATAATTAGCATCCTCAACTGACTATTAACTGAAACTTGTTTTACAGATGCCTCATTCAATGTACTGACCAGAATTCTGTGTTGATCATCTATTTCTTTCACACCGGTATTAAATTCATCATTCCAGATAATTTCAGGATAAGAACTTTGCATAAATTTAGCTACTTTTCATTTTATAATATGGCTATTAACAAACGGCAGGTTAATCTAAGATATGAAAATAATGAGTTGTAGGTGGATTACGGAACTACTCCTGCATTACGCTACTACACGCCATCCATGGCGTAATCAGTCTACCCTATAATTCATAACCTGAGGTTTGTTGATAGCCATTTTTATAATTGCGACTCTGATTAGTTTAACTGCCAGCGAGGATCAATCTGAAAGTTTTGCAGCCAAATGGTTGCCTGATCAACCGGCATGGGTTTAGCTAGGCAATACCCTTGTATAATGTCACAACCAAGTTTCTGTAATAACAACAATTGCTCAATTGTTTCCACTCCCTCGGCAACCACTTGCTGTTGAAATGCTTCCACTAAAGAAATAATACCTTTTACTATTGCCTGGTCACCTTGATCATGAAGTATATCGTCAATAAAACTTTTATCAATTTTTACTTCTTTGACCGCCATATGTTTTAATTGCACCAGCGTTGAGAAACCAGTACCAAAATCATCCAAAACAAATTCAACCTGGAAACTCAGACATTGTTCAATTAATTTACTGACCTTTGAAATATCATCCAATGCAGTTGTTTCAGTAATTTCAATTTTTAGTTTTCCCCATAACTGTGGTGGATATGTTTGTAACACCGATTGTAGAAACTGAACAAATTCACCTTCTAATAAATGCTGAGCAGCAATATTAACTGAAATTGTTAGCTCTATTCCTTGTGTAGACCACTGTTGCAATTGCTTTAATGCTTGGTGAATCAACCATTCTCCAACTTTAATAATCAGTGGATTATGTTCTATAATGGGTAAAAATTCTGCAGGCACCCGTAATCCAAGCAAGGGATGTTGCCAACGTAACAAGGCCTCCATACCAATGACTTTACCATTTCGGCAATCTACTTGTGGCTGATAATAAATCACAAATTGATCATGATGAAATGCCTGGGTAATTTTTTCAATTAAGCTGGCATTGGCATGTCTACGCAGCTCAATTGCAGAGTCAAAAAAGTGATACCGCCCTTTCCCAGATTTTTTTGCTTCATACATGGCTTGATCGGCATGCCGCAAAAGCAAATCCGCATCACTTCTATCCCTAGGGTAAAAAGTTACTCCAATACTAGCAGTAACTTGTATATTTTCATCCATAATTTGATAAGGTAATGCAATATTTTTTATCAAGCGATGTAATATTAATTGGTATTCATCTGCATTGTTGAAATCCCCCAATAACAACACAAACTCATCTCCACCAATGCGGGCAACAGTATCATCTGCACGAACAGTATCCAGTAGCCGTTGTGTAACCTTCTGTAACAACATATCTCCAGCATTATGCCCTAAGCTATCGTTAACCGATTTAAAGCCATCTAAATCCAGGTAACAAATAGCCAAAGTTTTACCTGTTCGTTGATGATGTGCTAAAGCGTGGTATAAGCGATCTGAGAGTAAAGCCCTATTAGGCAGCCCGGTAAGCGAATCATAATGCGCCATTTGTTCCAGTTGCTCTTGATGCTGCTTTAACTCACTAATATCAGAAGAAAGACCTATGTAATGAGTTACTACAGATTGAGCATCATAAATTGCAGAAATAGTTAGGTTTTCTGCATATAAATCACCATTTTTCTTTCGATTCCAGAGTTCACCTCGCCATTGACCGTTTTCCGTTAATTGTTTCCACATATCAACATAAAACTCTGGTTGTTGTTTTCCTGATTTTAACAAGCTTGGGGATTTCCCTAATACCTCTGCCTGGGCATATCCAGTCTGCTGACAAAAAGCCTGATTGACATCAATAATGATTCCTTTCGAATCTGTCACTAGTATGCTTTCCAGTGCATTTTCAAAAACCATTGCATTTAAACGCAACTTTTGTTCTTCAATTTTACGTTGGGTAATATCTTTGACTACCGCTATATGATGGGTAGCTGGTTCGCCCTTTCGCCAAGTGGATGATACGGTTAAATTAACCCAGACAGTCCTGCCATTTTTATGTATATACTTTTTTTCCATACTAAACTCACTGATTTCACCAGCAATCAGCCTCTGCATAATATTTAAGTCTGCAGCAAAATCATCAGTATAAATTAATTGTTGAAATTTTTTTCCAACCAGAATTTCCTCTCGGCTAAAACCAAGAATATCGCAATAACATTGATTAATCCGTTCAAATTGTCCTGTTTCTATGTTAATTAAAGCGACGCCCACCGCAGCCTGTTCAAAAATTGTTTGTAACAAACGTTCATTTTTAAGCAGTTTCTGCTCTGTTTGCTTACGATCGGTAATATCAGAAATACTACCCACCATCCTTACGGGACGACGATCTGCATCACGAATAGCTTCTCCCCTGACTAAAATCCAGCGAAAGCCACCCTGTTTATGTCGCATTCGAAACTCTGTTTGCAAGGGTTTATTCTGCTTAATATGTCGTCGAATGGCCATCATCAATTTAAGACGATCAGCAGTATGAATCAAGCGCAAAAATACTGAGCCTAATTGGTCCAGTTCTGCCTTGCTGTAACCCAGAATCTTAGTCCAACCTGAGGAAACATAATTTTGTTGAGTTAATAAGTTCCAATCCCAAATGCCATCATTCACTGCCTTTTCAGTCAGTTCATATCGTTCTTCACTTAATCGTAGAGCTTCCTCAGCTTGTTTACGTTCAGTAATATCTCGCCAAACAGCGTACAATAAAGCTCTATTATTGAGTTTAATTCGCGCAAGAGTGACTTCTACTGGAAAACAACATCCATCATGTCGTTTATGTATCCATTCAAAACGATGCACGCCTTGTTCAACAGCGATAGACATCATACTATTGGCTTTAAGATATGAAAGTTGCCCGTCGGGTTGATACTCTGGGGATAGCTTAGCAGGATGTTTAAGTAAGCTGCTTTTATCAGGATACCCCAGCATAGTAACTGCTGCTTCATTACACTGGATAAAATAATTATTTTCTATAATCCAGCAAGGGTCCGGTGAAAACTCAAATAAATCCCTGAAGCGTTGTTCACTCTGCTTTAAAGCTTGTTCAAGTAATGTTGAGTCTGTAATATCCCGGGCAATACCAAATAAACCGATAATGTTTCCGGACTTATCTTTTATCGGGTATTTACGATTATCGACCCAGCCTTGATTACCAGAATTATCTAATATTTTCTGTACCTCGTGTGCCACTTCAATGTTGCCGGAAAACACTTGTTTTTCCAGCCGATAATAATTATCTGCATAAGCCTCTGGAAAAACATCATAATCAGTCTTACCAATCAGTTCTTTCCAATGTTTTGATTTGGTCAGGGTAACCAGGGTTTTACTGGCACCAGTAAACACATGATTTCGATCTTTGAAATAAATATAATCATCAGTATTTTCCATCATTGCGCTAAAACTGGTTAGTAGCACCTGATTACTAACCAGTTTTTTTAAGTCTTTAGCATCACTGAGTTGCAATTTCAATTGCAACTCAGTGCTCGATGGTTCAAGTTGTTTTGAATAGTTGCCTTGTAGGCAGATGATCCCCCCATTGGCATGCTTGAAGCGAAAATTTATAGCTTTGGATAATGTTTTTAATTCCAGAGAAAACAATTCATCCGCCAAATCTTTATCATCAGGGTGAATCAGATCAACGAAGTGTAGCTCTGCGTTCAAAAAGTCTTCAACATTGTAGCCAGATAATGTCTTGAAACCCGAGTCAATATATAACACGCGCGTATAATTTTCTGTTAAAGCAAATTGCATGCTTACAGAAACAATAGCCCTATCCTTAGTTAAATTCTTTTTAAGCATAGTGGATTGCATAAAAGAAATAACAAACTATCCGATTAACTACATCCATGATGATTCCTTTGGCTATAAAACTACTCTACCTCTTAAGCATCAATTCAATCCCTTGATTAGCATAATATAAGTAAATTGTTACCTATTAGTACCTGAGGAACATGCACGGTACACTATGGACAATGTGCGCAGTCTTTTTGTTCCAGTTATTTCGTGCATATTTCTTAGATAGCACTCACAATAATGCCATACCAGAGTAAATCTTTGCAATATTTTCACCTAAACACTATTTTTTCATTTACTATTTACTTTAGAAATAAAATATTACCTTGTAAATAAAAAAATACTACGAATGAGTCAAATTCATCAAATACAATTTCAATTTCTTCCTATTGAAGATCGCTTGTTATTGAAAATTAATACAACAGCAAAAGAAGAATTTAGCTTCTTGTTAACCCGTCGCTTTGTTTCTATTCTGCACCCTATATTGAACAAAATATTACATGAAAACCCAAGTGTTTCTTCTTATAGCAACGAACAGGTTCGAGATGAACTAATAAATCTCCAGCAACAAGATGCAATACAGAAAACAAATACAACAACACCTTATCAAAACAAGGACTTTACTCATCCCTTAGGATCACAACCTATTTTACTGGCTAAAATAGCCACTAACATTCAGCAAGGCATTCGTAAACTCACTCTGGAGCCTGAAAAGGGTGTGGGGATAAGTTTTACTATTGAACAAAACCTAGCGCACCTTTTAACTAACTTATTATTAGAAAGCCTGGATAAAACTGATTGGCAGTTAGGCTTTAAAAACAACGTTAAAACACTTTCTCAAACAGATCCATCAAACAAAAAACATTTACATTAGAATCTGTACTAAGTAAGCTGAGCAGTTGTATAATTCACCGTTTCCAAAGAATTTTCGGGGGTATTTGGCAACTGCTTCGTTGTTCTTTTACATTCCACTCATAGCGCTATATTACTTACAAGATAATAACCCGCCTGCGGCAGAAGGAGCACAGCTCTCGGCACGATTTTAACCATGCTCTAACTATCTCTAAAAAATTGTGATTTATCACGTTAGCAATCGCGTCGGTGGCTGCGCGCCTACATGCCGTTAAATCCTTTGCCCAACCTTTGTTAACTTATTGGCATTGAGGCCTAGCAATAGGAACATAGTAGTCTACACAACTATTGCTACAACAAAGACAGCGAGAAAAACACAAGTAACTGTTCAGTTATTCCGTTCTAGTTACTAAACTTTAGGTCTCATATGCGGGAATAACAACACATCCTTAATTGAAGGAGCATCAGTAAACAACATGACCAAGCGGTCTATTCCAATCCCTTCACCTGCGGTGGGTGGCATACCGTGTTCTAAGGCTACAATATAGTCAGCATCAAAGTGCATTGCTTCATCATCACCTGCATCTTTTTCTTCTACCTGTTTTTGAAAACGCTCTGCTTGATCTTCTGCATCATTCAACTCAGTAAATCCATTAGCAATCTCTCGCCCACCCACAAAAAACTCGAAGCGATCAGTTACATGCGGGTCATCATCATTTCGTCTTGCTAAGGGAGACACTTCAACAGGATAAGCAGTAATAAAGGTAGGATTCATCAATCGACTTTCAACAGTTTTTTCAAATATTTCAATTTGAACTTTACCTAATCCATAACCTGATTTAATTGGTATATTCAGGTTTTCTGCTACTTTAACGGCTGCATCACGAGTATCGAGATCGCTTATTGTTAAGTCCGGATTAAAATGCAAAATTGATTCAACCACTGTCATTCGATCAAAAGGCTTACCAAAATCATAATCTTCACCTTGATATGTAACGACAGGATTACCGACTACATCCTCAGCCAAACCTTTTAACATAGCTTCAGTTAAATCCATTAAATCACCATATTCCGCATAGGCCTGATAGAACTCAAGCATAGTAAATTCAGGATTATGACGCGATGATAAACCTTCATTACGAAAGTTACGGTTTATTTCAAACACTCTCTCAAAACCACCAACCACCAGGCGCTTTAAATACAGTTCAGGCGCAATTCGCAAATATAAGCCCATATCTAAAGCATTATGATGCGTTTCAAAAGGACGCGCAGTGGCACCACCTGGAATTGCCTGCATCATCGGTGTTTCAACTTCTAAAAAATCTCTTTCAATCAGGAACTGCCGAATATAAGCCACAATTTGTGACCGTATTAAAAAGGTTTTACGTGACTCATCACTCATAATCAAATCTAGATAACGCTGTCTATATTTGATTTCCTGATCCGCCACTCCATGAAATTTTTCAGGTAATGGACGTAAAGCCTTGGTTAATAGACGAATATCATCAACTCTGACACTCAACTCACCCACTTTTGTTTTAAACAGTGTTCCTTCCGTTCCAACAATATCACCTATATCCCATTTTTTGAATTGTTCGTTATAAAACCCTTCTGGCAAAGCATCGCGGGTAACATATAACTGTATTTTTCCTGACATATCTTGAATATGACAAAAACTGGCTTTACCCATAATCCTTCTTGTCATTATGCGTCCAGCAATTTTTACTCGAATAGGTTGCTCTTCAAGTTGTTCCTTGGTTTTTTCCGCATACTCAGCTAATAACTCACCACTCACCACATTACGACGAAAATCGGTAGGGAATGCTATTCCATTTTCACGTATCACATTGAGTTTACTACGTCTTTGTTTGATTTGTTCTTGTTCGTCTTGTTGATTTTCTGACATGTTTTAATAAAAAATAACGCTATAATTAATTACGAAGATGTTTAAAGCGATTGCCAAACTCATCATCTTCAATGATGCTGGATTACACTCTCGCTAACCCAACCTAATTGATGCCACTAACAAAGAAGCATGTTATAAACCACTTTTAAGACTCGCTTCTATGAATTGATCGAGATCACCATCTAATACTGCCTGAGTATTGCCGGTTTCTACATTAGTCCTTAAGTCTTTAATTCTAGACTGATCTAAAACATAGGATCGAATTTGACTACCCCAACCTATATCTGACTTATTATCTTCCACTACTTGTTGTGATTCAGATCTTTTTGAAAGCTCTAATTCGTACAACTTTGCTTTCAACTGTTTCATTGCCGTATCCCTGTTTTTATGCTGGGAACGATCACTTTGGCATTGAACAACGATACCGGAAGGCTCATGAGTTATACGAATAGCCGACTCTGTTTTATTAACATGTTGTCCGCCTGCCCCACTCGCGCGGTAGGTATCAACACGCAACTCAGAGGGATTAATATCTATTTCAATATCATCATCAATTTCTGGACTGACGAACACCGAAGCAAATGATGTATGCCTTCTGTTACCAGAATCAAACGGTGATTTTCTGACCAGACGATGAACACCCGTTTCTGTGCGTAACCAACCGAAAGCATAATCACCTTCGAATTTAATGGTTGCACTTTTAATACCGGCAACTTCTCCCTGTGATTCTTCAAGCAGCTCGGTTTTAAAGCCTTTTCGTTCGCCCCATCGTAAATACATCCGCTCAATCATTGCCGCCCAATCTTGCGCTTCCGTTCCGCCAGAACCTGATTGCACATCTAGGAATGCATTATTGGCATCCATTTCACCAGAAAACATACGTCTGAATTCCAGATCAGCTACTTTTTCTTCAAAATGCTGCAAGTCTTCAACAACCGTTTCCACCGCTTCTTCATCGTCTTCTTCTATTGCCATTTGCAACAACTCTGAAGCATCCGATAAACCCAGTTCTAAATCAGTAATGGTATTAACAATGCTTTCGAGCAAACCACGCTCTTTCCCTAAAGCTTGCGCGCGATCAGGATCATTCCAGACTTCTGGGTCTTCTAGTTCTCTCAACACCTCAACTAATCGTTCACTTTTGGTGACAAAATCAAGATAATCTTTAAGCGCATTACCTCGATTACTCAGATCAAGTAGGGTATTTTTTATTGGATTTATTTCTTGCATGACTGTATATCGATTCAAAAAGCCAGTTAATCCAGACTTTTACTTCGAATTATTAAAACGTTTAATTATAACAGACCAGATATTTAGCTAGGGTTTTTGTTTCCATCTCCCTTAGCTAATCCCAACGTGCATCCCTTACTTGTAAACGTTCATTTTCAACACGTACAGGAAAGGTATCAATATCTTCATAAGCCGGTGCACATTTCACCGCACCTGTTTTAACACAAAATCGCGCACCATGTCGTGGACAGACAATTTCATCACCGTCCAGTGCTCCACTGGCTATTTCTGCACCGTCATGAGAACACACATCTTCAATCGCATAAAACTGTCCGTCAATATTAAAAATAGCAACCTCAGTTCCATCAACATCAATAATAATATTTTCACTTTTTGCCAATGCTTTGGCTGCACACACATCGATCCAGTCTGTCATTTTAACTTTTTAACTTTTCAAATAAACATCATATCGTAGTAGTTTGCCGCTAAAACTTTCACTTGGTTTTGTTACCAAGGGTTCCGCATAATCTGGGCTTTTTACTACCACTCTTTTTGTTGCTATTTGAAAGGCCATTTCAAATAGTTGTTCTTTGTCCTCATCATTGCCTAGCAAATCGCGCAATACTGTCATTGATTTTTTTGCTAACGCCGATTTCTTACGTTTAGGTGGGAACATGGGGTCTATATAGATACATTCTGGCTTTACTTGCAGCTTTGCTAAAACATCACTTGCATTTCCAGCAATTAATTCAGGTACTTTGAGATCCAGGTTTTTCACCCAATGCAATTGAGCCAAGCGCTTAAATCCATCATCTAATAAAGCAAGCATGACAGGTGAACGCTCAATGCACCTTAAGTCATAGCCCATACGAAAAATATGCAGACTATCTTGCCCCCATCCCGTTGTCGCATCAACAATAGTTTTAGTTTTTCGCCCTAAAGCTTGAGCCAAAGCACCTTTTTTCGCGGCGGGCCATGAGCGCTGCTCACCATGGCGAGGATCTATTTCAACTGTTAAACCTCCTTTTTTTAACAGCTCTCTATCCAGTAATTTCAAACAATCATCGCGCCAGGTTAAGAAAAAACCCTCGAAAATTTCTTTGTTATAGTCTTTATATAATGGAACACCCAGGCTTTCAGCTAATGTTCGATATAAATCCAAATCCCCTTGCCCCAAATAAAGAACAGCAAGTTTGCCACAATATACCTTGTGTAAATCTATTCTAGACATCAAATAAAAAACCCTATTTCTTACAGAAAAGCTATTCTGTAGAAATTGCCTTGTGCTCATTCTTCAGTGCAGCATCCAGAGTATGCCAGGCTAATGTTGCACACTTTACCCGTGCTGGATATTCTCTTACTCCAGCCAATACCGCCAGTTTGCCAATGGCCTCCAGATTAATATCGTCTTCTTTACCTGTCGTCATTTGATGAAATTGTTTAAATAAAGCGTCTGCCTCTGCTTCAGTCTTACCTTTTACAATTTCAGTCATTAAAGAAACAGATGCTGTGGATATAGCACAACCCGAACCTTGAAAACTAGCATCAACAATTTCATCACCATCCATCTTTAAGAACAGTGTTAGCCTGTCCCCACATAATGGATTAAACCCCTCCACTTCTCGGTCAGCATTATCCATTACTCTAAAATTTCGTGGGGACCGGTTATGGTCAAAAATCACTTCTTGATAAAGATCCCTTAAATCATCAAACATTAGCCAAATACCTCTATCAGTTGTTCTATTCCATTCATTAATACATCAATTTCTTGTTTAGTATTATACATGGCAAACGATGCTCTTGCTGTTGCAGGAACTTCAAAAAAATCCATTACTGGCATGGCGCAATGATGCCCGGCTCTTATCGCAATACCTAAACTATCAAGCATAGTTCCAATATCGTGTGGGTGAATTTTATCTAATACGAACGACAAAATTGCACCTTTGTCTTCAGCTTGGCCAACAATCCTTAAACCCTCGATTTTCTCAGCTTTTTCGGTAGCGTAATCCAATAACTCCGCTTCATAAGCTGCAATATTATCCATCCCTATTTCAGTCAAGTAATCTATTGCTGCACCTAAGCCCACTACATCAGCAATACTCGGTGTGCCTGCCTCAAACTTATAAGGCAGGGTATTATATTCCGTCTCTTCAAACGTCACTTTACGGATCATATCCCCTCCACCTTGATACGGAGGCATGGCTTCCAGTAATGCTTGCTTTCCGTATAGCACACCAATTCCTGATGGCGCATAAAGCTTATGCCCGGAAAATGCGTAAAAATCACAATCCAGCGCTTGTACATCAACAGACATATGTGGAATAGCTTGCGCGCCATCCAGCAACACTGGAATATTTTTCGCTTTGGCCGCTGCAATAATTTTGTTAACCGGGTTAATAGTGCCTAAAGCATTAGACATATGCACTACAGAAACCAGTTTAGTTTTATCACTGATTAATTTTTCAAATTGATCATAAATCAGTTCTCCCTGCAAATTAATAGGAGCGACTTTTAACACTGCGCCGGTTTCTTCACAAAACATTTGCCACGGTACAATATTGGAATGATGCTCCATTGCAGTGATTAAAATTTCATCGCCTTTTTTTATATTGGCTTTTGCAAAAGTCTGAGCAATCAGGTTAATGGCTTCCGTTGTTCCTTTAACAAAAACAATTTCTTTTGTACTTTTAGCATTAATAAAGTTTTTAACTTTTTCCCGAGCACCTTCATAGCGATCAGTCGCTTTAATGCTCAGCGTATGCACACCACGATGTACATTGGCATATTCATGGCTATATAAATGCGAAATGCTGTCTATCACCGCCATGGGTTTTTGACTGGTCGCTGCATTATCCAAATAAACCAAGGGCTTGTTTCGGATTTTTTCTTTTAAAATAGGAAAATCTGCTCGGATTTTTTCTACAGGAAATAGTGTCATTTTTCTTTATGTTATTCGGAAATAAGTTGCTAAATTATCAATAGCATATTATATTTTAAATTGATTTATCTAATTTCGTTTTGATTATGTCTATATCAACTGATGGTTTTTATAAAAAGCATTTAACTAATCTAGCTGAATGGAAAAAACTAGGGGAAGCTAATATTTTTTCTCCTGGTAGTCGCCTTGAGCTTATTAATGGAGAAATACTAGAAATGGCACCAATTGGTAGCAATCACTCGGGTCATATAAACAGACTAACCCAGCTCCTAGTACGACTTGTATTGAATCAAGCTATTGTCAGCATACAAAACCCAGTACAACTAAATGATTTATCAGAACCAGAACCAGACCTAATGCTTCTGAAACCAAATCCTGATTTTTATAGTTCTCAACACCCTAATGCTAGCCATGTACTGTTATTAATTGAAGTGGCAGATAGTTCATTAAAATTTGATCAAAACCAAAAACTTCGTTTATATGCGCTACATAACATTGCTGAATACTGGTTACTGAATATTAATGACTCATGTCTTGAAGTATACCGCCAACCTCATGATGGGCTTTATGCAGAAAAAACCACCTTACGAGCGGGTGATAAAATCACCTTATCTCAACTGGAAAGCATTACCATCGAAATAGCAGATATTTTGTAAATATTGGAAGCGAGTTTTTTACCTCGCCTTCAACCGTTTACAACCACTCTTTATCTACACCCGCTTGCGGGAATCGCTTTAATAACTGACCCAGTAATACATCACGAAGAGATTTAATCTTAATTTTATCTACCATTTCATTGGCAAATGCAAAAGTCAGCATATTTCTCGCAGTTTCTTCATCTACACAACGCGACTGCATATAGAAAATTGATTTTTCATCAAGTTGGCCGACCGTGACACCATGCGCACATTTCACATCATCAGCATATATTTCCAACTGAGGTTTAGAATCTACTTCAGCGTCATTGGATAATAATAAGTTACGGTTATTCATTTCTGAATCTGTTTTTTGTGCATCTTCAGCTACAATTACGCGCCCTTGGAAAACACCTCTTGCCCGTTGATTTAAAACGCCTTTATACAACTCACGACTGATAGCATGAGGTTTCTTGTGATTGATACGCGTATGGTTATCAATATGCTGCCGTTTAATACCTAGGTATAAACCATTCAAATCACATTCTGAAGCAACACCTAAATCAGTATGTATATCGTTTCTCGCTAGTAATCCACCAAACGCAAAGTTATGATGAATAAAACGACTGTCTCTAGCCTGTTTTACATAAGTACCACCAAAGTGATAAGCCTTATCCCCTTCACTTTGCATTTTATATAAAGTTAAAGATGCATTTTTTTCTACAAACACTTCCGTCACAGCAGCAGTTAAATACGCAGCATCACCTCCAACAAAAGTCTCGATAACACTCACTTCTGCCATCTCATCAACAACCAAAACATTGCGGGTTGTTGCTAAGAAGTCAGCTTGAGTAACTACATGTAATATTTGTATGGGGGTATCCAATACCTGTTTGGCAGGTACATGAACAAACAGACCATCACTAAACCATGCGCTGTTGAAAGCCACAAAACTATGTTCTTTATTACTGACGGCTTTAGTCAGATATTTTTCTACTAATTCCGGTTGCTGTTGTAATGCATCAGCCATACTTAGCACTGAAATAGTGTCAGACAAGCCTTCTAAACGAGAGTGCTGTTTCGAAAACTGACCATTAATCAAAACTACCGTTAAAGCATCATCTAATTGATAACGCTTTAACCATTCATTATCGACTTCACTTGCATCTAAATTTAGCTGCGTTGAAAATAGCTTTTTTTCTATCGCTGATACATTGGTATAACGCCATTCTTCTTCTCTTAACGAAGGAAAACCTTTACCTGAGAAGAATTCAAAAGCCTCTGCTCTTATCGCTTTCAACCAGTCTAACGATTGCCCCGGTAATGAATCAACAATATTTTTATACTCTTCCGTATAATTCTTCAAGTGTTGTTCTGTCATTATGCGGCCTGCTCTTCAACCCACTGATAGCCTTTGGATTCTAGTTCTAATGCTAACTCAGGGCCACCCGATTTAACGATCTGACCATGGGCTAAAACATGAACAAAATCAGGTACAACATAATCCAATAAGCGTTGGTAATGCGTAATCATTAGAAATGATCGTTCAGGGGAGCGTAAGGAATTCACCCCATCTGCGACAACTTTTAAAGCATCAATATCTAAACCCGAATCTGTTTCATCCAGCATACATAGTTTTGGCTCAAGAATAGCCGCTTGCAATATTTCATTCCGCTTCTTTTCGCCACCGGAAAAACCTTCGTTTACCGCACGATATAAAAACTTCTCATCCATTTGCAACAATTTAATTTTGTCCTTAACCAAGGTCAAAAAATCCATTGCGTCCACTTCATCCAATCCATGGTATTTTCGAATTGAATTTAATGCCGCTTTTAACAAATAAATATTACTAACACCGGGGATTTCAACAGGGTATTGAAAAGCTAAAAACACACCTTCACGTGCCCTTATTTCAGGGGCCATATCCAGTAAATCTTTTCCAGTATAGGTTACTTTCCCTTCTTTTATGTTATAGCCGGGTTTTCCAGAAAGTACGTGAGACAAAGTACTTTTTCCAGCTCCATTTGGCCCCATAATGGCATGAACTTCACCCGGGTTTATTTGTAAATTAACACCATTTAGTATGGGTTTATCACCAACGCTAACATGAAGATTTTTGATACTGAGCATTCTTTTTTCCTGATTTATCTTTTTCTATTTCTTACATCCCTCGATGTAAGAGCTAAACAGCAAAGCACACACAGGCTTCGCCCAACCCTCTTTATGTAGAGAGCGTTATAATCTTTATCCAACAGAGCCTTCTAGACTAATACCTAATAATGCCTGGGCTTCCACTGCAAATTCCATCGACAATTCCTTAAACACTTCTTTACAAAAACCATTCACAATCATAGAAACTGCATCTTCGGCAGAAAGTCCACGCTGCTGGCAAAAGAACAACTGGTCTTCACTAATTTTTGAAGTCGTGGCCTCATGTTCCACTTGTGCAGAGGGTTGCTTAATTTCAATATACGGAAAGGTATGTGCTCCGCATTTATCACCAACTAATAGAGAATCACACTGGGTATAGTTGCGAGCATTTTCTGCATTTTTTCCTACTTTAACCAGTCCACGGTAAGTATTCTGAGCTTTACCGGCTGAAATACCTTTGGAAATAATGGTACTACTGGTGTTTTTGCCTATGTGAATCATCTTGGTACCGGTATCAGCCTGTTGACAATTATTAGTTAACGCAACGGAATAGAATTCACCAACAGAATTATCACCTAATAACACACAACTAGGATATTTCCAGGTAATTGCAGATCCTGTCTCTACCTGAGTCCAGGAAACCTTGGAATTATCACCTCGACATTCTGCCCGTTTGGTTACAAAATTATAAATACCACCAACACCATTTTCATCACCTGGATACCAGTTTTGTACCGTTGAATATTTGATTTCTGCATTTTCCATAACAATCAATTCAACAACCGCAGCATGCAATTGATTTTCATCACGCATAGGTGCTGTACAACCTTCCAGATAACTCACATGGCTATTCTCATCAGCAATAATCAACGTGCGCTCAAATTGACCGGTATTAGCCGCGTTAATTCTAAAGTAGGTTGATAATTCCATAGGACAACGTACACCTTTTGGAATATATACGAAAGAACCATCTGTAAAGACTGCCGCATTTAAACTAGCAAAAAAATTGTCTGTCTCGGGCACCACTGTGCCCAAATACTGCTTCACTAACTCTGGATATTCCTGTAAAGCTTCAGAGATTGGACAAAAAATAACACCCGCATCTTTCAACTTGCCTTTAAAGGTAGTAGCAACAGAAACACTATCAAACACAGCATCAACAGCAACTCCAGCTAACCGCTCCTGTTCATCTAATGGTATTCCTAATTTTTTATAGGTGTCCAATAATTGAGGATCGATTTCATCCAAACTTTGGGGCTTATCAGAGTCTTTTTTAGGCGCAGAATAATAACTAATTGACTGATAATCAATGGGTTCAATATTCAGTTGCGCCCAATCAGGTTCTTTCATTGTTTGCCAATGCCGAAATGCTTTTAGACGATATTCCAGCATGAAAGCAGGTTCTTTTTTTATTTTAGACAGCTTGGCTATCACCTCTTCATCCAAGCCTGGAGGAAATGTTTCCACTTCCAGCTCAGTCACAAAACCTTGCTTATATTCCTGGGAAATCAGATTTTCGATTTCTTCTGCACTTGATGACATAACACTCTTACCTATATAAACTATGACCTGTATAAACGATTACTTATACAGACTACTTATGGGAATTCTTATTTCTTCTGGCTGCTTTGCAGGCAATACCATATCAGCTAAAGTCACTGATTCCAGGGCATTGAATATAGTCTTATTAATCAAATCCCAATTCCCTTGGATGCCACAGCCAGCTGCCTGCTCACAATTTTTATGGGAAGCACTGCATTCAGTCAAAGCAATAGGCCCTTCCAGTGCGTTAATAACAGTGGCTACTGTTATTTTCTCAGGTGCACGAGCCAATAAATATCCACCTTTTGCACCTCGAACCGAGGTTAGCACTTTTTCTTTAATCAACAGCTTAAGAACTTTACTCACAGTAGGCAAAGCAATACCTGTTACATCAGATACTTCTTGCGCAGCATGCATAGTTGTTGGCTCTTTCGCCATATAACTCAAGATAACGGTTGCATAATCTGTTAACTTACTTAACCTTAACATTGCTTCTCCACCTTCAATGAGTACTATTTTAGTCCTATTTAATTCCGTAGTAAAGCACTAGGTTATTATTTTTTTAATCTAACCTTCGTCAAAAAAATGGAAAGCACTCCTTATCTTTAAATATCCCTTTCTAAATCAGTACCCTGGAAGACGCATAACAAGACGAGTCAAAGGTTACGGACTGAAATCTGCTCTTGTATTCATCAATATAATGAACGATTAATTAGAAAATTATCGAAGTTATACCAAGCCCCTTCCTAAATTCCTTACCTAAAAACCTGATCAAAAGCACACGGCTTGTGAACACCATAACCTTGAGCATAATCCACTTTGATTTCTTTTAAGATATCTAAAATAGTATCATCTTCAACAAACTCTGCAATGGTTGCCAGGCCCATTACTTGACCAATTTTATTGATTGCCTCCACAAAGGCTCTATCAATATGATCAATTGCAATATCTTTAACAAAATAACCATCGATCTTAATATAATCGATAGGTAATGACTTTAGATAAGCAAAAGAAGAGAGTCCACTACCAAAATCATCCAACGCTATTTTGCAGCCTCTGGATCGCAATTTCAGCAAAAAATCTGTTGCCTGCTTTAAATTTGAAATAGCGGCAGTCTCTGTTACTTCAAAACAAAAATGTTTTGCAGGAAAATCAGACCCATCCAAAAGAAGACTGATTCTCTTAAACAAGTCATCATTGGTCATGGATGCACCTGATAAATTAATGGATAAAAACAAGTTATCCGTTTTTTTATTATCTTTTTTTAGTTGTTCTAATTTTTTAAATACATTTTCAACGACCCAACGATCTATACTTCCTACCAGATTAAATCGTTCAGCAGCGGGTAAAAAAGCACCGGGAGGAATTATTTCACCATTTTCCCCAATCATACGCAATAAAACCTCATAATGCTCTGAAGCTGTTTCTGTACTACGAACATCTTGTATACGTTGCAAATACAACTCAAAACAATCATTATCCAAAGCCGCTTGCAATCGAGAAATCCATTGCATTTCTTTCTGATGCTCTGAAGAAGCCGACGAATTAAGCTGGTGAATATGCACTCGATTCCGACCACTTTCCTTTGCCACATAACACGCTGAATCAGCTGCACTTAAAATTTCTGCAGCATTAACTTCCTCACCGGTTATTTCTGAAATTCCAATACTAACACCTATTTTAAAAGACTGCGTATGCCAAGCAAAACGAAAATCTTCTACCGCTTGCCGTAAAGTGTTAGCCACTGAAAGTGCATTTTCAGCATTACAACTCTCCAGCAAAATGCCAAACTCATCCCCTCCCAAACGCGCTAACAAATCGGACTTTCGTAATTTCTTTGCCAATGCATCTGTCACCTGTTTCAACAGCTCATCACCCGCATCATGTCCACAGGTATCATTAACCACTTTAAACTGATCTAAATCCAAATAAAGCAGATGATGCTCAAATCTGTCAAACTTTGCTTTTTGTTGTAACAGTTTCATTCTTGATTCAAATTCCCGCCTATTTGCCAGACCGGTCAAAGGATCATGTAAAGCTTGCCAATTTAATTCTGCAGACAATGCCCGTGATTGTGTAACATCCCTAAAGACTAAAACTGTGCCGAGCAGTTGTTTTTTCGCATCAACAATGGGCGCTACAGAATCAGTAATAGCAAAGTGTGCACCTGCAACACCAACCAATACATGATCAAAATCATTAGCAATGGTATCCTTCAAATCGAGGCACTGTGTTACTGGACATACAATAGGCTCATTAGTTTGTTCATGAATTAATTTAAATACCTGATCAACCTTTGTATACTGAACATTCTTTAAATACACGCCTGTTAACATTTCAGCTACTGGGTTCATTGATAAAATATTTCCATTTTCATCAGTGGTAATCACAGCATCCGCGATTGAATTCAAGGTAACCTGAGCCCGTTCATTTTGCTGGGCTAACTTTTCTGAAATAACGCGTGTTTTAATAGCATGCTCTTTTAATTGTTTTTCACGACTAACTGCGGCACTCACATCAGTAATTTGAATAAGACAAATACTCTGTTGACTTTCCAGGAATACAGGCTTAACTATAATTTGTTGTTCTAAAACGTTACCTTTAATAGTTTTCAATGGAAAAGGTTTACGGTTCAAAGTATGTGAAACAACAGAAGACATATAGTTCTGTATTGCTGAAATCATTGCCCGTTCGACACTGCTTTTTTGCAAAATGGGAAAAATATCAATCAGGGACTTACCAATATTATTTTTTACATCTATTCCACTATGCTTGCTAAACCAGGGATTCCAATTTACCAGTCGATATTCTGAATCAACAATAATTAATCCAATTTCACAATCCAAAAAAACATTGTGAAAAATAAAATCACAATTCACCTTGGTCTCTATGTTGCAGCCACTAGCTTTTTCAATAGTCATATCAACCATTATAAATCTAGGAATGCTTCAATACTGGCTTTAAAATTTGCCACTGAATCAACATCCATCAAGAAGGTTACATACCCCTGAATACTCTTTGCATCAACTGAAAAGTCCATATTTAATAACAGCACTACCGCTTCTGTATGCTGTAACCCTCCTTCGGCAGAAAAAACCTTTTTTAACGATCCTTGAACAAATTCAGGAATATCACCATGCATTTCATGACCAAACATATCAGCCATACTACATAAACAAGCATTTAAAATCACATTACCTATTTCCGTCATGGCTTCCTGCTCCATATCGGTCAAATCCTCCAAAGCCAAATCATCCTGTTGCAATACCGCTCTGACCAGCTCCAGACTTTGTTCTTCAGGAAACAAAAGCATGGCATCACCTGCAAATGCACCGTTAAAATTCTGATGCACCCCACTCACATCAGTTTTAGCTTTTTCAGCAATAATTTTAGTCGCTTCTAAACGACTTACGAATTCAACTCCTGGCACACTTAATTTAACCTCTTCATTAATCATTTCACTCAATGATGCAGCCGCACTACCCATGCCGACATTTAAAACTTCAGCAACTGCATCCACAAAAAACTCATCTAGAACCTGATGTTTATCCGACATATTTTAATACTTTTGCTTCAGTAATAGGTTTAGGAATAAAGTCAATTTGCAACTGAATTGCCAGGTTTTTAATTGCTTCTTGAACATTTGCGGTTAAAAAAGCAATTTTGGCATTAGGAAACTGAGGTCTTAATATTTTGGCTGCCTCTCCACCATCCAGGTTTGGCATATTGTAATCCAATAAAATAATATCTAGTTCAGCCCCTTCTGCTAAATCAATAGCCTCTTGCCCATCACATGCTTCTGTAAGCTCCCAGTCAGGGTGAGCCGTACCAATAATTTTCTTTAACATCATTCTAGACATTTTACTGTCATCAACGAGCATGCATTTCATTCACAATATCCTTTAGCTATTTTTTGTATGGCTTACATCTAAAATAGCAGAAACGATCAATTATTCCAGTATTTATTTCGATTTGATCGTACAGACTGCAACTGAAATGAATCTGTTTTTAGTTCAACAATAACAGAACCTTCATCTGCCACATTAAACCAGGCAACATCTATTTTGTTAAAACGTTCCAATACTTCTTTGTGCGGGAATGAAAATCTATTTTTATATCCCGCAGGAATCAAGATAACAGCCGGATTAACTTGCTTTAAAAATAATAGACTTGAAGATGTTTTACTGCCATGATGGGGAGCTACCAAAATTGTACTTTCCAATTGTTGTTGAACATTGTCAGTCAACCACGTTTCTGCAGGCTCTTCTATATCCCCCGTTAACAAAATTGCATCCTGTTTGGTCGTAATCTTTAAAACGCACGAATTATTATTCTCACCTTGCAAAACGTCTCTAGCAGGAGGTGAAAGGACCTCAAACCTTACCTGGTCCCACATCCATGATTGTCCGGCTAAACATTGAACCGGCATAAACCGATCCAACATTGTGGGTACACTGGTCAAGACTTGTTTCACCTTCTTTTGCTTAATAATGGATTGAGCACCGCCGATATGATCATTATCTGCATGGCTAATTAATAACATATCAACGGTGTTAATTCCCCTGCTGTTAAGAAAAGGAATGACCACAGCATCTCCCATATCAAACTGCTGAGAATATTTTGCACCTGTATCAAAAACCAAAACATGACTTGCTGTTTCTATCACAGCCGACAGTCCTTGCCCTACATCTAATAAAGTCATAGTCACTTCACCTGCTTTTGGTTTGACAGTATTTACAAATACCAAAGGTATAAACAGCAGTATTCCTAACCAACGTGCAGGTACACCTTTAGGGGACAACAAAATAAAAATACCCAACATGGCTAACGGTACAGAATAAAAAGGGGGGGTAATCATAGTTACAGCAGCAAATGGTAAAGCGGCCATTTCAGACAAGACCTTCCCTAGAATTTGTAAAATCATACCTACGATGGAAAATAAATAAGTTGCTAATGCCGGCGAAAAAAACATGATTAACACCGTTAACAAACACAAAGGCACTAACAAAAGACTAATAACGGGTACAGTGAATAAATTAGCCAGCGGTGCAATAATGGAAATTTGTTGAAAATAAAGTAGCAGCAAAGGAGCCAACCCTATTGCAGTTACCCAGTGAATTTTTAGAGCAGAAAACCAATACCCAGTTTTTCCTAATCTTGCTACCAGACTGTGAACAATCAAAATTACCGCAAAAAATGACAGCCAAAACCCTGCAGATAATACGGCTAAAGGATCAAACAATAAAACCGCCAGCAAAGCAATAGCCAAAGTATTTCCAGGTGTTGTATTTCGTTGCCATACTATTGCTACCATTGCCACAGATAACATCACTAATGCACGTTGAGTAGGCAGAGAAAACCCGGCCATTGCAGAATATAAAATCGCAATGATAATTGCAAAAACAGCTGCAACTCTTTGTGGAGAAACAATTGCCAGGCTAATTGCTATTTTTAAGGCTAGGAAATAAGCCAAACCTGATAACAAACCAATATGTAAGCCTGAAATTGCCAGTAAATGTACCGTACCTGTTTTCCTAAATTCATCCCATTGTTGTTTGCTAACACCCCCTCTATCACCTATGGTTAGTGCTTTTATCACAGCTAAATTATCAGGATTTTGTATTAATACAGTCAGTTTATTTGCTATTGCCTGACGAATACCATCAATACTTTTCCATACAGGGGTTGTTGATAATAGCCGAGGTTGAGGCTTATTCCTTACATAACCTGTCGCCCCAATATTTTGCATAAACAACCAACGTTCATAGTCAAAACCACCTGGATTAAATTGTCCATGAGGCTTTTTTAACTTGACAGTAAATTGCCAATATTGACCTGATTGAATATCTTGTTCTGGAAAATACCAACTTAAACGAATTTTTTTAGGGAAATTCTGTTGCGGCCTTCCGATCTCAAAATCAAACCTCACCTTACGCTCATCATATTTAGGTAAGCCCATGACTCTACCTTCAATTTCAATATATTGACCTTCCAGAGAATCGGGTAAGTTATCTGCTAATCGCGTATGAGCGAAAATTATCGCCCATAACACACCCATAACAAAAAACATCAGTCGCCAATATCGAAAAAAAACACAACCAGGAACTAATAGTGAAAGAATTAGAATCCAATATAAATCAGGCAAGAGAGGGAATTGTTGAACAACAATCACGCCGGCTACAAAGGAAAAAATAGAAAGTAACATCATCTACAGATTATCCTAAAAAATCAGTAGAAAACGGATTTATTTAGGACTCTATAAATCAAAATAGATTACCCCTCATTTGTTGATTTTATGCACTTCCATTTCATAGAGCCTACTCAAAATCGTTACCAGTTGATGTTAGTTGCGCACGGACAGAAATCAACAAATTATTAACGTTGGTCAGACTCCCCTTGCTTAGTTATCACATAACCATCAATAAAGTCTTGCAAACCTTTTTGAACTAGATCATAAGTAATACCAATATTACTAGCTATATCACCTTCCAGTACCTTAAGCCCGTCTAAGATAGTTTTAGCTTCCTCAAATCCTGTATCAATTCCTTTACTAATAATATCAGTAAATGTTGTTGCAGCTTGTTCCTCAGACATTTCCGGATTTTGATCTCGATACTGCGAGAAAAAACCTAAACTCATAGATACAATTCTATCTGCTGTTAATTCTGGACTTACGTCTATTCCCGAATCATAAGTATTTTGAATCGCATTTTCACCCAGTTCAGCTTTTAAAACTTCATTAATACTGTCAATTGCAGCCTTATACAGCAAAGCCATAGGCTCATTTCCAGCACTGACACTAACTTCTAGACTGGACTTTAGGATGGCTTGATTTAACTGCTGTTTTACCGACGCAAAAGAAGACTCAGTTTTATCAAGTTCATTATTTGCATAAGCCTCAGCATCAGGCTTTTGCATAGAAGAACCTTCAATTTTATTTTGTGGCTGTTTCAAGCCTTTGCCAGTCTGGGTTAACGTATTGGTTACAACGTCCATAACAATCCCTCAATTAAACATAGCTAATTACAAGTATAGCGACTGACTGCATAAAAACTTAAAGACATTGCACTAACTCTTCCCTTTCGACAGATCAACAAAATATTTCAGCATCTTCCATTGCTACGATAACAACCTGATATTTTTTGTTGCACCTTGGTCAACCCGCTAGCCGACTATCATGCTAATCTAACCTAGCCTTGTATCTAAAACATTATCTTTCTATTGATTATTTGATGTAATCAACACCAATATCCCGCACTAAAAAGCGATCATGATAATATTTATATTTAGGTCTTGATTCTAAGCCATGACAATCGATACAAAAGGTGCCTTCAATGCTGGCATGTCTTAAAAAACTGTTGTCACTATTGCCTTCCAGATTTTTTATATTGAGCGAGGGTTGAGCTTGACCTTCGCTAGGTGCAGGCTCCCAAAGATGGACTTCATGACAGGTGATGCAGGCAATGGCACCAAACTCTTCGACTTCTTCTTTGGCATTTAGTAAGGGCATGACTTTGGGGTCAGAGCGCAAGATCAAGTCTTTGTATGGGTGGTCAAAATGGGCAATGATTTTTTTTTCACCAAGGCCTTTATCTTGATGACAATTCAAACATAAACTATCTTTCTTGAACAAGGGTTCATCTATGGGCTCTTGTTCGCTTGAGGCTTTACCTTTAACAGGTTTTACTGCAAACAAACGAGGATATTTGCCTTCGCCTTTGTGCAGACTATGACAACCGCCACACACCCCTGATTGTACAGGCAGTTCATCATGTAGATTATGGTCTTCTTTGGCAGTGATACGTAAATCATGATCGCTGCCAACCACGGCACGTTTGTTTTCATGACATTGCTCACAGAGCTCACCTTCTTTGTGATCTATCACCAATGATGGAGTGTTTTTCTTACCGGAATGTACTGAATGACAAGTTAAACATCCTATGGTCTCAATGGATTCTTTATTAAACTTTATCGGCTCTTCCAACTTCTCATTCATTGGGTGTATACCTTTTTTTAGGGCATCTTTATGATTTTTGGCGTGCTGCCGCTTATGACAGCGCTGACACAATGCTTCCTGATCTTTAGTGGGTAACAATGCCGTGCCTTGTTTGCCTGAATGGACTTTATGACAACTTTCACAGGTAACGTGAGTGATTTTTTCTTTTTCGTAAGTGACGGGTTCTTCCAGTTCCACATTCACTGGATGGATTCCTAATTCGCGCGCTTGTTTTTCGTCCTTGGAATATTGGGATTTGTGACACTGAGCACATAATTCGGCTTTGTCAGCATCTAGGGCTAAGAGTTCATTACTATGTCCACCGTGAACTTGATGACAGCTCTGGCAAATTAAACGATTACTTTTGTCCAAACTCGCCGCGGCTTGTTGTAAATGTTGCGGTAAACCTTGATGCAAATCAGAATCTGATGCAAAACCCGGCGAATCTTTTTGAGGTGGTTTTTCTAGCTTGATTGCTAAAGGATGATTGATACCCCGTTTTTTCATATCTAATGAACGCGCTCCTTTGATCTTAGATTCATGGCAACGTTCACATAAATCACCATCAACGGGCGACACCCGCATCCATGCATTCTGATGACCTTGATAAAGGGTTTCTTGTTGATCATTAGCATTGTGGGGGGTATGGCAAGTTGTACAACGCATTTGCTTTTGCTCGGTTAACGGCAAACTGTCAGGCATTTTATCTTTGCGCTTGTTCATATAGGCTACATCATAGCGATCCTTACCCTTATCATATAAAGTCGGATGTTGCTCACCCGATAAGATGGCTAGCCTGGAATCCAGGATCACACCATGATGACAGCTGTAACACATCTCAGTGGTGGCTACCGGTAATAAATCGTGGTCCTTATCCATGACTTGATCAGGCGTTTCCACCCAGGATAAATGACAAATCACACAGTTCTTTTTAGATAAAGACAGGGTATCTTTATTGGCTTTTTCCGCAGTATTGCTCATGCTTTGATAGCCAAAAGGCAGTACCCGTAATTGATTGGAGGCTGCTTCGACAACATATAAACGTTGTTGATATACGGTCATGCCAACCGGGGATTTAAACTGAACTACCTCGCCTTGTTGATTCTTTAATTTACCCAGATAGCGGCCTTGTTGATACAGCGCTACAAAACCAAAATAGTTGTCATTAATAAAGACGGTGTCTTGAGCATCAATGGCCAGGCCATTGGGGCGATAAAGCTCTCCGGCTTCTACTCCAAAACGAGCAATCTGCGAGATAAATCGTCCTTGTTTATTGAAGACCTGCACCCGACCATTTAATACATCAATAATATGCAGATACCCATCACTATCAGCGGTCATCTGAAAAGGATTTTGAAATAACCCTTCTATTTGGCCAGGTCCAGCAAAGCAACCATTGTCATTCCAGGTTTCTATATCAAAAGAACAAATGCGATGATTAGCGCTATCTGCCCAATAAAGGGTGTAGTCTAATATGGTCAGTGCTACAGGAACAGCTGGTTTAAGTTCTTCGTTAACCGCTTGAGCTGGTTTGAGATTTTTATCAACGACTTGGGTTGGTTTAAAAATGCGTTGTAAACGACCTTGATGATCATATTTAAGTAGACGTTGATTTCCCGTGTCAGCAATAAAAATGCCGGCATCAGCGATAACAACATCCATCGGTAAATGCGGCCCTTTATTACGACTAGTCTTTAAAATATTGGGCGACACCAAAGAACCATCCAAGCGAAACTTTAGTAAGCGATGCTGAGTACCATCTAATAAATAAATATGATCCTTGTAAATGGCAACAGCACTGGGTTGATTGAGCTGCTTCTCTTGAATACTGAAGGCTTTGGAAACCACTGGGATTTGCTCAGCTTTAATAGTTACTGACAGTAACAATAAAACTATACAGAGAGCGATTCTTTGGGGTAATAAAATAAACACAATAAAAGTAGTCTAGCGGAGTAAGTCGGTAATGCGAATGCGCTGTTCTTTTGGCTCAGTTTGAGTACCCTTGGGTTGTTTAGCATTCTCTGGCTGATAATGTTTAAAAAAATCAGCAATGGTATTGTATTGAAGTTTAGATAATTGCTTGTCAGTCGCGCCCAGTAGAGTAAAGTCTAATAAACTTTGCTTTGGGGTATGACAAACATCACAACGTGGGCCTTTGGTTTGCAAAGGAGCATGTATAACAGCATGTATTTTCGGTTTTTCTTGTTCCTCCGCAGATTTCCATTGCTCTTTTATCTCTTTAGCCTTGGCATCTTGATACGTCATTAATGCTGGTTGTCCTTGATAAAACGGTGCAATTTTAACATTAGCGGTTCTTGCAACCAGTTGGGTTTTATCGTCTTTGCCTCGGTCAGCATGTAAACGTCCTGCTATATTATCTTCTGCTTTTTGGTTTGTATAATTAAACCATCGATAATTAAAAGAAATGCCTTCTGGACGAAAATGACAGGTTTCACAAGCAATATATTGTGTATGCATATTTAAGAAAGCACGACTACGTAGTTGACGACTATGCGGGACTGATAGATGACAGCGTGTGCAATAAGCTTTAGAGTCAAGTATCGGTTCCTTGTATCGCTGATGAAAGGGCTTTAAGGTTAACGGTTCACGCAGTTTTTTAGGCTGCGTTTTTACCAACAACTGCCGAGAAGTTTCAATATCTTTTGCAGTTGGCTGGCTAGCGTCTAAATACTGATTAAATAGTGGTGCCGACCCTACTTGCATAGAAAAAAAACTTAACAGTATGGCGACACCCATCAGCCACTGAATATTACTCTTATTCTTTGTCATCGCTGGCCTCAATATCTGAAGGTATTTCATCAGGTTCTTTGGCCTGCACTTTTTTCACCGGTTTTGCTCGAGGCTTAGTTTTTCTCTTTTTACGCCCAATAATCACCCGTTCAAAGTGATCATTACCAATAATGGGATCTTGCGCTTTATTTTTACGTTGAAAAAATACCCAATAAACCCCACCTAAAAAGAATCCTACTAGTAACGGTATTATTACATACAAGCTACGTTGCCAATATGATTCCAGCCGATCAAAATCGAAAAAACTCATCCATTGTGGATAACCTACTAAATCTAGATCATGCTGGTCAGTGTTCACAAAACCCGAATTTAATTTATTCTTAGAAAATTCATGGCAACTACTTTGTCCGCAGGTTTCATTTAAGATATCTGGATGGGTAGAGGATTTGGGGTCTTCATCAGCTAAAATCAGATGCCGAAACGCTGAATGTTTGCTTGGCGCATGGCAGTCCATACAGGAAGCTCCTTCTTCAACACCAGTCACTAATAAACGACTATGCAAACTGCGTTGATAGCTATCAACGGCGCGTACCCAACGAAAATCGACTTTAGACTTTTCCTTAGTTTCAAAATCTTCGACTTCAACTTTTTCCATTTTGCTGTGGTCAGCATGACAATCAATGCAATACTGATTACTCCCATTCTTTTTCCAACGCGACCCGATCAACCGTCTCAGAATATGACCACCAAATTGATTTCGCCATACATCGCCTTCATGGCAAGCACCACACTCAGTATCGATGTGAGCAAATGATTCCATAAATAATTTATTTTGCTCTTCTGGTATATATAAAGTATTTCTATGACAACGGCGACAAGAAGGATAAAGAATCTCACTCTCTTCTTCTAAACGATTACCACCGGCAAATTCTTTGGTCCACGCTTCACCATGCGCCGATTTTTCAAACTCTTCAACAATGGGTTTGTGCGAAAACCGTTCACCATTAGAGGGTTCGTTTAAGTGACATGAAGACGAGCAGTCAACATAGCCATTTTCAACCTTGTGAGGGTAATCAGTAATTTTTCGATGACAATCTTTACAAGGAATACTGCCATGCAAAGAACTGTAATAATGCTCCTTTATAATAGTTGCGACTCTTAACACGCCATCCTTATCGACAAATTCTAACCCGGGTAGGACATGACAAGATAAACAACCATCGGGGTCACTAGTACGTTCTTCGGCAGCTAGCGGCAAACTCAGCGTTAAACAAAGGATGTATAGCAGTCCTTGCCAGCCATTTAGTAGTGACTTTGATGTCATGCCTGAAGGCCTGCTATACACACAAAAAAATACATCATGATTTATGAAGACACCGGAAAATTATTTAAGAAACTGGTAATCGCGATAAAGCCAATAAACAAAGAGACAATCAGTCCATTTATCAGGCGAGGCCAATGGACTTTATTCGTTTTAACGACCACAGGTTCAGACTGAATTTCAAAGGCTTGCCAATTAGGCTCTGGATAAATTTCAACTTTCTTTTTAATACGCTTGGGTTGTTTATTGCGAGAAGCCGTGGTCCACTCAATGGCATTCCAGTCACAGACATCAACACAGTCGTGACAAGACATACAGGATTTTTGCTCTACTACCGCGATCCGATCAACCATTTTAATCGCACCACACATACAAGCACGGGCACAAACATTACAACCGGTACAGCGTTCTTTTTCAACTCGAATATGGTGGGTAAAACCGAATTTAGCACCTAAACTATTGACTAGACCATCAGCTGCCCCGATTGGGCATAAAAACTGGCAGTAGGCTCGTCCCTTACTGGCAAAAAAACCAAGGATAAATAACAAACCTAAATTGGTTAAACCCACCGATGACATGATATAGGTCAAACCACGATATTCACCACTGAGGGCTTCGACCAAGCGTGGTACGGTAATAAAATTACATAAAGTACAAGCACTAATCCCTAATAATGGCATCAGGACCAGATATACGGCAAAGTAACCGTAACGAATTTGAACTTGAGGTAAAGACCGAAATTCTATTTTCCATTTGTCATTAAGCATCCGGCTGCCCAATTCAGCCAAGCCACCCACAGGACAAAGAAAGGAACACCAGATACGACCATAGAAGAATGTTGTTAATAAAATCAACCCTAAAAATACAACACCGATTAATGCCACCGATATATGCATAAATAAATCATCCAAGGTCATACCTGGATAATAAAGATAAAATCGTCGCATACACAGCTTGCCACACAAATCAGTCTGATCTGCCAATTGTGGTAAAAAGGCCAAAGGCCCCAAAAAACACAATGATGATATTAAAATTATGGCATAACGATACTTTTGGTATATAGGAATAGCTTTTACTTTTTCAAATACAGCCATATAACTAACCTCTTATAATAGTTTAAATTAATCTTTAAATTCATGACACACCAAGCACAGCTCGCCGTTTTTTGCAGGCAAGCGTAGTAATACTTCGCTTTTAATGCGTTGGTAGTGCAAGCTGATTTTTTTATTATTTTTTAGATTCCATTCTTCTAGGCGCGCTTTTTTATCATCATCGTAAATAGCTGCCCAAGGATGTTCTATATAATCAATACCAGGATCCAAATCATCATCGCTAACCTGTTTTGCTGCGGCTAATTGTTGATCAAGCACGCCTTTGGGATGCGCTGTATGACAAGTCACACAGAGTATTTTATTATCTTTTCCCAAAGGCATATAAATGTCTTTTTTCTTACGGTTAGTCTTTAAAGCTTTTAACTTATCTTCATCCGGCTCAACTTGATGTTGCAAAGCATTTAAGTGTGGCGTTTGCAAATGACAACCGTAACAAAGTTTGTCTACCGGTAACCGTAATTCGACTTCATCCAAGCGTAGTGCACGATCTCTTTTTAGCACCTTTTTATGACAGTATTTGCATTGTGATTTATTGATTTTTCCTTCTTTATCTAGCATGTCATGGATGTTGTTTCTAACAGCTTTTTGTTTATTGTGGCATTTATAACAAAAATTAGTGATCGGTTGATAAGGTCCTTCACGTAAAAAATTGGGATCCTTTTTATCAACTTTATCGATCTCTATTTTATCCATGTCTTTTAAGCCATGACAGGTTTTACAAATCAACTCATCATATTTTCCCAATGGAAAGTCATCTGGCGCTTTCATATCCTCAGCCAATGGAATGTTGACAATATGGTGCAACACCGGCAACTCTATCTCTTTGGCGTTTTCGCCGAAAATGACTGTGCTGCAAACCATCAGCAGCATAGTTAATAGTAAGCCTTTATTCATAGACCCGTTTGTACCGCTTGACCATGGGTATGGCAATCCCTGCAATCGTTATCGGCCCCTGTTTCATGCACTCCAGACAGGCCATTGCCAGTATCAACTTCACCTTCTTCGATTTTCAACTCCATGTTATGGCACAACACACAAAGTTGTGAATAATCGCCATCTACCACCGTGACCGGATAGGGTAGCAATCGCAGTTCAGGTGATAATTTAAATGCGCCCTGATTAGAACTATCAATGATTAATAAATCATTGTCGGTGCCATGCATGGTATGGCAATCAACACAGTCAACAATACTGTCATATTGATAGTTAGAGTCGCGCAATCCGGCATAGGTGCGTTCGCCAGTACCTTTGCGAATGCCGTGCATATCAATGAATTGATAGTTATCTTGCATTGCAATTAATGGATCACGAAAATCCTCACCAATCATCTCAAAACCTGCTTGCTGATGATCCCGATTATGGCAGCGAAGACAAAACTCAGAGCTATTACTATAAGCAGACGTTTTATTATATTGATCGGGGAATTGAGTTAAATCAATATCCAGTTCAAAAGAGCCATCCATATCTGAGGCCAAGTGACAAACCAGACATTGTTCATTCTCTAAAGGACTAATCTCTTCAACACTAAAGTTATGATTTTCAATACCCGTTAAATGTGGCGAACTGGGCAAATCTTTACTGTTGTGGCAAAGGGTGCACTTTCTTTTAATGTTAGTACCATTTTGGCCATGACAACCAGCACAACTAGCTTGGCCTTTGCGCCGAACAATGCCTCGGATTGATCTTGCCGTACTATGAATATAGTTTGATAAATGGCAAGTTTGACAATTACTTTTGCCCCAGCCTGAACCATCACCACCATGTTTTGGGGTTAATAATAACTGGCCTTTTTCTAATGATACATCCAGAGTATCAATAGCATAGCTTACCGGGCTAAGCATGATTAACAGGCAGGCTAGCCAATAGTTGTTTATCAATTTACGCATATTCCTCAACCGTTAGCGTTTATTTCGATGACAATCATCACAAAAGAAACCGTTGTGACAGCGCGCACAATTGGAGACCATCATCCTGGCATCAATACCATGTCGTGATTGGTAGCCCATTGGGTGATAATCTTTACCACTGGTATCTCGGCGAAAGTGACAATCGGTACAAAAAGCCACATCTAAATGACAGGTTTTACACACTTGCTCATCGTTACGCGCATCTTCACTGTGATGCAGGGTATATCCAAAATTATGATCATCAGGCCATATTGCACTAGGGTCGGGATGACACAATTGACAACGCCAGGGGCCTCGTAAATCAGTAACATGACAATCATGACAAATGGCTTCTAAGGGTTCATTGGCAATTGTGGTAATAGGCTCAATAACATTCTTATCAACTTCATTGGTGACATTAAAGCTGTGGCATAACATACAACTATCACCTTCTTTTTCCATCACTTCCAAATGGGCATTATGGGGATAATAACTATCAGCGCGTTCCCCACGTTCTATTCTTTTTTCCCACCATTTTTGTTCTTTTTTCTGCTGTTGTTCTATTGCACCTGTTACAGAGTCCGGTGGGATATTTTCTGCCAAAAGTCCAATGGGCAGTATGCATAAACACAGCCATAAGAAAATTATTCGCATCATTGCCCCTTTGGCTTGAAATTATCAAAATAATGGGTAACTTGGAAGCGCCCCAAATATTCATTGTCTAAACGGCTATTCCAAATGTAATTCATATCCAACGACAGTTTTAAATGATTATTCCAAAAATATTCAAATTCAGTTTCCAAGCCATATAAAAATTGCTCGCCATACAATTGTTTTTGTTCTCTTCTTAGTGCGCCATTGACACGAATCTCTAGGCGTGATGTCGGGGTAACCCGTAAGCCAACCATAGCGCTTTCAATAGTGTCTTCAATAAATTCCACATACTCTGCGTCAAGATCTAAGCGAGTGTTGGGCCAAGGGCGATATTGCAATCCTGCTTGTACACCATATCCTGGGTCACCGTCTTCTCGAGTTGCTTTTAAACCGCTCACCCGCATTCGGACATTATGTAACGCTTGGTAGTGAATTTCGCCCCGAAATAAGGTTTGTTCGCCGTTTGCCAATGTTGCATAGAACTGCTCTCTAAAGCCAGCGTTATCTTGCTCAGGATCATACATTTGATAAGAACTTCTTATGCGCCAATCTTTATTAATATCCCACTGGCCTTCAATAAGCCAGTCTTCTAATTGGTCAGCATCGTAACGATAAGTTCCTTGTCCTCGTAGTTGATAGAGTTGATCGCAGCAAGGAAAGTTTATCTTGCCTTCGATGTTAGTTCCTAGATTAATTCGTTGGGCAGTATTTTGATCTTCAAATGATTGCAACCCTATCCGTAAATCCCAACGATCCAAGGTTATAGGTATTTCAGCTTTCTGCCAATTAAGCTCTTTCTGTAACAATAGTTTTGCACCATAAACCAACTCACCACTTTCTGTCGCATCATGATCAATTCTGGTCGGCTTACCGCCATATAAGTTTAAACTTAGTGTTTTATTATCATTTTGAACGTGTACATCTAAACCATCTAATAAATAAAACCCCTGATTATCAGATCGTTGCATGCGTCCCAGCTTAAAGCGGCTATTGAGGACGTCAAAGCCTTTGTCTATATATAATTGATAAAGCATCTGCTGCTCATCATCATCATCTTCAAGGTCGCTGACTCTGGCCATGAGTTGCGCTTTTGCAAAAAAATCATGGCTATGATCATCGTATTCAAACAGTCCCCAAACTTCGCTTGAAAGTGTCGCGTCATTGCTTATTCTATTATCGACTTGTACCTTGGACTCAAGCACGCCATGCCAATTAGCAGCCCAAGAATTGTTCCCGATTAACATCATCAGACCTAAAACGATACATCTGATCATTTAGTGTGCTTACATTTTGAAATGGCTTTAGAAAGCCTGGTCACGGGTTTTCTTCCATAAAAAACTCCTGCTTACTATTTTTATTTTTAATAACCGCCCAGCCAACTAAAGAGCCTAATGCCACTACACAACTTCCGCAACTGGTGCATTGTCCTGTTTGAGGTATCGTACAATTGCTTGATGTCAGAATATGACCGACCGCGATACCCGAACCAGCTAACCAAGGTGCTACGGTTTTTAAAACCTTATTGGTTTTTTCTGACTTTTCAGTGCCCTGGTTTTTTTCATCAAAAACGCTTTCATTTATTGTATCTGATTGTTTCATCTAACATTCCTTTTTGCTAGGGATAAAATATAAAAAAGGGGATGAATAAATTCATCCCCCTTAACTTCAGTTATTAACAGTTTTTACTTACAGTGCTTTTACCGCTGCTTTCATTGCTGCTTTTAACGCTTTCCGCTCAGTTTTCCATATTGCCTTCAACTGTTTCTTAGCATCTTTCAATGGCTTATCAAATGCCTTAGTCGCCACTTTACTAGCTTTCTTCAGCGTTTTTAAATCCGCTTTATGGATTTTCTTTAACGCTCTCAATTGCTTTTTAATGGCCCGTTTATCAGTTCTAGTAGTCGCTGCAGCAAGTTGAGCGTCTATTGGAGCTTTATTAGCCGAATAAATAACTTCGGCTGCAGCGACATCGGCATTATATATAGATATAACCGCAGCTTTATCTTCCTTAGCTTTGGCTTTAGCAGCTGCAACATCGGCCTTATATTGTGCTTTAAGTTGCTTAGCATCAACCTTGTACTGTGCTTTTAGCTGCTTTTTAGTGCTTGTACTCGTATTACCATCATTACCGTCATTACCACCTATACTATTAGATTTATCGATAATCGCAAACTCAGTAAAATGCGAAGTTGCAAAAATCACATAGCCATCACTTAGTTCAGTATGAGGGTTTAGAGCAATAATTTGACCATCAAAGATTGACCAATTAGTTCCGTCCTGTGAGTTTGCCACTTGAATATCATTGATGCTAGTTGCACTACCGGTATAAGGTATTTTGACCAAAACATCAGAAGAGAACTGCGAGACCTCTTGTTTGTTGGCATCTTGTGTTACCAATGAAACAATTTTACTAGTCACAGTCCCTAATCCAGCACTATCCAAATTGCTTGACGAAGCCGATGAGCCATCCAGTACTTCAGTACCTACACGGTAACTTGGTAACAATAACTCCAAAGTACCTGCTGAGCGGGCAATAATTGCTGTTGCCACAATAGTAGGATCGCCTTGGTGATTGTTATACAAGAAGACTTCCCCACCACCCAGTTCAGCCAACATCGTAGCGCGAATAGCTTCATCAATAATACCAATCGTATCCAGTGCTTTTTCCACTTCTACTCGTTGATATTCACCTTCAGCAATCGTTGCACTACTAGCCTTAGCAATAGTCATGTGTGGATCAACTTTGGTTGCAAATAAGATGTCAGAGACATTTTCAATGACTGATCCATCATTTTGCAATTTAAAGTATTCCAAATCCAGAACCACAATACCTTCTTCCACCAAACGTTTATCCGGTAGAGATACAACCTTTCTTTCTTGAGCTTCACCCAAAATACCATCAACCGACACTAATGAGCTAAAAGCACCACTTTGTTTACGGCTATGACAATCTTGACAAGGCACACTATCGGTTGAAGAACGAACATTATGCGAAAGCACATATTCATTAGACTCCGTCCAAATCTGTTGCATATTGGTATTAGCAAAACCATCTTTGGCCATTAAGAAATCATAGGCTTGTTTGGCAGCTACATAAGCATCGTAAGTATCAGGAGTTCCATAACGTGGCCCATGACGACCTACACTGTAACTGACACGGCCGAGTTCATCGCCATTGATAACATTGATAATAGCGGCATAATCCCCACTATCATCCGATCTAACGTCAAAAATACTATCGTTTTTAAAGCGAGATAAGACTCTATCACTGTTTTTATCTTTCCAATAAGCTCGAATCTTTGGCAGATAAGGAAAAATCAATGATTTACCATTTTCAGCCAAACGATAGCGATACATGATTTGTAACGGGTTTCCACGTGAAGCTTTATCAGTAATATGACAGCCTTGACAACTCACAACATCCAAGTGAGTTTTGGTGATTTTATCTAGGCTTGATGCCGAATAACCAGCCATATCGCCATTACCTTTCCATAACTCGCGGTGAGCAAGATGAATAGTGTCATGTCCTGATGGAATGACTGCTTTAGGTAGATTGTTTTCATCACGTTCAGCAACAGTTTCTGCACTTTGACCATGACAGTATTCACAACTTTTAGCGTTAGGCGCAAAATCTAAATCATTGCGCACATCCATATCGGAGTTGCCTTTTAGGAAGTTGTGATCAACATTGATCTCTACGTTTTCATGCGGTTCATTAAAATAATTACGTGTATGGCAAGCATTACAATTATTGATTTCACGTTTTTGTCCATTAGTATCGGTAAACATCTTCCCTTTATGAACATCATCCTGATAATCCTCTTTAATTATGCCATTATCATCAAATTCTATGACCGCATTATCACCATAACCATAAAATCCACGGCGTGAATTACTGGTGCGATGACATAACATGCAATTATCATTACCAGGGAAACGTAGCATTTGGATATGTGCTTTACGATTTTCATCAAAAGCAGCAGGATTCCAGTTCATAACCGGTTTGCCGTCATCACCCAGAACTAAATCATAGCCAGAATCATTACCAGCTCTTGTGATAGTTTTGGAGAAATTCACAAGTTGTAAACCTTCCTCTTTATCTGGTGCTATGTTCAGGAATTCCCACATAGCTGTACCGGCTTCTCTAAAAAAACCTTTTTCAACCAAAGAGCCTACGCGTAGCTCTTTCCAAAAATCAAATGCACTGTCTGAACCGTCGGATTCATCATCTAGCCCTGCTTGACTGGCTGGGAATTTTTTCAAATCCTTGAAATCAGCATGACAAACCATACAATCGGCCTCGACAACACCACTTTTTTTCCAATCCCAACGACCAATAATAGATAAGTCCAAGGCACCTTCCTGTTGATGATCAGGGTCGGTACCACGGTTATAATAATCACCGTCTAAATTTGGTATTGTCGCAATATCTTTTTGGTCATAGCGAGTTCCTTCACGATCCAACTCCATAAATCCGCCACCAGGATGACAGCCTGCGCAGTTCTGAATCAAACCTGCCGCTCCTTCATCCAAGAAATCAGCATTCGTTTCATTGCTCTTTTTGGCTAGCATTGACGGACGACTCCCCCCCATACAAGTATAGCCACCAAAATAACCGGGTGAAGCTAGCTGGGGAATACCGCGTTTTTTACCATAATCGTCGGATGCTTCATCCCGTCCCATTTCAAAATGGTAGGCATGAGAAATGCTATCGTAATCATGGCAGCCAGAACTTCCGCAACTGACTTTTGAACTATAGGGTTTTCCACTGTCCAATACATGATTTCCAGCTTCATCCAATAACGGAATTGCTGGGTGATCGACAGTTTGATCATAAGCATTTTCGGCAAAAACAGCACTGCTGCTCATAGCCAGAAGACTGAGTACGCTCAACCCAAGCGCAAAGCTCCGTCGTCGAATTTCTCTGCTGGCGAGATTAATTTTCATGGGGTTCATCTCCGTGTTTAGTTAGTTTTTCACCCATTTTCTGCCTGATTGATCAAGCAACGACATGAGCTGGTAAGTTTATATTGAATCCTATCCTCGCGGTTTAATGCAATTTTTATACCAGCTAATCTCAAACCATACTATTCCAACCTTAATTCAATCCCCTTTTACACCTTTTTAAATTTATAACATATTGCTTTTCATGAATTTACGACGCACTTCCATTTTAATTACTTTTTCCACACAATACACACGGCAAGGCCTGCGTTGAATTAAATATTTAAACATTTTTTGAAAAACACGGCATATGACACAGGTACTGCGGCATATGACACAATTCTGATGATATACTTCTTTAAAACCTGGAAAAATCAACCCAAGAGCAAGTTTTTTGACTATTGCAATGCACTCAAAGGGGACATCTGATTTAAGCTTTGGGGGTAAAAAAGGGGTTTGATATGCCATCCCAGTCCTGTTCAACCTGACGGATATTTACATTGCCACGTGCTAGGCCATTGAGTACACCATAGTCCCTATCTTTATCAATCCGCTAAAAGACTGCCTCACCTGCATCTGCTAGTCGAGGTAAAAATTGATAACCCAACATCCAAAATAAACCGAACACCATAACACTAGTTCCCGTTGTATCCGTCATTATTTCAGTTGGGGTTAATCCAATCATCTGTTCTAATAGCCCCTCTAAAACATAGATGGAATCTATCAATGTTGATTCAATATGCACGAGTCTCAACGCTGGATCAAAACCCACAATTCCAAGTCAAAGTATTGAATAAGGCCGGGAGCAAATAAACAACGTCGCCAATTACAGGAAGCTCTGGAATATATGCGTAAAGAGAATGCACTTGTGGTTTGGAAACTCTCGCGGCTTGCGAGATCTCTCACTCAAATTATCAATGCCGTCAAAGACCTTGAAGATCGTAAAATCAGACTAAAAGTGCTTACTCAAAATATCGATACAGGTACACCGGAAGGCAGGCTTTTCTTTCATTTGAATGCTGCTTTTGATCAGTTTCAGCGAGAAATAATTGTAGAGAACACCAAAGCTGGGCTTAAATCTGCGAGGAAGAATGGCCGAATTGGAGGTAGGCCAACATTAATGACTGATGATAAAATTCGAACGGCACAATCAATGCTGAAAGATACAGAAAATTATCCTTTTGTATCCGATATTATCAAGACGCTCGGAATTGGAAGAACCACTTTTTATCGCTATTTTCCACCAGAACAGATAGAACAGTTCAGAACGTAGAATTAACCTCATTTGAATTATAGGTCTGTATATTGAGCATAATATAGCGAGTAACAATGCAAGAACTCATGGAGCTATTATAATAGGATAAATTTCATGATGAGTTTTGTCCTTTGTTAAAGTGAGGCAATAGTCTTAATTTATACCCCCTTTACATTTATAATCATGGGATAGCTCTATATAAATTACCTCCCAACTCTACTAGCTCTTTTGCAGTATCATTATTAAGAAAAAAGAAAGTTGTTGTATTAGGATATTTTTTACAATAAAAAAACTTTTCTCCACGCTCAATATC
>JBJPGG010000083.1:0-15939 GCA_048595505.1 Methylococcaceae bacterium
ATATGTGATTCAGTAACCACATATACTAACCTATGTGTATCATCTATTCGACGTGACCAAAAACCTGACAGGTTTTCTTTTAAAGGCTCAGGCTTTCCAGTTCCTTCAAATGGAGTCTGCTTAATATTTAGAATTTATTTATTAATTCGTTTTAAAGTTTTTTTCATCTTGTCCTTGCCAATAAACATAGTCAAACCAAGCCTCATCAGTCCAGGCTAAACATTTATTCATTCAATAATTCTCTTTCTTGAATTATTCCTTGCTGAAACTGTTCAATTGATTTTTTTAAATGCTCAGCATTTGCCGGAGACTTTAATAAATACACCGTTTCCATCAAACTATTGTAATAATCTAAAGACATTACTGTCGCGTCTAGTTATTACAGTACAATCAGCATCATTAACCACTTGCTCTAAAACACCTTTAAGCCTATTTCTGGCTTCTGTAAATGAAACAACTCGCATACCTACCCACCCGTTCAACATATGGTATAAATATAACCTTAACACACTTAGTTGTACAAGATATAAGACATGATAAAGCCCCCGTAATCTCTTATCATTTCCATTACAAATGATCGATATTCTCCATTAAATCAGCATGTAAAAAAGTGTAATTCAAATACTGTTTCACCTTCTTGTTACTGATTATCTTAAATGCTGCGGACGACTGGGTAGCAAACTCTGGCATGCCTCCCCCTAACGATTTAACGGCTTTAGCATAATATTCTCTTTTGCTAGGATGAGTATCGGCACAACAATTAAAATCTTCATTCCAAATTTGTTTCGCAATGATTTGAGTAATAATTGCAATACAGTCATCTCGGTGAATAAGGTTTACCAATGAATCAGGATCTTTGATGACTTTTCCATTAGCAAAAAACCTACCCGGATGACGACCATACCCAATCAACCCAGCAAACCGAACAATCGTCGTTGCTACTTTATCATTGTCCTTGAACAAGTTTTCTATTTGATAAAGAGGCTTGTTTGTTATCTCATCACCTGAGGATTCATCAATCGTTGTGTTTATGTTGTCATAAATTGAAGTAGACCCGACAAACAATACTTTTTTTACTACAGACTTTTCTATATGATCAACCAGTGTTTTAAAACCACTGATGTTTTTCGATGGAATGTTAATTATTAATACTTCTGATTGCAGAAATGTTTGAATGTTAGCTGTAATATTATCTATATCAACAACAAATGGCTCCGCTTTAAGCGCTGCTAATTGAGCCACTTTGTTTACTGATGTTGTCGATGCCTTAACACTGTATCCATTATTGAGAAAACTCTCAATAAGTGGCAATCCTAACCAGCCACTTCCTAAGATACTTATATTATTTTTCACACCAGGATGCCAGCGTTTTCACCCATTCCGGATGATCATTCAAGCAAGGAATTAAAGTCAAAGACTCACCCCCTGCTGCCTGAAACACTTCCTGTCCACGAATAGCTATTTCTTCCAACGTTTCCAAACAATCAGTCACAAAAGCAGGGCAAATAACCAACACATTTTTATTACCTTTCTGTGCCAGTTCTCGCAAACTATCTTCAGTATTTGGACCTAACCATTTAGCCCGACCCAAACGGGATTGAAATGCTATTGAATATTTATCAGCTGGTACGCCTGCTTGTTTAACAAAGCATTCGGTTGTTCTGACAACTTGATGACGATAACAGGTTTTATGCGCCTGATGTGGCCGCTGGCAACAATCATTTTTTTTCAGACAATGTTTTTTTGATTTATCTAGCTTCGTTATATGAAACTCAGGTAAACCATGATAACTGAATAGCAAATGATCATACTGTTGCTGTAGATAAGGCTGAGCAGTACTGACTAAAGCATTAATGTAGTTAGGCTCATCATAAAATGGTTTAACAACAGTCAATTTGACTTTTAATTTACGCTTTTTTATAACCCGCTTAGCTTCTTTAATTGAAGTAGTGGTCGTACTCTGCGCATAATGCGGATATAAAGGAATAAACATAATTTCCTTAATCCCTGGTTTAGCGGCCAGCTTTAATAATTGACTTTCTATACTTGGTTTACCATAACGCATTGCCATGGCTATAGGCATTTTCAATTGTTTCTGTAACGCTGATTTTAGTTTTTCAGATAAAACTATCAACGGCGACCCTTCTGCTGCCCATACTTTTTGATATGCTTTTGCCGAAGCCTTAGGTCGTCTAGGTAAAATAAATACACTGACAATTAAACGCCTGATCAACCAAGGTAACTGAATCACATAGGGATCCATCAGAAATTGCTTGAGGTAACGCCTTAATTCTTTCGTTTTAGGCTTATCAGGAGAACCTAAATTTGCCAGTAATATTGCTTTTTTTGTCATGAAAACAGTTTGTTATTTGTTGATAGCAAGAAGCTGAAACAGGGACACAACATACTACGCGACAAATTAAGCAGTGTCGCCTATGGGCAAAAAACAACCGTTAAAAATCGCATACGTGTCCGCATGAAATATAATAGCATGACTGTATATGCAGTGATGTACTGGTTTCTAAACTCACTATTTAAAACACTAGTACATCACCTAGTCTTCAAACCTAAATCGTTTGAAATTTCCAAGTAAAATCAAAATAAACCCCATTCAATCATCTTAAACATAAAACACAACAGTTGACTCGCATTCAACAAGGTATTACTGTTTTTGTTTTACAAAGCTGATATTTATAAGGAGTATTTATGCCATCAGACCATTCACGTCTACTTGCAGGACAAAGAGCACTGGTAACCGGAGCAAATTCTGGGATTGGTGCCGCTGTGGCACGATCACTAGCACAAGCAGGTGCTAAAGTTGTCATTAACTATGTAGTTGATGAACCGGCTGCCATAGACTTGGTTCAGGAGATTACCGCTGCAGGAGGAGAAGCTATTGCCTTACATGCAGATGTGAGTAAGGAAGATCAGGTTAAAAACATGTTTTCGCAAATGATTGAAACCTGGGGTAGCATTGATATTCTGGTTAATAATGCTGGAATTCAACGCGATGCTGCTTTTTTAGACATGACCCTTGAGCAATGGAACAAAGTCATGGATGTTAATTTAACGGGACAGTTTTTATGTGCCAAAGAAGCGGCCAGAGAATTTGTTCGTCGCGGCATAGTACCTGAACTTTCCTGTGCCGCAGGTAAAATTATCTGTATGTCTTCCGTGCATGAAGTAATCCCTTGGGCAGGGCATGTCAATTATGCTGCATCTAAAGGCGGCTTAATGTTATTTATGAAGAGTATTGCGCAAGAACTGGCCCATCTCAAGATCCGTGTCAACGGAATTTCTCCCGGTGCTATTAAAACACCGATTAATCGTTCAGCCTGGGAAACCCAGGAAGCCGAGCAACAGCTACTTAAATTAATTCCATATCAACGGGTTGGAGAACCCTCTGATATCGGTAAAGCGGCTGTATGGCTTGCATCTGATGCATCCGACTATGTCACCGGCGAAAGTCTGTTTGTCGATGGGGGTATGACTTTATATCCGGGTTTTCGTGAGGGTGGCTAAGCCAATGGCAGTTTCTAAACAAAATATCGAACAACAACGCCTGGACAACACTCAAACAGGAAAAGAAAACTGGTCGTTATGGGGGCCTTATCTGTCTGAACGCGCCTGGGGCACAGTACGCGAAGATTACAGTTCTGACGGTAAAGTCTGGGATTATTTTAGCCATGAACAGGCACATACGCGCGCTTATCGATGGAGTGAAGATGGTCTGGCAGGGATTTGTGATGCACAACAACATTTATGTTTTTCAGTCGCCTTGTGGAATGGTAAAGACTCAATTTTAAAAGAAAGAGCCTTTGGCTTAACTGGCAATGAAGGTAATCGTGGTGAAGATGTTAAAGAATATTATTTCTATGAAGATGCATCTCCTAGCCATGCCTATCTGAAATATCTGTATAAATATCCACAATCTGCTTTTCCCTATAGCCAAATAGTCAAGGAAAATGCAAATCGAGATCGTCATACCCCTCCCTTTAGTCTATTTGATAGTGGCGCTTTCAATGAGCAACGTTATTGGGACATTGAGGTCGAATATGCAAAAGTCTCACCTGAAACTATCAATATTTTAATTTCAGCACGTAACCTGGGGCCTGAACAAGCTGACATTCACCTACTCCCTCAACTTTGGTTTCGGAACACCTGGTCATGGGGTGATGATATTGCCAAGCCTAACATTCGACTACCTGAGAGCAAACAAAAACCAGGTTTTTGGGCAGTAAAGGCATCTTCTGATCAGTTTGGTGAGTATTATTTATACGGGGAAGATACCGCCGAATTAATGTTTTGTGAAAACGAATCCAATTCAATGAAGCTGTGGAACACAGCTAATAAATCAGCCACATCCAAAGATGGCTTTCATCGTCGAATCATAAACTCTGAACTTGATGCAATTAATCCAGAACAAGGCAGTAAATTTGGCGCTTGGTATCAAGCAACCGTAGAACCCGGTAGTACTGCCCAAATTAGACTTGTACTATCCTCTCAAGCTTTAACACAACCACTAAATAACCATCAACAAACGCTAAAACAACGCAAGCAGGAGACCGATTTTTTTTATGAAAACCTGTTACCTGACGCATCAACTGAAGATAAGCGCATCATGCGCAAAGCTCTGGCTGGAATGATATGGAGTAAACAGTTTTTTCATTATGATGTGGACCGCTGGATACGTGGTGATGAGGTGCTTACTAGCAAGCAGCGTTTACAAGGTAGAAATAAGAATTGGCGTCATTTTAAAGCACAAGACATCATTTCTATGCCTGATAGCTGGGAATATCCTTGGTTTGCTGCCTGGGATTTAGCTTATCATTGCATTCCCTTGGCTCAAATTGATACTGCGTTTGCCAAACATCAAATAGAGTTAATGCTTAAGGAAAACTATTTACATCCTAATGGACAAATTCCTGCTTATGAGTGGACTTTTGATGATGTAAACCCACCTGTTCATGCTTTTGGTGCGTTGAAAGTATTTCGTGCTGAACGCATTAAAAATGGCCAGGGAGATATTAATTTCTTACAGCGTGTTTTTCATAAACTGTTGTTAAATTATGGCTGGTGGATTAACCGTAAAGATAAAGAAGGTCATAATGTTTTTGAAGGTGGTTTTCTAGGTCTGGATAATATTTCAGTTTATGACCGCTCTCATCCTTTGCCCGATGGATACAGTCTAAAACAGGCTGATGCGACAGGCTGGATGGCCATGTTTTCACTGAACATGACAGTGATGGCACTGGAAATTGCCACCCAGGACAATAATTATGAAGGTATTGCCATTCAGTGCTACCAACAATTTTTAGCCATTGCCCAGGCACTTGCTAACCAGGATGAATCAAGTATTTCACTTTGGGATGATGACGCAGGTTTCTTTAAAGATGTCATCGTCACAGACGAAGGTGAACAACATCGTATTGATGTTTATTCCATGGTTGGGCTAATTCCTTTATTTGCTTGTGAGATCATCGACCAACGGCTGTTAAAAAATGTACCCAACTTTGTCGAATTATTACACGCGAACAAAGGCGGAAAAATACAAGGACACCAGGTTGTCGAAGATCCAAACTGGGAAAATAAAAATGGTGAACATCTTCTAGCACTGGTAGATCATCAACGTCTTTCCCGCATCCTTACCCGTGTGCTTGATGAAAATGAATTTATGTCACGTTATGGTGTAAGAAGCCTTAGTCGTATCCATGATACACATAAAGATTTAGGTAACATACCAGGCATTGGTTCTTCAATGATTGAATATATTCCAGGGGAATCTCGTTCCTGGATGTTTGGAGGTAATTCTAACTGGCGCGGCCCAATTTGGTTACCTATTAATTACTCACTGATTCAGGCACTGGATAAATATTACCGTTATCTGGGGGATGAATTTACCATAGCCGTACCTTGCCAGAATAACCAGCAGATGAATCTCAAACAAATCGCTGACCTAATTTCAGAGAGTCTAATTGATATGTATCGTCAGGATTCACAAGGTATAATTCCAGCAATGCGTGAAGAAGAGGCATGTCAAAATGACCCAAACTGGAAGGATCTATACTTTTTCTATGAATATTTTCATGGTGAAACAGGGCAAGGCCTAGGTGCAAAACATCAAACAGGCTGGACAGGATTAATCGCCAACTTGATTTTACGCCGCCATAATCGGCATATTAAACCTTTTTGGGGTAAGGAAACAAAAAAATAAAAACATGGAGGCTGTAGAAGCGCTCGCCCTCGGCGTAATTGATACTCGATCCTAAAGAAAAGAACATATTTTAATCGCGCCGAGGGCGGACGCTCCTACAAAACTACAGTTGAAAAACACACGGGAGTTACAACAAATTAAGGTAAACCAGCACCAGGTATGTCAACAGCGACGCATTCGATACGACCACTTTGCATGATCACTGCTTGTTTCGGGTCATCAGTTTCCGAGCTTAACACAAACAATTGTTTCCGCTCGGCACCACCTAACATGCAGGCATAAGGATTACCGATAGTTTTAACAGTGTCTGTAACTCTCCCACCCTGCTCTACACGAATCACATCCCCCGTATTTGGGCAGGCAACCCAGATACCATTTTCCTGGTCAAGACAAATACCATCCGGAAATGCATCACCCAAATCAGCCCAAAGCTGACGACTTCCTAAACTACCATCTGCTTGCACACTAAAACTACTTAATCGAGCAGCAAATGTTTCAGCAACAATCAGTGTTTTTCCATCAGGTGTTAGTACCATACCATTAGGGAAAACAACCTCTGTAGAGACAACTTTAGGAGGTTCGCCTGCTGAAACCAATATAATTTCTGCGTTAGACAATGGCGCACCACCGTGCAAATCATATCCAAAATTACCAACATAACAGCGGCCCTGTCGATCAACCAGCAAATCATTACAATGAAATGAAGCATGCTGGGATAAATCGGCAAACAACTTCAGTTGTTCTTGCTCCAAGACCAGTAGATGCCGTTGACACATAGCTACGACTAATAGCCGCCCATCAGGAAGCCAGCCTAAGCCTCCTGGAAGATCAGAAAGCTCGGCAATCAGCTGAGAGTTTCCATTAATATCTACCGTCTTTATATTCTTTGCATGCTGATCTGTAAACCAAAGTTTATCCTGATGCCAACGCGGTCCTTCAGGAAACATCAAACCATCAAGTAATACTTCTGTGTGTAAGTTCATAATTAATTTAGCTAGTTCTATATTTTTCAACAGAGTTGTCGAAGTTATTCCGTACGCGTTCCTAAGCCGTAATATGCCTGGATATTTTCTGAAATCTGTTCAGGGGAATGAATAATTTCTACAATCAATGTATTTTCTGGTTCTTCCAAGGCATCAAACTGAGAAGCCAGTAATTCAGCTTTCATAAAATGCCCCAGCCTTGACTGCAGCCTTTTGATTATCAACGCTTTGGAACCTTTTAAATAAACAAATTTAACAAGTTCAATATCAAGCTGTAATTGCCTACGATAGGCTTGTTTCAATGCAGAACACGAAATAACTGTATGTTGAGACAATTTAATTTGATTTTCTATGTAATGGCTAATCAGAGCCAACCAATCAGAACGATCATCATCCGTTAACGGAATACCACGGCTCATCTTTGCAACATTTTCCACGCTATGAAAATCATCTCCTTCAGAATAAAGCCAGCCAAGATCAGTTGCCAACTGCTGTCCAACGGTAGTTTTTCCACTACCAGAAACACCCATTATGATAATAATCATTTGCTATAAATTAACATGTCTAATAACAATCCACAGGTTGGTCTAAAATATAAAGGTAGTAAGTTGTAGAGCGGATTTCAGCCCGCCAAAACATACAACAATACTCGCTATAGCGGACTGAAGTCCGCTCTACAATCATAAGCGGTGGTTTGTTAATAGCCATATAAATTAAAAAACTGATAACGATGGAGTCAGATTATACACTTAGACGGAAAAAGTTTGGTGTGAGTTTTTATTAGCTATTGCCAAAATAAATCTGTAAAAAATCAACAAAAGAAGAAAGCTTAGCTGGATAAAAGCGTTTTTGTAGATAGGTCGCATAGATTGATAAATCAGGAACGCGATAGTCAGGTAAAATTTCAACCAATATACCTTTATCTAAATAGTTACTTACTGATAATCTGGGAGCCCGCATGATACCCATTCCTAAAGCCGCCGCTTGAGATAAGGCTCTGCCATTATTGGTTGAAAAGTACCACTCATTTTTTATCTTTTCTAATTCCCCCAGCCGGTTAAAAACCCAATAATCCCCATGAGGTGTATTAAGATAATGGAGACACTGATGTTGAGCTAAATCTGCTAGCGTTTCAGGACAACCTTTCTCTACAAGGTATTCGGGTGAAGCATACGTTCCCAACTCAGTCTCTTTTATTTTTCTGGCAACCACCCCTAAGTCCAGTGTATCAGTCACTAAAATAACTATATCAAAGAAACCATCTCTTAAGTTCTGGTACTTATTGTCTAGCATCATCGATATTTTTACATCGGGGTATTTGCTTTGATACGCTTCAATTGCAGGCACCATATAAATACCACCAAAATCGATAGGAGCACAGATTTTAAGTACACCTTTGACACTCCCTCCCATTTGCGAAATTGAGTCATCCAGCTCCGTCAATTGTTCTAAAATCTGTTTACACTTAGCGTAATATGCATGCCCTACTTCTGTTAAATTTAAACTTCGAGTCGTCCTATTTAATAACACAACACTCAATGACAGTTCTAGCTGAGCAACATATTTACTAATCATCATCGCTGAAACATTCATTTCTCTTGCCACAGCAGCAAAAGTACCCAGCTCAACACTGCGACAGAAAGCATGCATGTTATTTAACTTATCCACAAAATCCACTCATTTTATTAAACTCATCAAAAAACAACATGGCTATTAACAATCCACAAGTAACCTTGTCATTAAGATATTTGCTGCATAATTTGTTTAATGCTATTTAAATACAGCTCACACTCAATGGCTTGAACCTTGGCTTTTAAAGATGAAACAGTTTCACCTTTAACCACATCAACTATTTTCTGAGCAACGATAGGGCCTTCATCATATTCCGCATTAATAAATTGAACAGTCGCACCAGATTTCTTATCTCCAGCCTTAAGCACAGATTCATGCACCCTATCACCATACAAGCCTTTTCCTCCATGTTTCGGCAAAAGTGACGGATGAATATTAAGTATCTTATTAGAATACTCTGTTAATGTAACCGGTCCTATTTTTTTCATATAGCCTGAAAGAACAATTAAATCCGTACCCGAAGTTAATAGTTTTTGGTGAATGTCTCTATCCTTTTCCTCTTCCACAGGATGTGTAGCTCCACTTAGATAAATAACTTCAACAGAATTCTCTATACACCAATAATAAATATCAGAATTTTTATTATTGGTGATAACAATACCTATTTCAGCCTCTAATTGATTTTCACGAATAGAGCTAATAATATATTTCGCGGCTGAACCGCCATGGGATGCTAAAAAACTAATTTTCATACGGCTTATTATACAAAAGCAAGCGTAAAAAAGGTGGAAAATACAAACAGAACCAAATAGATTGTTGATACATAAACCCAACAGGTATAAAAAAAGGAGCAGCTAAAGATTCAGCCGCTCCTTAAGAAAATAACACTATTGATCGATTTACTTTTCCTTATTTGAAAAATCCAATATTAAATATTCCCGGCTTGGCGAAGTAAGGATTCGTTTTAACCTGATTAACAGGCTTAACCTTAATTGGAGCTCTGATTACTGGGTCAATGATAACAGGGGCTTTCTGCACTGGACCAATAACAACAGGATTATTGAAAATTGGCTCAAACGGAATAAGCTCAAATTCCAATGGTTTTTGAAATTTAAAAAACCGTAATGGAGCTGTTACAAAACTTTTTGTTGCAGTGCGTTCCACTTGTTGCCCAAGATTACTAACTCCTGCCGCCGTAACTTTAATTTGAAATGCACGCGGTTGATCAACAATTCCCAGTCCGGTAGTTAACGTCAAACATGGATTGTATACAACACCATATAAGCCATCATCTGCCTCGCCATCGTCATGTTTACCATCGTCGTACAGTATCAAGTTTTTCTTTGAACCGTCTGTATTGGTAATTGCAGTAGTTAGAGATGCATTCAATATAGGTCCGTGATCAACCAAAGCAGCGCGAACTGAAATTTGGGAGCAAGCACCTGCACTCAATGCGGTAGGTGATAACAATAGTAATTTAGCTTCAGATTTTGCTTCCACCATTACAATATATTCAGCATTTTCTCCATAAAGACTATGTATGCCGATTCTCCAGTTACCCGGCTGTGGGTTTTGGATTATATACTGCTCATGTCCACTACTAGTTCCATAAACACGATGACCTGCAACATCTGGATCAGTATGGCCAACTTTACTGCCATCTGGTCGATAAAGTGTCAAAATACCATTCACATTTTGACCTCCAGTCCAATGTGCAGCAAATACAACCTGGTTTAGATTAGGTTCAATCGCCACAGAGTTTCTCTTCGGACTGATAGGGTTCATCACAAACTTAGGAGCTATCGGTGCTAAAGACGGCATCTGCCATGGTACTTGAAATGCGGTTTCAGACAATGCTACCTGGCTTAACTGTTTAGCCGTAGTAAAAGATAAGCCTCTACCCGATGTTTCCCATATACGTTGCCAACCCAAAGTCTCTTCAGCAACACGACGGTAAACATCAGCTAAAACATTGGTAGTATCCGTTGCCAGACTGACATTATCAGTTGATGTTGATCCAGTGTATACTCGCCAGAAATCCCCCTGATGATCATCAGCAATCTGACTCAACAAAACATCATCAGGATCACCTTCAGGCCCTAAGCCAACAGTATGAATTGTGGTGCTTGCTGGAATTAAAGGCTCAATGCTAGCCCAAGTCGTCGCTTGATTTTGTCTTCCATCGCTTAATAAAACAATAGTTTTCTCATGACTGGAATCACCATTAGTAATCATTTCATTATTAGCAATTTCCATTCCTTTGCCAAGTGCCGTTGCCCCTGAAGCAGAAAAGCCTTCTACAGCTAAACTAGCCGCATTTTTCACTGCATCACTATTGATGGTCGTTAATGGATAAACCAATTGTGTACGCAACGGATCACTTTCTGTTGCAAAAGAAACCACACCAATTTTGTCATCGAGATCAGCCAAGGTTATAAAAAACTGGCTAGCATCTTTTGCCGCTTTTAGCTTCTCATCACTCAACATACTTCCAGATATATCCAATGTCAGTAAAATATCTTCTACCGCTGCTGCACTGTAGCAAACAGAATTATTTTCAGTATCTGACAAAACACTATAGAGAGAAACATCAAGGTCGTAGCAACCTTCCGCTGATTGAGTGGGAGGTATAGCCAGAACCCAGAATTCATTCCCTACCGATGATGCTAGTAATATATTGTTTACTGCAAAACCGCCAACTTCGATATCCAAATCAGTGATTGCCACTGGTGCAGTTAATGGACCACCATGATCGTCCAATATGGCAAGACGAATTAACAATGCTTCAGGAGCATCATAGGCGCCCACATTTGCATTAGAACCAGCCGTTGGATTCAATATGTCCAGACTGATCATTTGCTGTGTTGCAGCTAAAGAATATTGCTGCGGTGCTGTTGGTAACAGATTTCCGACTACACGCACACGCCAAATACCAATTTCAGGGTTTGTGACAGTAACCTGTTCTTGGTTATTGACGTTATCTGTAGCTTGAATTGCATCATTTCCAGGATTTGCGGGATCAAGTACCCAAGGTTGAAAAACGATGCCGGCCGGTGAAATCAATTCTAAATTAATATCATTAACCAAAGCATTGACACTATATGATGACGCTTCCGTGTCATCCCAAGCAAGACTAACCTGCAATCTTGGCGTTCCACCTAATACTCGGACTGCATATTGATTTTCTTCACCATTAGACTCGAGAGTTGCCTCGCGAAAGCGGCCTTCGATGATCGTATCCACAGCGGCCTGAGCATCTACCAAACCAAAACCAAATTGGAAGTCTGGACCAGTGTTTCCGGCATCCACGCTGGTATTCATTAAAATCGCTTTTGCAGTGGAAGGCAAAAATTCATCACTGGTGGAATAGGTATCACGGTATTGTTCCAGCATCAATGTGACGATTCCGGCAACACCAGGAGTGGCCATTGATGTGCCACATGATACGTAATAGCCATTTTGTTGATGAGTATGAGTGGTATGAGTATCTGGAACACCGCCATCTGTAGACATGATTCCACCATCACCACCTACCTGACATCCTGCAGCCGTGACCAGCGGTTTCAAACGTCCATCATCACAAGGCCCCCAGGAAGAGAAGCCAGTCATAGAATCGTCATTGGAATTGCTGGCACCCACATGTATTGGGTTTTTCGCGCAAGAAGGAGGTGCAACAGTGCTATAACCTGTGCCACAAATCCCTGTATTTCTTTCGTTTCCTGCTGCCCAAGTGGCAATATAAGGCTCACCTAAACTACCCCGTACAATCGCATCCATCAACTCAGAAGCAGCACCATATTGCCCTTCCAAATCACAATCATAACCATTAGCAGCTACATTTGAACCCAACGAAGCAGTACCCAAATCAGCACCATGAATATTTTTAGCATCATCCCAGTCTGACTCGATGTCACCAATATCTGTGTAAAAAATTGTTGATGCCCCACTCCAGCCAGTCCCATAGGAAATGATATCTGCTCCAGGGGCAACACCATGCCACTGTAGTGCCGACCCCCCTTCAGAAGCGCTATTTGCTCCATCACCAGCCAAAGTACCTGCAACATGTGTTGAATGGTTGGACACTGTATCTGTATCGCCATGTGTCAAACGTGTTCCAAAATCAATATGATCATCAACTTGCCCGCTGTCATAAACAAGCACATCAATGCCCGCACCATTAAGGTTATAAGCAGCTGATGAGCCATAAGGATTAGGCTGCAATACATCAACATTCTGAGCAGGTTGAAACCCCTCATTTTTACTTTCTAGAGCCGGCATTACAGTTTCAACAAAAGCAACGATCTGATTTTGCGCTAGGTCCTGTAATGCTGCCTTAGGTACATGAGCAGTCAAGGCATGAATAGAATGTGTTTCACTTTGAACTTCTCCACCAAAATTAGTGACTAGAGTATGACCGTATGCTAATTCAACATCTTTATGTAAATGTATTATTACCGCAACCCTATTGTTATCTTTATCAAAATTCCAGCTACTAAATTTTTCTGCCAAAATATCTGATGACACTTTATCTGCTAGCAGTAATGGTCCCATCCAGCTTAATTCCGATAAGGCACTAACTTCCTGCATGTTTTGAGTTGATATACTGGCAATCCATGCATAATCAGGAACATAGGAAAGGAGTTCAATGCCTTGTTTTTTTAGACGGGCTTTGTCTTCTTCAGTAGGAATGCTATCAAACTGAATAATAACATGGAGCCTGCCACCCTCATTTGCACTGTTCTCAACTAACTGGGTTAGTGCCTGTTGTCTTTTTTTATCATCAGTTTTACCCGGTATGATAGTTCCTGATCTTAGCTTGATTGGGCGCACTGTTTTTTCGACAGTTTTGTTACCTACTCTTTTTAATTTATCACTACCCTTCAGTATCTCAGAGGCGGGTGATCTAACCTGCTTCATGAATGTCAAATTAATGGCTAACGCCGGGGTCAAATAAACTAGCAGTAGAAATTTAAGCAAAACTAATAACCTGTTATGCCTATAGGATGATTTAGTTGTACATATAGTCATCATAATGTTCTCCCTATGTAAAAAATTGAATTTTATATTGATTTAATAACGATCTTATTGCGTAACATCTTGGTTGTACGGCTGATTAAAAATCGAATACATCTATCAATTTTTAGATTCAATTTGTTAGTAAAAACAACAAGTGCTACACAGGAGACCGTTAAAGAAGATAATGACTGATAAAGGGGGAATTCACTGTGAACAATTACAATAAAAAAAGTGAACTAATACCAAAATACTCCGTTACAATTCTATGTATGAATGCACCAGATTTTTTCCAGACTAAAATTTATTTTGTGGCATAAAAAAGCCCGAATTACCGGGCTTTTTTATAACATTTTCTGTGATTCTTTTTCAAATTTAACAAACATCCACATCTGAAACTTTCAAAATCCCAAGACTTGGATAACCGCTAGTACTAGTCCGTCGAAGAGTTGCCTCAACGTAATATGCATAACGATAAAAATCGAAACTTTCCTTCCAGCACCCATCACCAGCTGAAGCAGTTTTATATACATTACTGGGCACTACTGAATTACTATCAAACCTTAGCAAAACAGTTGTAACTCCAGTATTGAAATCGTATTTTTTTAACTCGAGACGTACTTGTGCATTATTTCCATTATCCTTAAAACGTGCCGCCAACACTTTATTAACTCCACCGTCATCCAGGTCTTCTGTAGCAATAACGTTATAACGTAGAGTTACAACTGCATTGGCTGGAGCAGTGTTTTTAATTGTCGCTACACCTCTAGTGAACTGAACTTCACTGACATCAGATTCATCAACCGTTCCGCTGGAAGCAACAGCTGTCCAAGGAGAGCCGGCTGCAAATGATACGGAGACACTGGCAGTCAACAAAAGCAACCCCATACATTGTACTAATTTATTTAATAAATTTTTCATTGTTCATTCCTCGTTCGTTGAATAGTATTAAGTTTTTCTGGAGAACCTTTCATTCATTTAAACTGAACAACTACCTTGATTCTCGAAACTAAGTTTATTAGTCTTGAGCCTAATAATCAGCGAAATATTACTTTTAGAATGTGTGAAATATTTACTTATTTTGCCTTTATTCAAACTAAAAAAACTAATCAATATAGTTAAAAAGTACTAATGAAATAGAAGGCCTAAACCAATTTGATAATAGGTTTTTTTAAAACCACTCACTGGGTTTAGCTATACTTAAGATTACCTAACATATAAGTTATAACGGACTTTCTAGTATGCTCCACTCTTTTTACCTACTCATATTCACTTTCATCAGTTTTACATGTCATGCAGATAGCACTACTCCACCTCCGCTGACATTGGCAAAAACCTATAAAGGACAAATTAATCTAACTCACTACTGGTTAAGTGAAAAACTTGATGGTGTGCGCGCATATTGGAATGGGCAGCAGCTTATTTCCAGACAAGGTAACCCTTATCCGGCACCACGATGGTTCATTAAAGAGTTTCCAGAACAAGCATTAGATGGTGAATTATGGTTGGAACGCAGTCATTTCCAGCAGTTGCTTAGTTTTGTTAGTAAAAATCAGGCAATTGATAAGGAATGGCAACAAATCAGCTACTATGTCTTTGACATGCCCCAAATAGAAAAGCCCTTTAGTAACCGTTTGGAGAGATTGAAACAACTAGTCAAAAGTAGCAACAGCCCTTACCTCAAATTAGTCCATCAATATCGGGTAACTGATTCGTCAGATCTAACACGGGAATTAAATCAGGTCGTTGCTGCCGGAGGTGAAGGATTAATGCTTCATCGTGCTGATGCCTTGTACCATATAGGCCGCAATGATGACGTACTCAAAGTTAAACCCTACTATGATGCTGAAGCCACCGTTATTGCACATATTCCGGGGAAAGGTAAATTTAGCGGAATGCTCGGCTCGATACAAGTAGAAATGCCAGGTGGCATTCAGTTTCGAATTGGTAGCGGTTTTAGCAATCAGCAAAGACGAACACCACCCGCCATCGGCTCAATCATTACTTATAGCTACCACGGAAAAACCGATAAAGGTATTCCCCGGTTCGCTAGCTTTCTGCGTATAAGAAGTTGCAAAGAGGGCAATTAAGAAGTCTGCTGCTTCCAGCAGACTTCTCTTCAGACATCAGTCTTTAGTCTTTAGTCTTTAGTCTTTA
>JBJPGG010000084.1:0-37123 GCA_048595505.1 Methylococcaceae bacterium
CGCTTTCCGTCCCGGGAAATCACCCTAAATACAGCTTATTTTTAATGACTGAATTTTGAAATTCCTGCCTTGGCTGTCATCCTTGTACCTCTATCTTGATTAATATTGGTTGCCCTACCCATTATTACGGACACCGTTAATCGCGGACTGAAGTCCACTCTACAAACCATAACCTGTAGTTAGTTTTAGCCTGGACTAAGAGCTTAGCCTGCTTTTGGCTGAAGCCAGCTGGCCTACCAACAAGTATATTCTATCTTAATGATAATTGACTGAGTATCTGTTCTTTTAATGTAATAAAGTTAATGGTTTTGTTTTTTAAAGCCAGAAAGTTTGAGTCAATGTAGTGAAAGTTATTTTCAGATAGACTTAGTTCCATCTTTCTTGCAATCTCTTGAAAGTCCGTAAATCCACAAAAACTAACAGAGCCATGTAGTTTATGAGTCACTTGTTCGGCGAGGGATAAGTCATTAGAGCTGAGTGCGAGTTCTATTGTTTGCAATTGTTGCTGAAGTTCTGCAAATAATTTATTAAATATGGTAGTTGCTAACTCAGTATTTCCCCTTGTTTTCTCTAGCAAGGCAGAGACATAATCTATCACGTCTGTTTCGTTTTGTCGGTAAGAGTTTTCTTTAGGTATCCACAGATTCAGTATTTCAGCTATTTGTTCTAACAATATGGGTTTGATAAGACATTCATCAAATCCAGCTTCAATTAGTGTTTGTCTTTTGTGGCTTTGTGTATGAGCAGTGATGGCAATAACGGGGGAATCTTTATTGATTGAATTTGTTTGTTTAATGTGCTTGAGTATATCTTCGCCGCTATAATGAGGCATTCGTAGGTCGAGAAAAATCAAATGATATTTATTTTGCTGTAGATAAGAGAGTGCTTGTTCTCCATCATTTGCGAAGGTGATGTTTTTACAATGAGGTTGAAGTTGAGATTTTAATAAAAGCCGATTGATTTCATTGTCATCGGCAATAAAAATAGCAAAGGCCGTTGTGTTCTTGGATACGTTATTAAACATCGGAGTATTTAGTGATATGCTAAATTTATTTGAGTTTAACTGCTATCATTTCAATATTCACAAAATGCATAACAATAATATTACATTTGATTATAGCTGATAAAATTTGACCTGGAGAGTAATCAGCTTCAGCCTGTAATTGGTGCTGTCATTGTCTTATGGTTTGATGCGCTAAAAAAGGGCTAAAGTTCACTGCTTTATTTCTTTTTCATTTTAATATTTAATTTGTTCTTTAAATAAGGTCCTGTATCTTATTATTTTAGCAACTTTTTTCTTGTTTTATTCTACTGTGGAGGCATCTGTTTGAGTTAGACATTGGGCGTAATTGATTAATCTATGTTGTTAGCTGTGTTTATCAATAAACAATTCGAATTGTTGACTATACTTCGCTTGAGCTGGTGAAGAAAACCTTGCCTAGGGATGCAGTGCCAATATTTTGCTAAAAGATTATATAGTATGTTTTTAACACTATGAAAAAAATGATTATTAATTTATTGGTATTTATTTTGCATTATTAAAATTAGGAAAGAATATGGCTGAGAATGAATCGGAAGATGGTGAAGAAAAAAAGTCTTCAAAAAAAATTATTATTATTGCCGCTGTTGTTTTGCTGCTGGCTGGCGGTGCAGGTTATTATTTTATGGCTGGAGATTCTGCAGAGGCAGATGGTGAGCAGGTTGAAGAAGCTGAAGAAGAGGTTGAAGAAGAGGAGCTGGAAAGTGCTAACGTTGAAGTCTATTACGATTTGCAAAAACCCTTGATTGTAAATTTCCCAAAAGGGTCTGGGGCGAGTTTGATACAGGTATCAGTTTCTCTTTCAGCAAAGGGAGAAGATACAGTGGAAGCATTAAAGAAACATGAACCTATGATACGGAATGATTTATTGATGGCAATCAGTGCAAAAGGTGCTAAAAACTTGACGACTCGAGAAGGAAAGGAAGAGCTGCGGACTGAAATGTTAAAAGAAGTGGGAAAAGTCATGGAAAAAATGACAGGAAAAAACAAAATAACAAACATATTTTTTACTACTTTTGTGATGCAATAATATGTCTACAGCAGATTTACTTTCACAAGATGAAATTGATGCACTCCTGCATGGCGTTGATGATGGCGATGTAGAGGTAGAGAGTGATGAGGGAAATGAAGGTGAGGGTGGTGTCAGAGGCTACGACTTTAATAGTCAGGAAAGAATTGTCAGAGGCAGGATGCCGACATTGGAGATGGTCAATGAACGATTAGCCCGATATTTTAGAATTTCTCTTTTTAATTTTCTCAGAAGATCTGCTGAAATTTCGATAGCAGGGATTCAGGTTCAGAAATTTTCAGAATATATTCAAAGCTTATTTGTCCCAACAAACCTTAATATTGTACGTTTTTCACCCTTAAGAGGGCGCGCTTTGATTGTTATGGAGCCGCGACTAGTTTTTACCGCAGTGGATAACTTTTTTGGCGGAGGGGGGCATTTTTACAACAAGGTTGAAGGTCGTGAATTTACACCAACTGAAATGCGTGTTATTCGGTTAATTATCGATTTGTTATTTAAAGATCTAAAAGAAGCTTGGAAGCCAGTGATGGAGCTGGAGTTTGAATATATGAGTTCAGAAGTGAATCCACAGTTTGCAAATATCATTAGCCCTTCTGAAATTGTTATTATTTCTACCATTCACGTAGAGCTGGAAGGGGGCGGTGGTGATATAAACATTGCCATGCCTTACGCTATGATTGAGCCTATTAGAGATTTGTTAGATGCAGTTAGTAGTGACCGAGGAGAAATAGACGGAACCTGGCAAGAAAATTTGAGAAAGGAAGTGTTACGAAGTGAAGTGTCTTTAAACAGTATGTTAGTTGAAAAAACCATGGCTATTAAAGATGTGATGAACTTTAAAAAAGGAGATGTTATTCCAATTGATATGCCAGAATCTGTGATTGTACAAGCAGAGGATGTGGCTATTTTTAGGGGTAAAGTAGGGTTATCAGATGGTAATTATGCTATCCAGGTGTTAGAAAAATTAACTCAGGATTCTCTATAGAAAACAAATTTTAAAGTGTTTTATTGAAAACATTTTAGTAGCGCTATTAGCAAAAAAAAACTATTAGATTTGGAGTTTTTCAAAGTACAAATACGTTTTGGAATTAATCAGGCAAAATAATGAGTGAAGATGAAAATGATGAGATAGTCAGTGATGATTGGGCCGATGCAATGGAAGAACAATCAGATAGTGAGTCAGGAGCCGAAGCTGATTGGGGCGATGCCTTAGCAGAACAAAGTGAAGCTGAAAACCTTGAGTCCGCTCAATTCAATGAGTTAGAACAACCGGAGGACAAGCCAGTCAAGACAGATATTTCTGCTGATGATCTTAAATTAGATATCATCTTGGATGTACCTGTGATCATTTCAATGGAAATAGGAAGGACTAAAATAAATATTCGAAATTTATTGCAGCTTAATCAGGGCTCAGTCATTGAACTAGATAGGTTTGCAGGTGAACCCATGGATGTTTTAGTCAATGGTACATTGATTGCGCATGGAGAAGTGGTTGTTGTTAACGATAAATTCGGTATTCGTTTGACCGATGTGGTTAGTCCTACTGATCGGGTAAAAAAATTGGGATAACGATGTGAATAAAAGCAGAACCCTGGGATTTAAATTATTTACTTACAGTACAGTTATTTTTGTATATTCCTTTTCATCTGCTTTTGCAGTAGTTAATAATCAAACTCAAAAAACAGTTTCATATGAGCACGTGCTGAACTGGTTTTTAGGACTGATTATGGTACTGATGATATTTTTTGCCTGTGTATGGTTTGTACGAAAAACAGGTGTATTACCCGTAAATGCCAAGCAAGGGATGCGAGTGGTAGGTAGTATCTCTCTAGGTATGCGTGAAAAGTTAATATTGGTTCAAGTAGGTGAAAAGCAATTGGTTTTAGGTGTTACGCCTGGCAGAATTGAAAACTTGCTGGTGCTTGAAGGGAGCGAGCAATTACATAAGGAACAATCAAGTAGGCCTGGTGATGGGGATTTTGCCAATAAGCTTAAACAAATAATGAGAGGCCCTGAAAATGAGTAAAACGGGGTTTGTTTTTTGTATTGCGATAGTGTTGTTTATTCCATCAACAACAGTTTGGGCAGTTGCTGGTATAGATGCTATTACAGTAACCAGTAATCCGCAAGGGGGACAAACGTATACGGTAACAATTCAGATTCTGGCTTTAATGACAGTGTTAACCGTATTGCCTTCAGTGTTATTAACCATGACATCGTTTACCCGTATTATGATCGTATTGGGTTTATTACGTCAGGCGATTGGTACTGCACAGGCACCTAGTAATCAGGTGTTACTTGGTTTGTCTTTGTTTTTAACCATTTTCATTATGATGCCGGTTTTTGAAAAAGTAAATACGCAAGCTGTGCAGCCGTACTTAGAAGAAAAAATCGATGTCACCACAGCGATTGAAAAAGCGTCTGAACCTATTAGGCAGTTTATGCTTAAGCAAACGCGTGAAACTGATCTGGAATTGTTTATGAAAATATCAGGTCGAGAAGATTTTGAGTCAATTGATGATGTGCCATTTTCATTGTTATTGCCTGCTTTTGTGACCAGTGAACTTAAAACGGCTTTTCAAATTGGGTTTTTGATTTTCTTGCCTTTTTTGGTTATTGACCTGGTTGTTGCCAGTGTTTTAATGTCTATGGGAATGATGATGTTATCACCGATGATTATATCCTTGCCTTTCAAAATTATGTTGTTTGTTTTAGCGGATGGCTGGTCATTAGTTCTGGAAATGTTGGCGGCAAGTTTTTATGTTTAGTTATGCAGACTTTATGATGAAAAACAGTCTTCTCTTTTTTGTAATGGTCTTCAAGTAGGTTACTGCTTATGGAACCAGAAGTAATCTCTACAATTGCCCAGGATACGGTTTTGGTTGCAGTAAAATTATTGGCCCCTATTCTTTTATCTTCACTCGCTGTTGGTTTGGTCGTTGCGATGTTTCAAGCGGCAACACAAATTAACGAGCAAACTCTAACCTTCATTCCTAAATTGGCAACTATCATTATTGTATTAATGGTAGCCGGCCCTTGGATGCTGCAAGTAATGATAGACTATTTTCAGGATTTAATGCATCAGATTCCCATTCTAATAGGCTAAAACAGTGAATTTCACTGAACAACAAATATTGGGTACATTAGCCTCATTTATCTGGCCGTTCATGCGTATAAGTTCAATGTTTATTTCCATTCCTTTGTTTAGTGTGAGGTCACTTCCTTCAAAGGTAAGAGTCATTACTGCTTTTTTAATTACCCTGGTTGCAGTGCCTTTATTACCGGAAATGCCAGAAGTTGCCATTTTTAGTTATGACGGATTTATGGTAACTATTCAGCAAATAGTCATTGGCTTGTCTACTGGTTTTATATTGCAAATGGTGTTTGCTGTGATGGTTGTAGGAGGGCAAAGTATTGCTTTCAGTATGGGGTTGGGTTTTGCATCAATGGTTGACCCTGCTACCGGTATTCAAGTGCCAGTTGTAGCACAGATTTTTGTGGTCTCATCCAGTTTAGTGTTTCTTGGGGTTAATGGACATTTATTGTTAATTGAAATGTTGGTGGAAAGTTTTCATACTTTGCCTGTTGCAGTGATTGGTTATAGTTTGGATGATATTTGGAGTCTTGTTATATGGAGTAGCCAAATATTTGCAGCCGGTGTGTTATTGGCCTTACCGGTGATGGCGACCTTATTGTTTGTTAATATTAGTTTTGGAGTTGCAGCAAGGGCTGCACCTCAGTTGCAAATTTTTGGGGTAGGTTTCCCCATCACCATTATGCTAGGTATGGTATTAATTTGGGTTTCTATATCGAGCACGCTGGATGTTTTTTCTGAGGTGTTATCGGATGGTTTTAGACTCATTAATAAGTTATTAAGATTATGAATGAATTAGGTACACCAAGTGGCTGAGGATTCTGGTCAGGATAAAACGGAGGAACCCACCGAGAAGCGTCTTACCGATGCTAGAAAGAAAGGTCAAATTCCCAGGTCAAAAGAACTGAATACATTTGTTGCGTTGATGACTGGATCTGTGATGCTGCTGTTTACAGGACGATCAATCACCAATGGTCTGGGTGAGATCATGCAAAAACAATTTAAGTTGAGTAGAGAAGTGATTTTTGACCCAGCTAGTCCAGTGATTTTTTTTGAGCAAGTGTTGTTGGATGGGCTGTTTTTGATTGTCCCTCTCGTGTTGCCTTTGGTTCTGGTTGCTCTGTTGACACCAATGATGATGGGTGGCTGGAATTTTTCTTCAGAGGCAATGAGCCCTAAGGTTTCAAAAATGAATCCTTTTTCTGGCCTTAAACGGATGTTTGGGGTTCAGGGTATTGTTGAATTATTAAAAGCTATCGTGAAAATTGCTTTAGTTTTTATTGTTGCCGGAAGTCTTTTCGATATTTATATTGATCAATTTATGGCGTTAAATATGATGTCATTGAACAGTGCTATCGAGAAAGCGATAGATATCATTTCATTTTGTTTTATCCTTTTAAGTTCGACACTAGTTTTGATTGTGATGATCGATGTGCCTTATCAATTATGGAATACCAAAAGGCAATTAAAAATGACCAAGCAGGAAGTTAAGGACGAATCGAAAGAGCAGGAAGGTAATCCTGAGGTCAAGGGACAAATTCGTAGAAAACAGATGGAAATGGCACAACAAAGGATGATGGATGAAGTGCCAAAAGCCGATGTAATTGTGACAAATCCAGCGCATTATGCGATTGCATTAAAGTATGACCCTATATCAGGTGGAGCTCCCGTAGTGCTTGCAAAAGGAGTGGATTTGATTGCTGCTCAAATGCGTAATATTGCTATGGGAGCTGATATTCCTTTGGTTGCGGCACCACCTTTGGCAAGAGCTTTGTTTTATGCAACAGAAATAGGTGAAGAAATTCCTCAGGGACTTTTTCTTTCTGTTGCACAAGTCTTGGCGTATGTTTTTCAATTAAAAACAGCTACAGAAAATAACTGGGAGAAACCACCCCCTCCCAAAGATTTAAAAGTACCTGACGAGTTTCGACAGCAATAACGTTACAAAACCGAAATTATATTCAATAGCGATTAGAAGAATACTAAGTATGGATTTTACAAAAGTAACCGATTCATTTAAATCAGTTTTAGGAATGGGGCTAGGCGCGCCTTTAGTCATCGTTATGATTTTGGCAATGATAGTACTGCCATTGCCCGCTTTTTTACTGGATTTGTTTTTTACATTTAATATTGCATTTTCATTGATTATTCTATTGGTGGTTGTTTATAGCCTTAAACCTTTGGAATTTGCTGTTTTTCCTTCTGTTATTTTGATAGCAACATTACTCAGGTTGGCCTTGAATGTGGCTTCGACCCGAATTGTGTTACTGGAAGGGCATGAGGGTGGAGATGCTGCTGGAAAAGTAATTGAGGCTTTTGGTTCTTTTGTTATTGGCGGAAATTTTGCCGTGGGTCTAGTGGTTTTTGCTATTTTGGTTATTATCAATTTTGTCGTTGTAACCAAAGGTGCAGGAAGGGTTGCAGAAGTGGGAGCTAGATTTACTTTGGATGCTATGCCGGGTAAGCAAATGGCAATTGATGCCGATTTAAATTCAGGGCTCATTGACCAGGATGAAGCCAGAGACCGTCGTGCTGAAATAGCGGCTGAGGCTGATTTTTACGGGTCTATGGATGGTGCCAGTAAATTCGTAAGAGGGGATGCTATAGCGGGTATTATCATTTTATTTGTCAATATTATTGGTGGTCTGGCTATAGGCGTTGGGCAGCATGATATGAGCTTTGCTAATGCCGGCGAAGTGTATGTGTTATTAACCATTGGTGATGGCTTAGTGGCTCAAATTCCATCACTGCTGCTGTCTACAGCCTCAGCCATTGTGGTGACAAGAGTTCGAGGTAGTAATCAAAATGTAGGGCAGCAGGTGGGGGCTCAATTATTTAATGACCCTAAGTCACTAATTGTTACTGCCGCTATAATGGGATTGCTGGGTATTATCCCGGGCATGCCAAACCTGGTTTTTATATTACTGGCTTTGATTTTACTGGGTGGTGCATATCTAATTGATCAAAGACATAAAAAGGAACAGGACGAGATACTCCAAGAGGTTGCGCAAGTGCCTCAGCAACAAGTCACGGAGGCTGAAGTTAAAGAACTCGGTTGGGATGATGTGATGCCAGTGGATGTGATTGGTTTAGAAGTGGGATATCGCTTGATTCCTATGGTGGATAAAAACCAGGGTGGACAGTTAATGACACGAATTAAAGGGGTTCGTAAAAAATTATCTCAGGAGCTGGGTTTTTTAATACCTTCGGTACATATTAGAGATAACCTGGATTTATCGCCAACGACTTACCGTATCTCCTTGATGGGGGTGACTGCCGGGGAGGCTGATATTAGGCCTGAAATGGAATTGGCTATTAATCCAGGTCAGGTGTTTGGTAAGCTACAGGGCGAGATAACAACAGACCCTGCTTTTGGTCTGGAAGCTGTCTGGATCGAACAGAGTCAAAAAGATCAGGCGCAAACGCTGGGTTATACCGTGGTAGACCCTGGAACAGTTGCAGCAACACATTTAAGTCATATATTGCAATCAAATGCGCATGAATTATTTGGTTATGAAGAAGCGCAAAATATTTTAGATAATTTGGCTAAAACTGCACCTAAACTGGTTGAGGACTTAGTGCCCAAAACGCTAGCTTTAGGCATAGTAGTTAAAGTCTTACAAAATTTATTAAGAGAAGGCGTATCAATTAGGGATATTCGGACTATTGCCGAAACTTTGGCGGATTACGGGGCTAAAAGTCAAGATCCTGACATTTTGACTTCTGCCGTTCGAGCGTCTTTAGGGCGCTCAATTGTTCATGAAATCAATGGAGTAGAGGAAGAGTTGTTTGTTATTACTTTGGATCCAGAGTTGGAACAGTTGTTGCATCAGTCATTACAAACGGCGGGCGAAAATGGTGCCGGTATTGAACCAGGGTTAGCAGAGCAAATGCATAAATCATTAGAAGAGAGTGCTCAAAAAATGGAAATGGAAGGGCAGGCCGCAGTATTGCTGGTTTCTTCTTTTATCCGCCCTTGGTTGGCTCGGTTTGTCCGTCATTCAATTTCTGGATTACATGTCCTGGCATATAATGAAATTCCCGAAGATCGTCAGATTAAGGTTATTTCTACTGTTGGACATGTGCCTGGCGCCTAATAAATAATGTATAGGAAGCATGATGAAGATTAAACGTTTTGTTGCGAAGGATATTCGGTTAGCCATGCGTATGGTTAAAGATGAATTGGGTGTGGATGCAGTGATTATGTCAAACAGGTCGGTTGCGGAAGGTGTTGAAATTGTTGCTGCCAGAGATTTTGATGAACAAGCAATTCATAATAAACTGGATGCACAAACTGATTTATCTAATGATTCAAGTAAGAAGCATACTAATACCGAACTAAAGGATTTTGAAACCGAAAAAAACAACTTGCACCTTATCAGTAGTTCAAGAAAAATTGGAGCTGATGGAACAATTCCTAAAAGATCTGTACATCGTAATATTGATCAATATGTTGGTTATGCCGAGAAAGTTAATGTTGCTAATAAGAACTATAGGCCAATTGGAAAAAAGTCTCAAATATCACGTCAGCCAGCTACAAAGCAAATTACAAAGCCTTCTAAACAGTTCAGTGACCAGACCAGAGATATCATTAAACAACAGTCATTAGTCTCTGATAAATTCATGCAAGAAATGCGAAATGAAATTAAAGCGCTAAAAGTTGCTATGAATGCAAAATTATCTGAAGTTTCCTGGAATCAGGGGGTACAAAGTAATCCTGTGCGAATTGATTTGTTACATCGTTTGGCAGAAATGGGCTTTTCAAAAAAATTAGCAACAAAAATAACGAATCGGCTAGATAGTCATCAGGATTCAGAATTTGCATTTGAAAAAGCCAAAGAAATGTTAACTAAAGTGTTGCCCGTTATTGATGATAACTTATTGGAATACGGAGGCATATTTGCTTTGGTTGGGCCGACAGGTGTGGGGAAGACCACAACGATTGCAAAGTTAGCGGCAAAATTTATTTTAAAACATGGGCCTAGACAAGTTGCTTTGATCACCACAGATAATTATAGAATTGGTGCGCATGAGCAATTGACTACTTATGGCAGACTGTTAGATGTGCCAGTAAGAGTGGCTGCAAATGCAGACGAATTACGCAGTCATATCAATAGTTTTAATGATAAACGTCTGATTTTAATAGATACAGCAGGAATGAGCCAGCGGGATATGCGTCTGGCTGAGCAGATTCATACCTTGCAACAGGAAGATTTGCCAATTAAGACATATTTAGTGATGTCGGCAGCCACTCAGTATAAAGCAATGAATGAGATTATTAATGCTTTCAAAGTATTTAAGCCAGAATCCAGTATTTTGACTAAACTAGATGAAACAGCAACACCAGGTTCAACTTTGTCAGCAATTATCGAGCAACAATTGCCAATTTCTTTTATGACCAATGGGCAGCAGGTACCTGAAGATATTTGTTTTCCAGATGCTGGTACGTTGATTGAACAGTGTGCGGCTGGGCTAGATGAAGAAAACGACTATACTAATGAAATGAGTTATGACGATTGGGTGGCAGAAGGTTATGCATAATACACGTGATCAAGCAGCTGGAATAAGAAATATGAGACAAATAAAACCAAAACCTGTTCGAGTAATAGCGATAACCAGTGGCAAGGGTGGGGTTGGTAAAACAAATTTATCAGTAAATATTGGTGTGGCTTTAGCACAAATGGGGCGAAAAGTGGCATTGCTAGATGCTGACATGGGACTGGCAAACGTCGATATTTTGTTGGGGCTTTCTCCAGAATTTAATATATCGCATGTGTTGCAAGGTGAAAAAAATTTACAAGAGATCATGGTGGAGGGGCCTTCTGGCTTAAAGGTTATCCCTGCATCATCAGGTTTGCAATATATGTCAGAGCTTTCAACGATCCAACAGGCTGGGGTGATCAGAGCATTCAGTGAGATAGATAATAATCTCGATGTATTACTTGTTGATACTGCGGCAGGCATTTCCTCTAGTGTGGTGAATTTTGCCAGAGCATGCCAGGAAATTATAGTAGTGATCTGCGATGAACCCACATCATTAACAGATGCCTATGCCTTTATTAAGTTGCTGAATCGTGACTACGGTATGAATAAATTTCAAATTGTTGCCAATATGGTTCAATCTATACAGCAAGGTCAGCAATTGTTTACTAAACTAACTAAGGTAACTGATAAATATTTGGATGTGACTCTAAGTTATGTGGGAGCAGTTCCGTTTGATGAGTATTTACGCAAGTCTGTCCAAAAGCAAACGCCGGTTATTGAAGCATTTCCAGGTAGCAAAGCAGCACTTGCGATTAAGAACTTAGCGCAAAGGATTGATCATTGGCCTCTTAAAATACAGGCCGGTGGTTATTTGGAGTTTTTTGTTGAAAGAATGATCGAATACAGTGCCCAAGAGGATGTCGCATGAATGGAGCGGCAATGTATGCGACTATGCAGACTGAAAATGCTGATGATTTAGTGATTCAGCATGTGCCTCTGGTTAAACGTATTGCTTTTCATTTAATGGGGCGTCTGCCGGACTCGGTATTGGTTGATGATTTGATTCAAGCGGGTATGTTGGGTTTGTTAGAAGCCGTTAAAAATTATGATATGTCTCAAGGCGCAAGTTTTGATACTTATGCAGGGATAAGAATCAGAGGTTCCATGCTTGATGAAGTTAGGCGGTCAGATTGGACGCCTAGGTCCGTACATAAAAAATCTCGAATGGTATCTGAGGCCATCAGAGAAATTGAAAATAATACCGGGCGTGAAGCCAGAGATAGTGATGTTTGTGAACATTTGGGTTTGACCGCTGAGGAATATAACCACGTTCTTCAAGATACAGTGGGCTGTAAGGTGTTTAGTGTTGAGCAATTGACTGAATCAGGGGATTGTGCTTTTAGGGATATAGAAAGCAGTCATGCTGAACTGATTGACTTGCTGGGAGAGGAAGGCTTTCAAAATGCATTGGCTCAAGCTATCTTGAATTTGCCAGAAAGAGAGCGTTTAGTTGTTTCACTTTATTACGATGAAGAGTTTAATTTGCGTGAAATTGGTGAGATATTAAATGTCAGTGAGTCTCGCGTAAGTCAAATAAGTAGTCAGGCAATGATGAGGTTACGGTCAAGGCTTGCAGATTGGTATAAAAACAATGACACTGTTTGAAGAATGATTTTTTTGCTGGATTTGAGAGTAATAGACTTGAATCGATGTAGTATTGATGAAAAATGAATAGGTTGGAGATTAACCTTGGATAAAAAAATGAAAATTCTTGTTGTAGATGATTTCTCGACAATGAGACGAATAGTAAAAAACCTATTGAGAGATCTTGGTTTTTCCAATACGGTTGAAGCAGATGACGGTAAAACTGCTTTACCAATCTTGGAAAATGGTGGTATTGATTTTTTGGTAACTGATTGGAATATGCCAGGAATGACAGGCATTGAGCTTTTAAAAGCTGTGCGAGCCAACCCGGATTTAGTTGATCTTCCGGTACTAATGGTTACTGCTGAAGCGAAAAGAGAACAGATTATACTGGCTGCTCAAGCGGGTGTAAATGGCTATGTTATTAAACCATTTACAGCCGCTACTTTGAAAGAAAAAATAGAAAAAATCTTTGAGCGTATTGATGGTTAGAAAACGATGAATGTTTGAGACCATAAAATAAATTAACTCAGGAGGATGAATGACGAATGATATTCGTTTGGCTTTAGCTAAGGATTTGGTTGCGGCTTTAGAACAGGGGAATGAATCTGTAGCGGATTCATTATTAGATGAGATCGCAGGTGTTAGAGAATCTCAACTGTTTCAAGAAGTAGGGCGATTAACACGTCAGCTACATGACACCATGGCTGGATTCACTGTAGACTCAAAAATCACTGCAATGACAGAAAATGATATTCCTGATGCTAAGGAACGGTTGCAGTATGTGATACAGATGACAGAAGAATCGGCTAACAAGACTTTAAATGCAGTAGAAAATTTGTTACCAGTCTCTAAGGAGCTTAATGAGCAAGCGAAGCATTTGTCCGAAAAGTGGGAACGATTTTTGGACCGAGAAATGCCTTTTGCAGAGTTTAAAAGTATGAGTTCGGAAATTACCAAGCATTTTAAAGAGTCTAAAGTTTCATTAATACTGGTTCAGGATGGGCTAAATGAAATTTTGATGGCTCAAGGTTTTCAGGATATTACTGGACAAATTATAAAACGAGTAATAGATTTGGTTCAGGACTTGGAAACAAGTATGGTTGAACTGATAAAATTATCCGGGGGGAAAGTTGCTGAGTCAAAGGCTGTGACTCATCCTGAATTACCAGGGCCAGTTGTGCCTGGTATCGATGACACAGAGGGTGATGTGGCTGCTAGCCAAGATGATGTGGATGATCTTTTATCAAGTCTAGGGTTCTGAGGAAAAAATCATGGCAGTTGATCTAGATGACGAAATTTTACATGACTTTTTGATTGAAGCAGGCGAAATTCTTGAATTGCTTGGTGAGCAATTGGTAGAACTTGAGCAGTCGCCAGAAGATCTTGAGTTATTAAATGCTATTTTTCGCGGTTTTCATACGATTAAAGGGGGGGCTGGTTTTTTGGCGCTTGATCCATTAGTTTCAGTATGTCATCAGGCTGAAGATGTATTTAATGTGTTGAGACAAGGTGAACGTACTGTTTCAGCAGAGTTGATGGATGTCATTCTGGAAGTCGTTGATGTTGTGAATTTGATGTTTGAGCAAGTTAAATCTGGAAATGACCCAGAACAAGCTAATGAAAGTTTACTAACTAGATTAAAAGGGTTTACCAGTGCTGGCGCAGCAGCACAAGAAACAATTGTTGAAGAAACGGTAGTAGCCGAAACGGCAGTTGTTGCTGATGTAGTAGAACAAGAGTTTGAAACAATGTTAGATGATGTTTCAGAATCAACAACAGAGAATTCTCAAGCTGATAGTAACGAAATTTCTGAAGATGAATTTGATAATTTATTAGATGAATTACACGGAAAAGGGAAGTTTTCTGCGCATGACTTACAGGAAGAAAACGACAGTAGTCAACAGAAAGAACCGGCTGAAGCTGTTAACTCTGGTGATATTACGGAAGAAGAGTTTGATAGTTTGCTGGATAACTTGCATGGGAAAGGACAGTTTTCCGCCACTAAGGTTCAACAAAATAAACAACTCGAAGCTGTGGTTGATTCTGGAGATATTACCGATGAAGAATTTGATAATTTATTAGATGACTTGCATGGTAAAGGATCATTTAATGGAGCCATTGCTGAAAAAGAGGGCGTTAAACAAGAAAAAATCGTTGAACAACTGAAAATCGATGACTCTGAAGTGAAGGAGGCATCAGCATTGCCGGTAGAAAAAACATCAAAACCAGAACCAGAACCAGTTGTTAACAAGGCAGTATCTGAAATGCCTGCGGAAAAAGTTCAGCCAGTTAAAAAAGCGACTACAAAACCGGCAGCAAAAGCAAAAAAATCGGCTGTAGCTACTCAAGGTGAGACAACGGTTAGGGTCGATACGGTAGTTCTAGATGATATTATGAACATGGTTGGAGAGCTGGTTTTGGTTAGAAATCGCTTTCAAACCCTTAAAGCGACTACAGATAATAGTTCTAGTGAACAGCTAGCAAAAGCAGTGTCAAACCTGGATGTTGTGACTGCTGATTTGCAGTTAGCAGTGATGAAAACTCGAATGCAACCTATCAAGAAGGTATTTGGTCGTTTTCCACGAGTTGTCAGAGATTTATCAAGAAGTTTAAAGAAAGAAATTAAATTGGAACTGGTTGGAGAAGAGACTGATTTAGACAAAAACCTAGTTGAAGCATTGGCAGACCCTTTGGTGCATTTAGTTAGAAATGCAGTGGATCATGGTATTGAGTCTCCAGATGAAAGAGTTGCAGTGGGTAAGCCAAGAGAAGGACTGGTGATATTGACAGCCTCTCAGGAAGGCGATCATATTTTGTTATCCATTAAAGATAATGGCAAAGGAATGAACGCTGATGTGTTGAGGCGAATTGTTGTTGAAAAAGGTTTGATGGATGAAGAAACTGCTGCAAGACTTGACGATAAGGAATGTTATAACTTAATTTTTATGCCTGGGTTTTCAACCAAAATAGAGATTTCTGATGTATCAGGGCGTGGAGTCGGAATGGATGTTGTGAAAACCCGAATTTCTCAAATGAATGGTGTGGTTGAAATCGATTCGATTGAAGGTGTAGGGACAACCATTATAATTAAAGTGCCGCTTACTCTTGCAATTATGCCAACATTGATGGTTGTACTGGGAGGGCAGGCATTTGCTTTACCTTTAGCAAGTGTACTTGAAATTCTGGATTTAGATTTAAGGAATACTAATGTTGTTGATGGTCAGCTAGTTATTATGGTCAGAGAGCGTGCTTTGCCAGTATTTTTTCTGACTGACTGGTTAATTAATGATCCAAATTATGTAGTTGATAGGCAGACTACAGGGCATGTAGTGGTGGTAAACGCGGGAGGAAGGCAGATTGGCTTTGTGGTAGATCAATTGATTGGGCAGGAAGAGGTGGTAATAAAACCTTTAGGGGCAAAACTACAAGGACTAGAAGGTCTGGCAGGAGCCACAATTACTGGGGATGGCAAAATTGCATTAATTCTGGATGTACCAGGATTAATGACGAGATATGCTAGTTAGTCACTGTCAACCCTGTTATCAGATTCATTGGTTAAAAAAAGTGTGAACATTCAAAATTTATATGGCTATTCGGGTATTAATTGTTGATGACTCCAAATTTATTTGTAAAAGAATTCAGGAGATTTTAGAAGAGGAGTCTGATTTTAAAATAGTTGGAGTCGCATCTAATGGGAAGCAGGCTTTGCTTTTGGCTTCTCAGCTTGAGCCTGATGTCATCACTATGGATGTTGAAATGCCTGTTATGGATGGTATTTCCGCAGTAAAAAAAATTATGGCGGATTGTCCTACTGCTATATTAATGTTTTCTGCTGCTACGCATGCAGGTGCTCAAGCAACCTTGGAAGCGCTTAATGCTGGGGCTATAGACTTTTTACCAAAACAATTGGACGATATCAATGGTAATAGGGAAATGGCTAAGCGTTTGTTAAGGCGTAGAGTTCGTATAGTTGCTTTGCAAGCAAAACAAGTTCGGTTAAGTTCTCATGTAGAGATATCAAAACCCAAAGTTAAAACTTTATTAAAGAAATCACCCGTCGTTAATAAGGCAATGAACTTGTCTCAACCTAAGGCGCGACATGTATCTGTTAACAACATTAATTTATTAGTGATTGTTGCATCTACAGGTGGGCCGGTTGCAATACAAAAGGTTTTAACTCAAATCCCGGCAAGTTGTTCATTCCCAATACTTATTGTCCAGCATATGCCACATAATTTTACAAAAAGTTTTGCAGACAGATTAAATCAGTTATGTCATGTGGGAGTAAAGGAAGCAACTAATGGCGATGTTTTGAAATCGGGGGAAGTATTAATAGCGCCGGGAGGGATGCAGTTGGAAGTGAATGCTAGGGGCGTCATGAAAACGGTTTCTATTAAAGATAAAAAAGCCAACGAAATATATAGTCCCTGTGCAGATATTACATTGTCATCTATTGCAAAAGTTTTTTCTGCTAATGTACTGACGGTAGTTTTAACGGGGATGGGGGCGGATGGAAAAGAAGGTGCCAAGAAATTAAAACAAAAAGGTTTTCCAATTTGGGCTCAGGATGAAGCGAGTTGCACTATTTATGGGATGCCGAAAGCAATCGTTGATGCTAATCTTGCCGATATGGTTTATAGCCTTGATGAAATCGCAAACGCATTTAAAAACTTAAGATAATGGATATATTAAGCATTTTTGGTATTTTATTAGGATTTACCGCAATTATAGGTGGCAATTTTTTAGAAGGGGGGCATCTTGCTTCATTAATTAATCTACCCGCAATGGCTATTGTGTTGGGCGGCACATTAGGGGCAACTTTTTTACATTTCCCCCCCAAAGTGATCTTACATAGCATTAGAATTTTATGGTTAATAGTTAGTCCCAGAAAGCTTTTACTAAAAAGTCAGATTGATAAGGTGGTGATGTGGAGTTCTTTAGCTCGTAAAGAAGGCTTGTTAGGGCTGGAAGTGGTTGTCGACAAGGAACAAGATCCTTTTGCCAAAAAAGGATTACAACTACTAGTGGATGGTAATGAACCTGACGTGATAAGAGACTGTCTGGATGTAGAGCTTAGTACAATTGAACATGCAGAGATACAAGCGACAAAAGTATATGAAGCAATGGGAGGGTATTCCCCGACTATTGGAATTATTGGTGCAGTTGTGGGACTAATACATGTTATGCAAAATTTATCAGACCCGGAGTTATTAGGTGCAGGTATTGCAACAGCTTTTGTAGCGACAATTTATGGTGTTGGGTTCGCCAATTTATTGTTTTTACCGATTGCCAATAAATTAAAATCGCAGGCATTTGCATTGGTGCAAGCTAAAGAAATGATGATGGAAGGGATTACAGCTATTGCAGAAGGTGAAAATCCAAGGAATATAGAATTGAAATTATCAGGATATATTCATTAAGCAGGTCAAGTAAATGGCAAGGACAAGACGAAATAAAAATAATTTTGATGAAGCTGATAATCATGAACGATGGTTAGTTTCTTATGCTGACTTTGTAACCCTGTTATTTGCATTTTTCGTGGTGATGTATTCAATTTCATCAGTCAACAATACAAAGTATGCCAGCTTATCTGAAGCATTGGATAATGCATTTTCAGATGTACATATAGTAAAAAAAGTCATTGACCCTATACAAATAGGGACAGAGCCAACAACCATTAAACCAATAATATTAGATAGGCCGCTGACGGAAGATAATAATAATCAAAGGCAATTGAGTGCAGAGATTTTAAAGGAAAGACGTCAGTTACAGTTGGTTTCAGAACAGTTTGAAGATGTTTTACAACCTTATGTTGAAAATGAATTGGTTAAGGTTAAAAGGCATGACTTTTGGATAGAATTAGAAATGAATAGCCAGTTATTGTTTCTAAGTGGAGAAGCAGAGATATCTATTAAAGCAATTCCTATTTTAAAAAAAATAACAGAAGTGATAAAGGATTTACCTAATGTGATTAATATTGAAGGACATACGGATAATGTACCCATTGATACCGTTGAATTCCCATCAAACTGGGATCTTTCTTCAGCTAGAGCAACTTCAGTAGTAAGAGAATTTGTACAGAATGGAATTTCAGAAACAAGGTTGTCTGCAGTAGGCTATGGAGAATTTCAGCCTGTTGCCGATAACAATAGTAAAGATGGTCGGTTTAAAAACCGGCGGGTTGTATTGGTTTTAATGTCTCAAGTCTTCGCACGCTATGGAATGAATGATAAAGAGAGGGCTAAAGCATTGAATTTTACTGATTCTGTTGAGCCACCTACGGAAGAACAAGTAATAAATATTAATCAGTAAATTTAGGGCATTTATGAAAATATGGGCTGTTTCAAATCAAAAAGGAGGCGTAGGGAAAACAACAACAGTCGTTTCTCTAGGTGGGTTATTGTCTTCTTGGGGGTTTAAAACATTATTAGTGGACCTTGATCCGCATGGTTCTTTAACCAGTTATTTTAAGATGAACCCGGATGAAATTGAATCCAGTGTTTATAATTTATTTCATGATACAGGGCAGAAAAAAAAGAATATTGATCCAAAGTCCTATATTGCTAAAACCAAGTTTGATGGCTTGTCAGTTTTGCCTGCATCAACCGCTATTGCTACATTAGATAGACAAGTTGCTTCTTTAGGTGGAATGGGTTTGGTGGTTGCTAATGCATTGAGCAAAGTGGAAAATGATTACGATTTTGTCCTTATTGATAGTCCGCCTATGCTAGGTATACTGATGATCAATGCACTCGCGGCTTGTGACCATATTATTATCCCTTCTTTATCAGAACATTTGGCAATAAAAGGTCTGGAAAGGATGATGCACACAGTAGAAATGGTTTTTAAGTCCAGAAAACATGCACCGCATTTTACTATTGTGCCAACGATGTTTGATAAACGTACCAAAGCTGCTCGGGAGAGTTTAGTTTTTTTACGCCAAAACTATGCTGAAAATGTTTGGCAATCAGTGATTCCAATAGATACAAAAATTAGAGATGCCAGTTTGCAGGGCATTCCTGCACCAATATCTGAACCAAAGTCTAAAGCTGTTGGAGCTTATGCGGAATTATTAGAATTGTTATTGGAAAAGACTCAGATAGATCAAAAAATGGCAGTATCATAAAATGTGCTCAGAAATAGTAGAGCAAAAAGTTGTTGATCAAGAAATAGCGCTAGATAGTTATTTAAGTAAATTACTGGATGAAATTCCAGGTGATACTGTATCAGAAGTTCAAACCGAGGCGCGTGAAGAACCAAAAGCTATTGTTGAGAAAATAGCTGACAATAGTAATGTTAAACAAAAAGTCATTGTTAGCAAGCAGTCAAAACTACAAGTTAATCGGCAACAGCAGCAGCCTGAAAAAGTAATTAACCCTTTGTCCGTTATGCCGGACTGGGCCCAGCATGAATTCCAGGCGTTATTTTTTAAAGTGGATAAACTGATTTTAGCGACACCATTAACAGCGTTGTTGAGAACTATAAAAATAGATAAAGCACCGACTAAAATCCCAGGACAGCCTTCGTGGTTTATGGGCTTGCTTGACACTCATGAGCAGCGTATTGGGGTGTTAGATACGGGGCAACTTGTTTTTGGAAAAGCTAGAGGGCAGCAACGAGATCTAGAAAAAAAACCGTTTAAAAGTATACTGATTACTCACGATGGGGAGTGGGGGCTAGCATGTGATGAAATACTTTCAATTGGCAAAATAGAGCCAGAAAAAGTTCGCTGGCGTACATTTCGACAAAAAAGGCCCTGGTTGGTAGGAACGGTGATTGAAGAATTAACGGCAGTGATAGATGTTAATCAATTAGTGCCTCATAGAAAAGCTGGTTAGAACCTGCTTAAGATAAATCAGGCTGGAGAGACTGACAATAAAAATGTTTAATTCTGGTTTTCTACTAAAATAAATAGCATACATTATAAGAACTTGGTGAACAGGAATGAGCGAAGAAAATAAGCAAAATGATCCTATTATGCAATGGGTCACTTTTCGTCTGGGTGATGAAAAATACGGTATAAATGTTATGCAGGTGCAAGAAGTTTTGAGGATAACTGAAATTGCTCCTGTTCCGGGTGCACCATCCTATGTTTTAGGTATTATTAATTTACGTGGAAATGTTGTTACCGTGATTGATACGCGTAACCGATTTGGACTGATGTCTAAGGAAACTGATGATGCTTCACGGGTTGTTATTATTGAAACAGAAGATCATATAATTGGTATTTTGGTTGATAGCGTGGCAGAAGTAGTTGAATTAAGAGCTTCCGAAATTGAGACAGCTCCAAATGTGGGTAATGATGAAACTTCAAAATATATTCAAGGTGTGACTAGTAGAGATAATGAGTTGTTGATCTTAGTAGACTTGAATAAGTTTTTAAGTGACGAGGAAAAACAAGATATGGATTTATTTTAATTCATTAGCTTGATATACATCATGGATACTCACTGCTAAAGTAACGTTTTTGATTTACAATTGCGTGATGCTAGTAGTGCAGGAACTTTGGTTTGATGGATATATTCGTTGTAGAGCGGACTTCGGTAATTGCTCCTGCATTACTCTACTACACACCATCCATGGCGTAATTAGTCCGCTATGAACAATTGTATGTAATACATCATATTAGAAATTGCGGACTGAAGTCCGCTCTACAATATTCATCTAAGCAAAGTTGCCAAGCCACTAGTGCATTGTCCAGTATATTGAGAGGTGAGTATGATTGAAATAAACCCTATAACACCATCATATCCAATTAAAAAACCGAAAAAAATTATTCGAGAGCGTGAGCAGCATTCTGAGCACAAACAATCAGCAGCTGATGAAAAAGAAGTTGACCAGGAGCCTTCAAATGAACCGGCTGAACAGCATATTGATGAAATTGTGTAATGGATAATATTTTACTGATTGTTATTATCATAATACTTGTCAATGCTGGTGTATTGGTTTGGTTGATACTGCAGCATAAGAAGCTGAGACAGGACTTTATTGTTCTCAGTGCTGTTGTAGAAAGGAACAATAAGGATATAGCTGGGTTATGTTCAGCAGCCGTTTCAGTGGATAATCGAGTCTATGAAAATAAGGAGCAATTAAAAGGTATAGTGGAAAAAGTAGTTGATTTTGAACAGCACGAACAACAACTTAGTCAGCCTTATCATGGTGCTATACAAAGAGTACGAAACGGAGCGACTGCAGAAGAGTTAATTCAACAGTGTGGATTAAGTCGAGAAGAGGCTACGTTACTGATTCGTTTGCATGGTCAAAGCGAATAGTCCTGAATCAGATTGCATCTTGATAAGGGTTGTGCTGTTGATGAGGAGAAGGTTTTTTAAGTTGTTTTCCTAAATCATTAATTTGTTGATCTAATTGTTTCGCAAATGACTCAAGTTCTTTTTTAATTAAGGGTAACTGTTGTTCTAAATGTTTATTAATATTTTTGCTAAAAGTATTAAGTTCGTTGAAAAAGTCATTAAACACATGGTTGCCAGCTAAATCGGCTACAGAGCGTTGATAATCAACTTTCCACTGTTTATTTTCTTTGAGTAAAAAAGTAGTGAAGGATGGGTGCTTAGCTGTGGGAGGAATGATTTGGGTTTCAACTGTAGCCTGGTTACCGTCTATGGTGATTTTTCCAGTATTAAAGCTAACATTTTCAAAGTTATGATCTGGTGAGGATAGAAGCAAGTTCTGTGATGCTGTACTGCAATGTTTTTTAGCACGATTCAAATCATTTGATGCGACTGCAGACCAAAATGCTTGCGTTGTTTGCTCTGGAGATTGTACGGACTGACAAGCAGCCAGAGAAAACAACAAAAAAAGCCCAATAGCAAAAACTATTGAGCGTTTAACAATTGAATCAATCATCACCACTAAATGCTGCTAGAATTTGTAATAAGCTTAAGAATAAGTTGTAGATTGAAATATATAATGAGACTGTGGCCATAATGTAGTTGGTTTCACCACCATGAATCATCGCACTGGTTTGATACAATATCATTGCAGACATAAGCAAGATAAACATTGCTGATACTGCAAGTGATAAGGCAGGTATAGAGAAGAACATGGCTCCAATACCGGCTAAAAATGCGACCAGGATACCTACCATTAAAAAGCCGCCAAGAAAGCTAAAATCTTTACGGGTTGTTAAGGCATAACCGGATAGACCAAGGAATATAACGCCAGTGCCTCCTAATGCAGTCATGATAAGTTCATGGCCATTGCTATAGGCATTGAGGTACATATTTAGGATAGGTCCCAGAGTTAGTCCCATGAAACCCGTTAAGGCAAACACAAATAATAACCCTAATGCACTATTGCTGAATTTACTAGTTAAAAAAAGCAGGCCAAAATAGCCAACCATAGTAATGATCATGCCAGGGTGAGGAAGATTAAGGGCCATTGCAGCACCAGCAGTTGCAGCGCTAAAAAGTAATGTTAAAGATAATAACATGTAGGTGTTTCTGAGCATTTTATTGCTTGATAAAATGCTTGCTTCAGGACGTGAAGCGGCAGTTTGTAATCGCATTGTAAATTCCTTAATGTTTAGTGTGTCGAATAGAACTAGAAGACAATGTAATCTTACAAGAGTTTCACAGTATTTGTAAGTATTTTTCAGTAACATGGACTATTTCCCAAAGAACTTGGAATATGACAGAGAATATAACCACAACACCCTATCAATTAATGGGTGGAGAGAAGACTGTTTTAAGCTTGGTAGAACGGTTTTATTTTTATATGGACACCTTGCCAGAAGCCGAAGGCATAAGAAAAATGCATGCAAATAGCTTATTAAATGCAAAAGATAAGTTGTTTAAATTTTTGTCAGGCTGGTTGGGAGGGCCTGACTTGTTTATAGCAGAATTTGGACACCCTATGCTAAGACGGCGACATTTTCTTTTTGTTATTGGGCAAACAGAAAGAGATCAATGGATGTTGTGCATGAATAAAGCGATGGCTGAAATATCCATGGATGAAGCTTTAAAAGAAAACCTTTTAGAGTCAATAGATCATTTAGCAACACATATGATAAATCAATAAAACCCCCTTTATTTTTAACCAAAGGATACAACTGCATGACATTATCTAAACAATTGTTGTTACTTATTTCGGCTTTGTTCTTAATGATTTTTAGTGTCAATTTTGTATTAAGTTTCAATAATATAAAAAGTTATTTAGAAGGTGAGGCAGAAATACATGCTCAGGATACCGCAACATCGTTAGGTTTATCTTTAAGCTCTTATATGGTTGATGAAACGGATCCGATCATAGAAACCACAATGAATGCTATTTTTGATATGGGGTATTATCAGGAAATTAAATTGGTTAATGTGGATAATCAGCCTTTGGTGACACTAACTAATCAGACTGTGTTTGAAAATGTTCCTGACTGGTTTGTAGAAATTATTCCAATGAAAACTGCAGTGGCTGAAAGCGAAATAAGTTCGGGCTGGAGTATTAGTGGGGTGATATTCGTTACTTTAAACCCCGGGTATGCCTATTTTAAATTGTATGAGCAAGCAAAGGGTAGTTTTTATTTTTCGCTAGCGACGTTTGTGATATCCATTGTTTTGTTGTTAGTGGTATTACGAATCACCTTGTCCTCTTTAAAAAGAATAGACCAGATGGCATTGACCATAGCGGATGGTCGGTTTGAGACAATTGAACAATTACCCTGGACTACAGAAGTTAGAAACGTGACGACTTCAATGAATATGATGTGCAGGAAAATTGAAAAAGTAATCAAAAATTTCAATATAAAACTTGAAAACATTGGTAAAAGGCTACAGCAAGATGATTTAACCGGCTTGAATAATAAAAGTAGTTTTGATACGGAGATGAAAAAATTATTCATATCCGATGTCGAGACCTCTATCTTTATGATAAAAGTTGATGGACTAGCTAGTCTGGTTAAAGAATTGGGCTCAGATGCGATTGATCAATTTTTAAAAGATTTTGCTCAAGTTTTAACTGCGGTGACTGAACAGAATAAGTATGGGACAATCAAGGCCTATCGTTTTTTTGGTTCGGAATTTGTTTTATTAGTAAAACAGGTAGATTGTGATCAAACTGAACAAATTGCAAAGTTATTGAGTACCTCTTTAGCAAAGGTGGGAGAAAAATATCAAAAACCGGACATAATGCATATAGGTGTCGCACCCTTTAATCCTGTTGGTACTACGGAAGACATCTTATTGGCTGCTAACGAAGCCTATGAGCAAGCTCGGTTGATAGGCGCCAATAGTTATTACATTGGGGTTAGAGATAATAAAGCGAAAGATATCGATGAGTGGAAATCATTGGTGTTTAATATTGTTGATAAGCAAGACTATAAGATTTTATTTGTTGGGAAAGTGGAAAATTTTCAAACAGGTCAAACATTAATGGAAGAAGCATTTGCTGAAGTTATTGATGATAAAGGAAATGCAGTTTCAATAGGTACGTTTGTTTCTATTGCAGAAAAGTATGCAAAAATTGTTGAGTTTGATAAAGGGGTTACCGCCCAAGTGGTCGAGTATATAAAAGCCAAGCATATTCAACATGCTATTGCTATAAATTTATCTATAAGAACGATTAAAAACAGTGATTTTCATGATTGGCTGGTTACTTTGGTCAAACAAAATCAATCGATTGCACAGCAACTGGTTTTTAGCATTTCTGCTTATGCGGCAGCAAAGGATGCAATTGCGTATAAAGAATTTATAACTTTTGTGCATAAACTGAATGCGAGAGTCATTATCAAAAGGTTTGAGACACAATCTATGTCTCCTGATGTTGCTAAAGAGTTAAAGCCGGATTTTATACGTCTGGCCAGAGATTTAGGTAATGGAATTGCGACTGACGGGGGAAAGCAAGTGTTTGTTGAAACCATGCAAGAAATAGCTGGGCTGTTGGATATTCAACTCTTGGCTGAAAATGTAAAATCTGAAAACGATTATTCTTGTATAAAAGCAATAGGTATTGCCGGTGCTAGTCGGTAATTGGGCCAATAGAAAATAATTGTCATGAGTAACAAGACAGTGTCCCGCACATTGTTTTATTCATTTTATAGCCAACGATATATAAAGTGGTTTATATATTTGTTAGGGCTATTAATTTTAGTCCCTGGGTATGCAACTTTTGACATTAGTGATGCTTTACTGGCAAAAATACAAAATAAATACGGGGAACAGGCTTCGGTAAGAATCGTGGAATGGCAGGTCCTTATGCAAACTGCAAAGCATTTGCCGGAGCAAGAAAAATTAACAAAGGTGAATGATTTTTTTAATCAACGAATTGATTTTGTAGATGATATTATGCTTTGGGGTATTAATGACTATTGGGCTACTCCGTTGGAGTTTTTAGCGAAGGGAGCGGGAGATTGTGAGGACTATTCTATTGCTAAATACTTTACTTTGAAAGAATTGGGAGTGCCTGAAAATAAAATAAGAATAACGTATGTAAAAGCTTTAAAACTTAATCAAGCGCATATGGTTTTAACTTATTTTTCTACACCCCGGGCTTTACCGCTTGTTTTGGACAATCTGATTCCTGAGATAAAATCTGCAGCCAAACGTAAGGATTTATTACCTGTTTATAGTTTTAACGGATCTGGTTTATGGTTGGCAAAGTCAAGAGGCAATGGTAAACGGGTGGGTGGTTCAAGTCGAATAAGTTTATGGGCTGAACTAAAACAGAGAATGTTAAATAATACATTCTGATTTTTTGTTTGAGACTTTTTTTTAACAGGGATAATTATAAAAACTTTAGCTTTTAAATACACCATTCGTCGCAGTCAAAGGGCAAAAAAAACACGTATAGTTGTCACGCATGACAAAATTGAAGTGGTTGCTCCGCTTAAAGTAGCAACCAGTAAAATTCATGCATTTGTGACATTACAGCAAGACTGGGTAGTAGCAGCAACGGAAAAAATAGAACAAAAAAGACTAAATGTAATAAGGTTTGCACCAGAAAACTATAGTGATGGTGTTGTAGTGCCCTTTCAAGGGAAAAAGTTCAAAATACAGCTTAAAACCTCGTTATTAAACACAGTACAAATTGATTTTAATGAAGAAGAATTTAATGTTTTGTTACCAGCCGAAAAAATAGCGGAGGATAACAGTGAATTGATTAGATTAGCTTTAACAAACTGGATGAAAAAGCAAGCGCTTAAAGATGTGCAGAGTTTTGTAGAATTACATGTTGAAAAGTATAATTTATATCCACGTAATATAAAAATAAAAACTCAGAAAAGTCGCTGGGGGAGTTGTGGTATTCATAACGATATTAATATCAATTGGTTATTGGTACTTGCACCGCTTGAGGTCATGGAATATGTTGTGGTACATGAACTATGTCATATAAAAGAAAGAAATCATTCGACTAAGTTTTGGCAATTAGTAGAAGCACATTTACCTGATTATAAAGAACATAGGCAGTGGCTGAAGCACAATGGTAGTTGCCTAATGCAAGGATTGTAATGCGTATAAATATAAAAAAACTATTGTTTTATTTTATTGCTGCACTGGTTATTTTTGGAGGGCAGTTTCTACTGAGTAATGGTCGACTGACAGGCCCTGTTCCTCAGATTAAGCAACAAACTATCGCTGGTACTCATGTAATGGAGGTAATTACTAAGGGCTCGTCTATGGTTTATTTTTGGGCTGAATGGTGTGGTCTATGTAAAATGATGCAAGACCCGGTTTCAGAGGTTTTAAAGGATTATCCTGGAATAACTGTTGCTGTTAAATCAGGTGATTCAGAACAGGTGGAAAAATATATGCAAGGAAAGGCTCTTAACTGGAAAGTCGTTAATGATCCAAATGGAAAAATAAGCGACCAGTTTAAAACTAAGGGTGTTCCCGCTGTGTTTTTTATAAATGAAAAAGGGAATATCGTGTTAACTACAGTTGGATATACTAGTGAAATTGGGTTGAGACTAAGGCTATGGATAGTGGGTGTTTCAAGCTCGTTTGGTCTAGAGTAGTAACTCAAACTAAATCTTGCGAGGCTGTATTTGGATTGACCAAACAAGTTTTATAATCTTAATTTCAAGTCAAGAGACCTGTAGTATTGAAACAAAGCATGCAGGGTCTTAAAGAGATGAGGGCAGCAAAGAGTTCCCCCCACTTACCAATGCAGTTCTCCGATTCTAAGGTATTATTGCCGAGTACCATTGGAGCAGTAGTGGAAAAACTTGAGCAACAAATAGTAGCTTTTAATTCAGGTTGAATAAATGATCATCCTTTATCTTTAAGTGAATTAGGTATACCTTACTTAAAGTGACTAACCGAAGAAGGTTTATTCAAAGCTTATATGCATGGGGTGCTAGAAATGTATCATTCTAAATTAACAGGTCGAAACTGACTACGATTTTCTAATCTAACTTTTGGTAGTATTCAAGAGATTGTAAAACATATCATAATAATGAAATGTTTTGCAAGACACTCTTTAATATACTTTTTTATAACCATCTAAAGGATGTGCTTCATCAGGTAACTTAATTTCCAAATAGTTATTTAAAGCACCTTTACTGGATAAAATACGGTATTGTGCAAATAATTTATCATATTTTGCACTGGCAAAAGCACTTTTAGAAACAAACATTTCGTTAGCAGAATCTAACAGATCTAACAGAGTTCTTTTACCGATGTTAAATTGTTTTTGGTAAGCTATATTACTTTTGATGCTGGAATCTCTGTGAATTTTAAAGAAATTCATTTGGTTGTGAATTGTTTTATGAGCCACCCAAGACAGGCGCATCGTTTCCATAACCTGTCTGTATGTGTTGTCTCTAATATCTTTTGCTTGATTGATTCGTTGGGAAGTTTCTTTGCGACGTGCGAGGTCTTTGCCGCCATTAAGTAGGTTGTATCTTAATCTTAACATGACAAAAGTATCTTCATTTTTGCCTTTGGTGCCATCCAAATCAACATTGTGAGTTGCACCTGCTTCAATATCAATTCGTGGCAAATAAGGTGCTTTTGCAGTAGCATGTTGAGCAAAAGCAGAGTCAATATCTGCATTGGCTGATTTTAAAGTGGGATGATTAGCTAAAGCTTGTTCAATTCCAATATCAAGGGTTTCAGGTATTGCATCAGTTGGTGGAGTGACGGGTTGCAAGTCAACGGGTAAAACACCGACTACTCGTAAAAAAGTAGTTTCAGCATCCTGCAAGTTGCCAACTTCAGCCAAAGTGTTTTTTTCAGCAAGTGCTAATCGACCCATTGATTGGTCAGCATCTGCTCGTCTGCCTATTCCCCGCTTACTACGGAGTTGAATCTGGTCATTTGTTTTTTGGTGCACTAGTAGATTATCTTTAGCTAAAGCGACTAATTCTTGACGGCGTAAAACATCAATATAGGCATCAACAGCTTTTAATGCAGTATTTTCAGATGTTCCAAAAACGCTATACGCACGTGCATTGGTTCTTGCTTTGTGGCGATTTACTTCACTGGAGGTTGCCATTCCATCAAAAACCATTTGTCTTAGTTCAATAGACGCTTCCTCTCGGCCATAGGAAACAGTACCATCGTCTCGGGAGCGAGTTGCATTATTTGATGATTGTTCCCAGCCGATGCCAGCAGAAATATCAATAGTGGGAAAATATCCGGCTCTTGCTTGGGTAATCTCATTTTCAACGGCTGAACGTTCTGATATTGCGGATTGAATTTCTGGGTTTTCACTGATAGTCAGCTGTATAGCTTCTTGTAGAGACTGAGCTGATGTGACAGGTGCGATAACTAAACTAGCAAATAAATTACTTACTATGAGGGTGTTTTTTAGCTTCATATTTCCCTTAATATTTGTTGTTTATAACTATAAATGTAGTCAAAGAAAAAGAAATCGTCAACTGAATTCTCTGATAAATAATGCCAGATGCAAGCGGTCGGAGACATTTAATTTTTTAAAAATAGATGTTAAGTGGGCTTTTACTGTTCTTTCTGAAATATTTAAACTAGAAGCAATCACTTTATTGTTATTTCCGGTACGAACCATTTGGGCAACATCTAATTCACGATTGGACAGCGTGTTTAACAATAATGTTGATTTTTCTGATTCAACTGTTGGGACCACAACTGGAGGAGTATTCATCTGTACCAGTGTACCGATAACGCGTGGAACAAGATGGCGTTGTATCCAAAGATCACCTCTTAATATACTCTCAATTGCTTGAATTAACAATTGGGTGGGTTCAGATTCACCACAATAACCAGCTGCACCACTGACTAACGCTTTGATTTGATTATCTTCAGACCAAGCTGTACCGATTACAAGAAAGCGGGTTATGTTAGTATTGAAAATTGAAAATATCTTTTCGTTAGTATCGATCTTTATGGTATCAATGATAACAGCATCAGCATTTAAGTCAGCAAAAACATCACTTATCGTATCAACTTGATACGCAGGTGTAAGTGCTGATGACCATAATTTGATCAGTGCTATGTTATCTGAAAAAATTAAAATTCGACTCACTTTTTAAATTTCCCTAATTGTTTGTTTCTATTCTACATAATTATTGCATAACTTGAAAATATAAAAAAAATTAGTTATATTTTTGAAGTTAATGTTGATTTATTAGACTGGGTTGACAGAATATTTATTAAACCTTTGTTACTCAACGCTCTCTCAGTGCACGTTCTTGAACTTTAAAAATGGGCTTTAATAGATAGTTTAACACTGTTTTCTTACCCGTTAAAATATCAACGGTAGCTGTCATGCCTGAGATAATATGTAGTTTTTCACCATTCTTTTCCAGGTAGTTTTTATTTGTTCTTAGACGAATCAGGTAGTAACTTATCCCATCTACTTCATTTATGATGGTATCTGCACTAATATGTTCAAGGTCTGCTTCCAGGCCGCCATAGATTGAAAAATCATAAGCAGTCAGCTTAATGATGGCTTTTTGACCCGGGACAAGAAAAGCAATGTCTGCGGGTCTAATTTGAGCTTCAATTAATAACTGATCATCTAAGGGAACAATTTCCAGTAAATCCATACCGGGCTGGATAACACCTCCAATAGTGGTCACTTTTAATTGTTTTATCGTGCCATTAACCGGGGAAGAAATGCGGGTACGTGCAACCCTGTCTTCTAGCGCAAGTACAGATTCCGAGGTTCTATCCAATTCTGATTTTACTTGGTTGAGTTGTTCTAGTGCTTCGGTGTGAAACCGAATTTCCAGTTCCGATAATTTGCTTTTTGCTTCATCCAGGGCTGATGTTACTCTTGGAATGGATAAACGTGCTGCACTTAATTCACCCCGTAAATCATTGGCATTGCGTTTTATCCGTAACAGTTCGACTCTAGACATGGCACCTTCAGCAACTAATGGTTCAGACATTTTTACTTCTTCTTGTAAGAATTGATAGCTTCTGTAAATTTGATTAGCTTTGGATTTTAACTCAATAAGATCCTGTTTTTTTTGACGAATTTGTTCTTTGAGGATTTTTTTATTAACGTTTAATTTATTTTGTCTGGAAGCTAATAGCTGCTTTGCATCTTGGACGATGCTTGGGGCTTTTTGCAGAACTTCTTCGGGTATTTCTATTTCCTGTTTATTGACTTCCGCTGTTAATCGGGCAGCTGTTGCTAATAATTCGTAATATTTTAGTTTAGTTTCATTAAAAGATGAAGAAAACCTTATCGCATCAAGTTGTAACAGAGCTTGCCCTTTTTCAACCAAATCACCTTCCTTAACCAGTATTTTAGAAAGAATTCCGCCTTCTAAATTTTGAATAACTTGAATATGGCTCGCAGGGATAGTTTTTCCAGAACCACTGGTGACTTCATCTAACATTGCAAAACTTGCCCAAATGATGGCAACAATAACAAAACTGAAGGAAAGCCATAAAATAAGGTGGCTTTGAATCGGTGTGCTATATAAGTTGGCAGCATTAACATCAGTTAGAAATGCCTGGTCTTCAGCCTGGTGCTTGTAGTTAGATTTTATGTGATTAATTTTTTTAAACATTTAATTAGCCCGAAACTTTAATTTGCCCTTGTTTTAACGCCTCAAGTACTTTGGTTTTTGGACCGTCAGCTACAATTTTTGAACCATCCATAACAATAAGTCGATCAACTAGCGCCAGTAAAGAAGATTTGTGCGTAACTAAAATTAAGGTTTGAGTTGTTAGCTGACTAGAAAAGCGTTGTTTAAATGCTTCTTCTGTGCTGTTATCCATAGAATTTGTCGGTTCGTCCATGATGTAGATGGGGGGGGATAACAATAGAGCGCGAGCAACTGCAATGCTTTGTCTTTGTCCCCCGGAAAGTGACGAGCCTCGTTCACCAACGGGTAGGTCAAATCCTAAGGGGTGTTTGTTGACAAAGTTTGTTATCCCCGTGATTTCAGCCGCACGCAAAATAGAGGTGTCGTCAGCAAAACGAGAACCCAACGTAATATTGTCTTTAACGCTGCCAAACATTAACGAAATATCCTGAGGGACATAGCCTATCTGGCGACGTAAATCAGACGGGTCGATTTGTCTGATATCTGTGTCATCAATGAGTATGGAGCCTTCTTGTGCTTCATATAAACCCAACATTAGTTTTTCAATGGTACTTTTGCCTGAACCGATACGGCCAATAAAACCTATGCGCTCACCCGCTTGAATTTTAAATGAAATATTTTCCAAGGCTTTAATCGGTTGACCGGGGTAGCTAAAAGAAATGTTTTTAAATTCAATTGAACCTTTAAAAGATGGGCGGTTTAAATATTTTTTATCTGCATCCCGTTCAACAGGAAGCGACATCATTGTATTTAGCGAACTTAGAGATGTTCTGGCTTGATGGAATCGAGTTAATAAAGACGCGACACTAGCTATAGGAGATAAAGCGCGTCTTGTTAGAAGGGTACAGGCAATAAGCCCCCCCATGGTCAAATCACCATCTGTTATTTTATAAACCCCTGAAATAATGACTGCGACCACAGCCATCTGTTGAAAAAAAGCGGTAAGGTTTATTGCTATTGAAGAATAAAAACGGGATTTAAGCCCAAGGCGTGCAGTTTGACCAATATTTTGCTCCCATTGCTTTTGAAGTTGGCCTTCGGCACCCGTGCTTTTAATTGAATCGAGATTGGTAAGTGATTCTATTAATGTTGCATTTTTTTGTGCAGATAGCTTGAATAATTCATTAATTGTATTTTTTAATGGTTTTTGTACGGCTAATCCACCTATGATAGCGCACGGTAAAACTAATAAAGGAATGAATGCTAGGTCACCCCCTATCAAGTAAATCACTGCTAAAAAAAGAAACAGAAAAGGGAGATCAATTAGTGTAGTCAGTGTGGCAGATGTTAAAAAATCTCTAAAAGATTCAAATTCATGTAAATTGCTGGCAAAAGCTCCGACAGAAGGTGGTCGAGACTCCATCTTAATGTTCATCACTTTTTCGAAAATAGTTGCCGATAAAATAATATCTGCACGTTTCCCCGCAGCATCTATGAAATAGCCACGTAATGATTTCATTATAAAATCAAAAAAATAAACGATACCTATGCCTATGGATAATACCCAAAGTGTTTCTAAGGCATGGTTAGGCACCACCCTGTCATACACATTCATAATAAACAACGGTGATGCCAACGCAAAAATGTTAATCAATAAGGAAGCAGCTAAGACTTCCATATAAATGGGCCAAGACTTATAAATTACATCCCAAAACCAGTGTTTTGCTTTTGGGGTGGCTGAAGTGCTGGTTCTGTCATCAAACTTATGGTTTTCCTGCACAAAAAAAGCGGAACCAATGTATTCTTGTTCTAGATCTTTATGTTCAACAGTTTTTTCGCCACTTTCTGTTTCAGGTAAAATAATTTTGTATTGGTTATTGCTTTTACTTACAAGAACACAGGCTGTATTATCTTTTAAAAGTAACACGGCGGGTAAAACTAGGTTGGAAATTCTCTCTAAAGGACGGTTGATAAGTCCTGTTGATAACCCAGCTCGTTCAGCGGCTCTAATGAATAAGGTTGGAGTCAGCTTGTTATCAACTAACGGTAGTCCAGCAGTCAATGACTCGGCTGAATGAGGGTTGTGAGTGAGTTTACATATTGATATCAAAGCTAAAAGCAAGGGATCAGTATCGTGTGTATTGGTTGATGAGCTTTTATTTAATGTCGTTGAATTTTGTTCTGTCATATTTTGTGTCCAAAGCACATTAAATTTTCTTTGTTATTTTTCTTGGCAACAGCTTGATATGTTGCTTTACTTAAGGCATCCTGCAGTTATTAATTACAGGATGGCATTTTTTGAAAATGCCCATGAAGTCGCTACGTAAGTATTACACATTACCTGGAAATTACTAGAAGAACCCCCAATAAAAATTAAAGGAGCAAAAAGTGCCTTACATTAGTCGAAATGAAAAAGGTGAAATAATTGAAATACATGATTCACCAGTAAGTAATAATGATCAATGGCTGGAAGCAAATCATCCAGATATTTTGACTTATTTATCAGGCGTAGAAAAAACCGATCAAGCCATGAAAGCCCTAACAAATACAGATGTTGAGATGGTTAGGGTGGTAGAAGATGTAATCGATTTATTAATGAAAAAACAAATTTTCATTTTTACAGAATTACCAGAAGCCGTACAAACAAAATTAAATGCAAGAAAACAATTAAGGGAGGATATGAATTCCCTCGGAAATCTAATAAACGATGATGATGCGATTTTTTGAGTAAGTTCTAATTTTGTGTGTGGTTTTTTGCGTTACATTTTAGTTGCGTGTACTCTACGGTATTAGGCTAATGAAGCAAGGAGAAAGCATCTTGGTTTTAGTACTTTAGTTATCATAGTACCTTAGTACAATAGTCAATCAGAGGATATGCAATTAAACTGTAAACAAATATGAGCAAGTAGCCATTTGGTGTTTTTTAGAAAAGTTTATTGTTTTTGCTGTCAATTTGACCAAAGTTAAGAAAACTTTTACAAGAACTGTTTGTCCAAGATTATGATTCTTCATTTAACTTGGAATGATAGTGTATACCCTATGGTCACATATGCACTAAATTAAAAAGCTTTATGGTAGGTGATAGTAAATCCATCTGGGTCTATCCTTTTATTATGGCTATACAGTTTGGAAAAGAAGATTTATTTAATAAAGAATCACACTATGATAAATGTACAAGTAATTGATAAAATAGATCGTATAGACTTTTCATTGTTTGATGCAGATATAAAACCATTTTTTTGTACTGATGAAGTACAGGCCTTTAATGAAGTGGAAGAAATGCAACCCTCAGTCATTTTACTTAATTATGACGTGCTTAAAGATCAAACAATTGATTATATTAGATTAATTATAAATGTCAGTCCAGATAGTAAAGTTGTTGTTATAGCAGATGAATTGAGTGAAGAATATGTTTTGAGTTGTCTAATAGCCGGTGCCAAAGGCTTTCAGGAATTAGAACAACTTGATCAATATGTAAATAAACTCATTAAAGTTGTAGATAAAGGAGAAGTGTGGATAACAAGACGTATGGTAGCAATACTTTTAGAGAATATCAGAAATGGAAATATTGTTATTCGTTAAACGTACATTAATCACGGGTTTATCAAGTTAGCTAAACTTTTTTGAAACCTATAAAACTATTCTCAATACAATACAGGAGAATAATAATGACAGATAAGCAAATAAACAATATGCAGGAAGTGACTCTTAATTTACAAGACTTACTCGTTGATGAGAAAACAGATGACTTGAGTCATTACCTTTCATTATCAATTGAAAACCTGGGAGAAAGCACCAGGGTTAGTGTTACTACAGTAGAAGATAACCCCATAACTTATTCTTCAACTTTCAATGGTGTTTCATTTTCCGACTTACAGCATTTGGTAGATGCAAGTTGGGATTTAGGTGATGAATAGAATAATGTTTATCATAATGTATTAATACACAGCATATTTTTTATTCCAATTCTGTAAGCCTATACTTCATGGGCTTTTTAAGTTGCAAAGGCGTTCAGATTTTTCGCCATTAGTTCCTCCTAGCCAAAAATACTCATTATTTATTGGCTAATGATTAATGAAATCTTTATTGGTCAGTCAGTTTTAATATATCAACCAACCTTATGCCCACGTGTTTTAACAAAAAGCAGTGGTTTTTAATGTATATATTTGTTCAATTTACCTAATCAACTTGATCAGGTCTTCCTCTTATATAACGACTTTCATTTTGTTCTCAATATATCTCTATAGTCGACTATACTTTTCTTAAACCTGAAAAAATCAGTTGAGAACGGAATTATAGTGCAAGATATTGGTTTCACAGTGCTTTAGTGGAATATGTAGGAGCATTTATCTGTGAAGTGCTGTGGAATCAAGATCTTGTGCTAGAAGCCGTGATTCATCTGAATTTATTTAGGCTAATTAAGCGTTGGCATGTGTTTTCTGTGACATAGTTAAAAGATTTAAATAATTAGTACCAAAGTACAATAGATTTATTTGCATAATTTAGTCACAATTACGCGTAAGGTGGGACAGGTTTTTTAGTCCTTATAATAATAGAAAGTTTAATTTGGGATAGCGTCATGGCTGCACAAACTGGAATCATATTAGCACTTAACGGCACAGTTACAGCGACAGGACCAGATGGTTCGGAACGTGTTTTGCAAGTGGGCGATCGTGTCTATGCAGATGAAACTATTATGACCGGTTCTGACGGAAGTATTTCCATTGAATTTTCTGATGGTACAGTTATGGATCTGGGGCGTGATTCCCAAATGGCTTTGAATAGTGATCTGTATAATTCTGGCACTGAAGCAATAACGGTAGCAGATGCAGAAGCTGATGTAGATGCTATTCAACAGGCTTTGTTAGATGGTGTTGATCCAACACTAGTCACGGAAGCTACAGCTGCAGGCGCAGGTACAGGCACAGGACCAGCAGGTGATAACGAAGGTGGTTTACCCGTAGTTGTTGACTATCTTGATCCAAGAATGACCCCTGTATCTGGGTTCGAAACAAAAGGTATCAATGTCCTCTTTGGTGAACAAGAACCGGAAAGTCTACTGGATGAAAATAATATTATTGCAAACACCACTACAGGTGGGGACACACAAACACTAACAGATACGGATACGGATACCGATACCGACACTGATACAGACACTGACACTGACACTGACACTGACACTGACACAGATACCGACACGGATACAGACACTGACACGGATACTGATACGGACACAGACACAGATACAGATACAGACACCGATACGGATACAGACACTGACACTGACACAGATACGGACACAGATACGGACACTGATACAGACACGGACACAGATACCGATACCGATACGGACACAGATACCGACACGGATACTGATACAGATACAGACACCGATACAGATACTGATACTGATACAGATACCGATACGGACACAGATACCGATACAGATACAGATACAGATACAGATACAGACACCGATACTGATACGGACACGGATACAGACACGGATACTGATACTGACACGGATACGGACACGGACACGGATACAGACACCGATACTGATACTGATACTGATACTGATACTGATACTGATACTGATACTGATACTGATACTGATACTGATACTGATACTGATACTGATACTGATACTGATACTGATACTGATACTGACACCGATACAGATACCGATACAGATACCGATACCGATACCGATACCGATACTGATACTGATACTGATACAGACACTGACACTGACACAGATATCGACACGGATACTGACACGGATACTGACACGGACACAGATACAGATACAGATACTGACACGGACACGGACACGGATACCGATACGGACACTGATACTGATACGGATACGGATACGGATACGGATACGGATACGGA
>JBJPGG010000085.1:0-25525 GCA_048595505.1 Methylococcaceae bacterium
ACTCATCGTTTAACCTATTGTTTTTATGAGATAAAATAGGGTTTTCAGTAAGAAAAATATTGTATATTAGAGATTGATAATATTCTCAAAATATTAGTACTATCTAATATTGTTGTGCGATAAAAACTAGGAAACTTCAGAGACTAAAGACTAAAGACTAAAGACTAAAGACTAAAGACTAACTCTAGTCTTTAGTTTTACATACTATACACCTACTTTATTCATTTTTTTTATTACCCATCTCGCCAAATAACTCCTGGGCTTATACACACCATTCTGTATATAAAACAATTTGTATTCACTGTTAATAGTGGCATTAAATAAACGGTAGGACAACTCTGTTCCACAAAACAACAACTGATCATTTTCTTGTATTTGATACTTTTCAGACGGTAAAACAATTTCCTGTTCCCCTGTTTTAATAACAAATACTACCAAATCAAGTTTTTTGTGCCGACCTCTAGGGTCCTTAATTAATTCACCTAAGAGCACCTTTTTCCCTTCATCCAAACATTGTATAACTGCCTTACTTTTTTCCCTGGTAAAATTAATCGTTATCAGATGAGGAGTCTGGTTTCCTACTTTCTTACGCAATTCATGAATAACAGACTCCATTAAATCCTTACCACCCGATGTATCTTCCAATAACTTTCGAAAAAAAGTTTTCAATAAAGGTGCAATCAACAAAAACAATATTTTTCTGGCAGCTACCAAAGTAGGCTGCATGGTCATATCCACATCAGTCGCACGAAAAGCCACTTCATTCTCATGCCGGTTCTGACGAACAATCGTAAATAAATGCTTATTAAAATACCGGGCATTTAATAAGATACCCAAATTATGACCGTCATCATTCGTACCAGAAACAATACCAACTGCGTCTTCAATCCCTGCTTGCGCTAACGTCTTTGATGTAGTTCTACCTACAATATAACGATCTATATGCGCTTCTTCTTTTGAAGCATCAGGATCAATGACGGCAGTTTTTACACCATATTTACTTAAAACTCGGTTAACCTCATGTCCCATACGACCATAACCACAGATTATCCAAGTCCCTTTAGGCGGAGTTATATAGCGGTCCAATGTTGCATTTCTATCCCTGACTAACCAATTATTAAAAGAATAAAAACCAGGGTTATGCATAGCTGCAGCTAAAACCTTGGCAAATGTTTTAAAAGGGTCAACTATGTGTACTTCACCGCCTAATGTGGCCAGTGTTTCTTCAAATACTTCAACTTTAGACATACTGATAATACCTACTTCAGGGTTTAACAATCTGGCTAATGCAGAAATTTTTAAATTAGCTTCTTCATTATTAGTAATAGCAATGACAGCTTTGCAGTTTGGTCGACGTAGTCCTGCTTCTAACAGGTGTTTAGGTACACTGGCATCACCACAAAACCGAGGTGTAGCCACTTTATAGTCACGTAACTGTATAGCCTTAATTCTCTCTTCATCATTATCAATAACCACAGCATTCAAGCCATAATCACTCAGCCCTCGCATTAAAACACTACCCGTGTCTCCAAAACCACAAACTATAACAAAGGGAGTGGTTATACGGGCAACACCACGGGAAAACCTCCATTCGGAGATAGCCCTTAAAAGAAAGGGGTTTTGAATCAAGCGAATGATGGTACCTATTGCATATAACCAGGTAATAACACTTACATACAAGCAAATTATTGCCCAAAAACGCTGGGCATCACTAAACTTGACTGGAATTTCACCAAAACCGGTGGTAGTAGCGGTATAGGTCATAAAATAAAACGCATGAAAAATACTCATGTACTGCGTTTCACCATAAAGCTCAATCCCTGGTATAAAAACCATCCCCATAATGGAAACGGAATAGACCATAAGCAAGGCAATTAAAGGCCCTCGCATTTCACGCATTACTATAAACGTAACGCGACTTAAATCAACCGATGCAGCCATAGCTAACCTCTATAAAAGGCATTCATTACATTATTAATTTACAAGCGGTTAAACAATGTTTCCGAAACAAGAATAACCGTTGAAATGACATTCGCTAATAAAGCCCCGCCAGTTAATGAAATGATGCTAGCCATTACATTAGGTGTGAGCCCAGTCTCCGCTATATGCACAGCATAGGTCCAGTAGGTTGCTGCAGCCATTAGTTCTAAATCAGCAACCAGACTGGTCGCTAATAATACTGCACCAATTTGGGATCGATCTCCAAATTTTAATGCCGTAGCAATTAGATTAACAATAATGACTAAAAATAATTCAAAAACATTATGATGATCCGGATTATCCATCTCCCCTAGAAAAAAACCAAAATTCAATGTCAAAGCCAATACTACAAAAAAACCAAAAATGACTTTCTCAAGATTCATTTCCTATACTCCCTCTGTATCGTTAATAAAAACAATATTAAATTAATCGGACCATTCTAACGCTAAACTTTAAAGTCAGGAATGAGATTTTTTCAGCAATTGATTTTTTCAGCTTTAATTCAGACCAAACTAAGTTTAAAATCTTACAATAAACACTGGCTTATTATATTAATACTTGCTAATATATATGCTTTGTATTTCCCTGGAGCCTACCTGTGGCCTATACCCCTCTCGAACTTGTTGCTGCTGCAAAACAAAATATATCTGAAGTAACAATTGAAACGACTCAATCAGATTTATCTACAAATTTAATTCTAGATGTCAGAGAACCAGCTGAATATGCAGCTGGATTTTTACCAGGGGCTATCAATATTCCTCGGGGCGTATTAGAATTTAAAATTAATGAGCACCCAAATTTTCAAGGCAAACAAGATGCAAACATTACTGTTTACTGTCGAACAGGTGGACGATCAGCATTAGCAACAGAAGCATTAAATAAACTGGGATACTATAATGCTGTGAGTATGGCAGGTGGTTTTAGCTCATGGAAAGATAACGGATTACAAGTGATTCAACCTTAATCTAAAAAAATGGCAGAATTAGACTCAATTCGCATCGACAAATGGTTATGGACTGCGCGTTTTTATAAAACGCGTAAACTAGCTGCTGATGCTGTGTCTGGCGGAAAAGTTCATATCAATGAACAGCGTTGCAAGCCCGCTAAAGAAGTTAAATTGGGAACAACTATTACCATCACCAAGGAACCCTATCAATGGTGCTTGACCGTTATTGCAATCAATAGCCACCGCCGACCTGCAAAAGAAGCTATCCTGCTATATCAAGAGGATCAGGCAAGTATAAATACAAGGCAAGAACAGATTATCGTACTAAAACAACAACGTGCACTAATGAGTCACTCAGAAAGAGACAATAAACCCAATAAAAAGCAAAGACGACAAATACACCGTTTTAAGCAAAATTAAACTTCTCAGAGTCTGTTCAAGATCTCACATACAGGTAGGGGGCTTAGGCAAACCGGCAACCTTACAGGCATATTTTAGCGGCCCCTGCGGAAATAGTTTATGTAAATAACGACTATTACCCTTCTCATCACCAAACTCTTTTTTAATTGCTTTAGTAAATACGCGGGCATTAGGCAAGTGTTTAAACTGCTGATAATAACGCCTTATAAAAAAAACAATTTCCCAATGCAAGTTGTTTATCTGTATGTCGTTCAATTTTGCTAATTCAGCTGCAACCACCTCATTCCAATCATTTAAATCAACTAAAAACCCTTCTTTGGTTGTTTCTAAAACGACCCCAGCTACAATTAACTCCACGTTAAAATCTGCTTGTTTTTTTCTGTTAACTTAACCAATTCAGGATAATCAATCACATTAATTCCTGTTATTAAATCGTCAGCAATAAAGCCTCTTGTTTCAAGATCTTCAGCCAAAACATAACACTGAACATTAGTGTTTAACAATAGTTCCACTTCAGTACATAAACTATTCCCTTTGTTAACTTGAAAAATAGCATTTTCGAGAAAAACCACATCATCACTACTATCAATACGCTGCAGAACGGGGTTAATCATTGATTGAAAAATAAAATGTAACATCGTTATCTAATCAACATGCGTCAACTTCAGCCCAACAATTCCGACAACAATCAAACTTATTGATGCAATCCTAAACCATTCATAAGATTCCTTAAAAAGAAAAATTCCTAGTATTGCAACACCAACTGCCCCCATGCCCGTCCAAATTGCATATGCAGTGCCTAATGGTAGTGTTTTAATAGCTAACATTAACAAATAAAAACTTGTTCCGCCCGAAATCATAGTAACAATACTTGGATACAACTTGGTAAAACCCATATTATACTTAAGGCTTAATGCAAAAATAATTTCTGAAATACCTGCTACAAATAAAAACACCCATCCCATCTATTTTCCCCTTTAAGATGCAAAAAAACACATTCTATTCTACAATATAATCAACTAAATCAATATTTACTAAATTTTCTTTATGGATGAAACTGCCAAGTATCTAGTCAGAAACCAAAAACAAGTTTTCAACTATCTAAAAATGTTATCAGCTGAAAGGTGTTTAATTTCTGCTGCTTTTGGTGAAGATGATAAAGATACTTTTTTGACCGCAATTTTGGATATCGATGAAAAGAAAAAAACAATCACTATTGACTGTGGGCCTAAAGAATATCTAAACAAACGGTTGTTAGATAGTGCAATCATAAAATGTGCAACAGAATACAAAGGCATAAAAGTACAATTTGAGGGTAGAAAGGTCAAAAAAGCGGGAAAGACGGGCCAGCCAGCATTTACTATACCCATTCCTGGCTCTATCTCCTGGGTACAAAGAAGGCAATTTTACAGAATTAAATCGCCATTATCAAAAAACAGTTATTGTACCGTCAGTTATACTAATTTGGAAACAGAAGAAGAAACGACATTAAACCTGCAATTATATGACCTGAGTGCTAGTGGTTTTTCTATTTTAAATGATGAAGCTGAGTTTTCTAATCAACTTATTCCTTCGGCTGAGTTTAAAAATTGCACGCTAGCTCTACATGAAGAGGCAGAGCTGAATATATCATTTGAAGTTCGCCATAAATTACCATTAAACCCCAATAAGCCAGGAAAAACAGAACGTGTAGGTTGCTACATTACCAATAGTAGCCCTAGAATTGAATCAACAATTCTACGATATATGCAGAATATAGAGAGAGAGCTCAAACAGAAAGAATAAATAAATACTTTAAATCATTTTTTTTAGATCAATACTCATATAGCTTTACAGATTGTCCCTGATTTACGTCATAACAAGGCGAAAGCGTGCTATAAATGAGCACCTTCAACGCAGTTAGGTTGAAAATCAGGGGTGAGCTGAATAATTACCAATAAATTAAGCGAAAAAATGGATGGATAACCTTTCAGATTACCTAGTCGATAATCCAATAAAAATCCTGCAACATTTAAAAACCCTTGTCACAGAAAAATGTATCATTGCAGTCAGCTTTGGAGAAAACCAATCTTTTTTGACTGCCATTACTGATATCGATGAAAAAAAACAAATTGTATCCATAGATTGTGGTCCTAAAGAATATCTAAACAAAGAGTTACTCAACTTAGGCATAGTCAATTGTAAAGCGGGATTTAAAGGCATTGAAGTTTTGTTCAAAGGCTTAGATATAAAAAGAGCAGGAAAATTAGGTCAACCCGCATTATCCATGTCCATTCCTAAGCAAATTCACTGGATACAACGCCGTCATTTTTACAGAGTACGATCACCCTTATCAAAAAACAGTTATTGTTCTATTACTATTCCAGAAACAGTTGAAGAAAACCAAATAGCACTAAACTTCAAACTCTTCGATCTCAGTGTGACCGGCTTTTCTATTCTGAGTGAAACCGATGAACATGCAAAATACCTCATTCCATTAGCTGTATTTTCAGACTGCAAATTAGTTTTAAACGATACAGATACTCATATTATTTCTTTCATTGTTCGAGGAAACCACGCTATCAACCCCAATAAACCCAAGAAAACGCATCGCATTGGTTGTGAGCTATTAAACTGTTCAGCAAAAGTAGAATCTGCTTTGTTACGCTATATGCAACAAACTGAAATAGAAATAAAACAGTTTTTCAATTAATCAATGGATATTTTTAATCAATCAGCACCTAAAAAAAGAATTTACAGCGTTTCTGAACTGAATAGAGAAACAAAACATCTGTTATCCGAACATTTTTATTTTATAAAGGTTGAAGGTGAAATCTCCAATTTAAGTACACCGTCTTCTGGCCATATTTATTTCACTCTCAAAGATCAGAAAGCACAGGTCCGTTGTGCCATGTTCAAATCACAACAAAGGCGCCTGGGCTTCAAACCGACCAATGGAACACGGGTCATCCTATCAGCACAAGTAAGCCTTTACGAAGCACGTGGAGACTATCAACTCATAGCTGATAATATGCAGGAAGCAGGCAAAGGTGACTTACAACTAGCGTTTGAACGTCTAAAGACAAAGTTACTCAATGAAGGGTTATTTGATCCCGAGTTAAAACAAGCTATTCCTGAGATCCCCAAACAAATTGGTATCATCACCTCACCCACCGGGGCGGCTATTCATGATATTTTAACTGTACTAAAGAGAAGGTTCCCCTCAATACCAGTGCTGATATACCCCACTGCGGTACAAGGTGAAAAATCTAAATTTGAAATCACCAAGGCCATAGAATTAGCCAACCAACAAAAAAAAGTTGATGTCATTTTATTGTCTCGCGGCGGCGGTTCTCTAGAAGACCTATGGGCATTCAATGAAGAGTGTGTAGCCAGAGCCATCGTAAAAAGTAAAATCCCTATTGTTTCGGCCATTGGACATGAAATTGATTTTACCATTGCAGATTTTGTTGCCGATCTACGCGCCCCTACCCCGTCAGTCGCAGCCGAACACTCAGTGCCTGATCAACAAGCCTGGCTCAGTACTTTCCAGTCTATTGAATACCAGTTACAACAAATTATTCAACGGCAACTGCTACAATATCAACAATCATTAAGCTGGTTAAGCAGACAGCTGCAACAGCAACACCCTGGGCGACAATATCAACGCCATGCTCAAACACTAGACAATCTGGAATTAAGAATTATTCGTGCCATAAAGTCAAAAATAAATCAGAATAAAAGCTTACTAGAAAACAAAAACACCCTATTGCAAAAGCATAATCCTGTTAATCAGATAACCCGCTACCAACAGCAACAGCAATATCTGAGGAACAGATTAAACATGGCCATTAAACATAAACTGGAAAGCTTACAAAGAAAACACTTTGCGCTGATTCAGACACTAAATGCGGTAAGTCCTTTAGCCACACTGGAAAGAGGATATGCAATTGTTAGCGAACTTAACACCTCAATAGTCATTAGTTCTAGCCAACAATTATCAGTTAACGATATGATTAAAACCCGTTTAGCAAGCGGTGAAATTATCAGTCAAATCAAGGAAATCCATCATGATTAAACAACTATTGTTTTTATTTGTCTACACTTTCTATTCGACATCTGGTTGGGCCAATAATCTCCCAGAACAACTAGCTGTCCCCGGCGGAATTGTACAAATTCCAATAGCTGAAAAAACCCAGCCTGTACCCAAAGCATTTTTTTATGATAAAAGAGTTTTAGTCACAACAAATAATACTCACTGGCTTGCATTAGTTGGCATTCCTCTTTCTGCCAAAGCAGGAGAACACCAGTTAACAATTAAAACCGCTAACAACAGTAAACAACTCGCCTTTAATATTACGGATAAAGATTATCCTGCTCAATATCTCACTATTAAAAAAAAGCGCATGGTAAGTGGTTTTACCAAGGAAGACTTAAAAAAAATCAATGCTGATAAAAAAGCCATGTCCAAAGCAAAAGCAATTTGGACAGAGCAAGCGATAGAGATGAATTTTATTTCCCCAGTTGATGGCAGACTTAGCAGTTTATTTGGTTTAAAACGATTCTATAATGATATTCCAAAGCGTCCACATAGTGGTCTAGATATAGCCGCTCCCACAGGAACCCCCATTCTTGCTCCCGCTAATGCTAAAGTCATCAACACTGGCAGTTATTATTTTAATGGAAATACTGTATTTTTAGACCACGGACAAGGACTACTGAGTGCTTATTTACACATGAATACAATCACCGTAAAACCCGGCCAACAAGTAAAACAGGGAGAACCTCTTGGCACAGTGGGAGAAACAGGCAGAGTCACTGGACCTCACTTACATTGGATGATTTATTTAAACAAAGTCCCTGTTGACCCTGCATTATTTATAGCCAAAGACATTCCGAGACTAGATGCCAGGAATAAAAAATAGCTATTAAAAACAAGCAGCATAATCAAGTATGGCATTATGACATTCAAAAAATATACGTGGATAATCTCTGCGTATTACTAGCTTTAAGCCGTACTCAAAAAAAACAGTCAGGGTCATAAACCGGGCACCGACAGCCCAGTTGCGTGAACAAGTATTTACTGAGTTACGCCATACAACAATAGTCCAAAACACCACAGGCGTTAACAAAATAAAATGAACTTCATCCCAACTGGAAACAGTAAAATTTCCAGCTTTTGCCCAACTATCCGTTCCATATAAAGCAAGATTAAGAAAAATATAAAAGGGCCAAAACACAAGCCACAACTTTACCTGGCCATTCCATGAGTCAAATAAGTATTTATAGGGTGTCAAATCAGATATCGCTCCCCATTCAATCTCATGAAATAATGAATTAAACGGTGTCGAGATAAAAAGCACAATCAATAAAAAAAAAATAACGCCTAAAAATTCCAGCGGGCTGCCCCAATCTATATAAGCAAATAAAATAGGTAACGAATAAACATACATTTCTAATTTCCCCTTTTAATAAATAACAGGCATAAAAAAAACCGCATCCCACAAAAGTAAAATACGGTTTTCTTAATCAGATTAAAAGCATTATAACTTTGCTAAAACTTTTGCTACCGTTTCACCCATTGCTGAAGGCGTAGGAGCAATGGTCACACCCAAATCCTGTAACATTTCCACTTTCTCAGCAGCAGATTCACCCGCAGATGAAATAATAGCCCCCGCATGCCCCATACGACGGCCTTTAGGTGCAGTTAAACCGGCAATATACGCAATGACAGGCTTGCTCATATGCTCACTCGCATAAATGCCTGCTTCAACTTCCTGTGGGCCACCGATTTCGCCAATCATTACCACAATTTTAGTTTCATCATCCTGTTCAAATTTTTCGAAAATATCTCGATGTGAACTGCCATTGATTGGGTCACCACCAATACCGACAGAGGTAGAAATACCAATACCCAGTTCTTTCATTTGATCAGCTGCTTCATAACCTAAGGTACCCGAACGTCCTACTATACCTACATTACCCTCTTGATAAATATGACCAGGCATAATTCCTAACATAGATTTCCCAGGACTAATGGTTCCTGCACAATTTGGCCCGGTTAAAACCATACGCTCTGCTTTAGGGAACTTACGCAAAAACTGCTTAACTTTCATCATATCCTGAGTAGGGATACCATCTGTAATCGAAACACAGTATTTAATTCCTGCTTCAGCAGCTTCCATTATAGAGTCAGCAGCAAACGCAGGGGGAACAAAAATAATACTGGCTTCAGCACCTTCTTGTTCAACCGCCTCTCTAACCGTATTGAAAACAGGGCGATCTAAATGTGTTTGCCCCCCTTTTCCCGGCGTGACCCCTGCAACAACATTAGAGCCGTAATTAATCATATCCTGGGCATGAAAACTACCAATTTTTCCAGTAAACCCTTGAACAATAATACGTGTTTCTTTATTAATTAATATAGCCACTTACGCTACTCCTTTTGCTTCTTTAGCAACGTATTCATTACGTGCCTGAACAGCTTTTTCTGCTGCCTCTGCCAATGAGGTTGCAGTAATAATTGGCAATCCGCTTTCGGCAATGATTTCACGGCCTTCTTCTACATGAGTACCCGATAAACGAACAATCAAAGGTATCTTCATATCAAGCTTCTTGACTGCATGCACGACCCCTTCAGCAATCCAGTCACAACGATTAATACCTGCAAAAATATTAACGAGCATAGCTTTCACACCTTCATCAGCTAATACTAAGCGAAACGCTTTTTCTGTTCGCTCTGCAGAAGCACCACCCCCTACATCAAGAAAATTGGCAGGCTCACCACCCGCCAGTTTAATCATATCCATAGTTGCCATAGCAAGACCTGCGCCATTAATCATACAACCAATATCGCCATCCAGTCCGACATAACTCAAGCCACGATCTGCAGCCGCCATTTCGCGCTTATCTTCCTGCGTTTTATCACGCAACTCAGCCACTTTTTGACGACGAAACAAGGCATTATCATCAAAACCCATCTTTGCATCCATAATCATAAGCTTGCCACTACCACCCGTTACAATCAATGGATTGATTTCAATCATATTGGCATCCAGATCACGCATTGCACGATAACAACCCGAAATCAATTTAACTGCCGGACTGATTTGAGATGGCTCTAAACCCAAAGCAAAAGCCATTTCACGGGCCTGAAAGTCTAATAACCCGACGGCCGGGTCAATCTGAATTTTTTTGATTTTTTCAGGGCTTTTCTCTGCTAAATCTTCAATATCCATACCGCCTTCAGCAGACCCCACCATAATAATACTTTCATGAGCACGGTCTACCAAAAGGCTAAAATATAGTTCTTTGGCAATGTTTGTTCCTGCTTCAATATAAAGTCTTAAACATACTTTCCCTGCTGGCCCTGTCTGATGTGTCACTAAACGCTTACCCAGCATAGACTCAGCAGCTGCTTCTACCTCTTCATGAGATTTACAGATCTTAACCCCGCCGGCTTTACCTCGTGCGCCCGAGTGAATTTGCGCTTTTACCGCCCAAATATCACCACCAATTTCTCTCGCACGTTGAACGGCGTCTTCAGGGCTATAAGCTAATCCGCCATCAGCGACTCTTACCCCATACCCAGCCAAAATTTCTTTTGCCTGATACTCATGAATATCCATAGTTTTCCTGTTTAAGATTTATATAATATTTACTAAACTAAAAATGTTTTTGCAAGATGCATAAAGCCCTTACGTTTTTCATATAGCAGATTGAAATGTTTCATATCTGTTCTACCTTTTGTTATTGTTGTTACTCTGCGTAATTCGAGTTATTACTTATTATTTTAATTTTTCTGCTATAGCTTCAGCGGCTTTTACAACATTCGATGCCATCTTTTCAGAAGCCGCATCTATTAACCGGCCATCTAAAGCAGCGGCACCCTTACCTTGGGCTGCAGCTTCTTTTAATGCGGCTAAAATTCGATGTGCTTTTTCTATTTCTGCCGCAGGTGGGGTAAATACTTCATTTGCTAATTCAACTTGTGCTGGTTGAATAGCCCACTTACCTTCACAACCTAATGCAGCAGCTCTTTTTGCTGCCAGCTTATATCCTTCAGGATCTTTAATATCACCGAAAGGACCATCAATAGGACGTAAACCATACGCTCGGCAAGCAACTGTCATACGACTTATCGCAGCATGCCACTGATCACCAGGATAATCAGGATTTAAACCACCAATATTAGTTGTCCTTGCACGATTACTGGCTGCATAATCAGCTACTCCAAAATGCAATGCTTCCATTCTGCCCCCCAGGGCACCCTGTTTAGCAATATCTTCAACATTAGCCATACCTAGTGCCGTTTCAATCAAACATTCAATACCAATTCGATTATTTAAGCCTTGCTGCATTTCCAACTGATTAATCATAGCTTCCACCATATAGACATCAGCATATACACCCACTTTTGGAATCAGGATAGTATTCAGTTTTTCGCCACATTGCTCGATTAAATCAACCACATCACGAACCATGTACTGGGTATCTAAACCATTAATGCGCACAGAAACAGTCACGCCATGCCCAGCCCAATCCATATCATTAATGGCTTCAATGACATTTTTACGTGCTTGCAATTTATCATCGGGAGCAACAGCATCCTCCAGATCTAAGAAAATAAAGTCGACACCGCTTTTCATTGCCTTTTCAAACATGCTTGGGTTTGAACCAGGAACGGCTAACTCACAACGCTGAACGCGCTGAACATTGGCTTCATATAACGTATGACTCATTTATATACCTAACTTTTTAACAGCACTGTTTTCAGCACTTGAATGATTATTTCAGATAAAACCTGAATATTAATTAACCCACCATTGTACTTCTAGAGTATTTAATGTCAAACAATATAAATATCAACTATAAGAAAAGGCTATCTAGATTAGCCATTATAAAACCATATCGTCCATGAAAAGATCTAGCAGTCAAAATTCACCACTATTAAACACAATACATCCACCTAATTTCTTCAATTAGCTATCCATTGCTTTCATCTCTACCCATAAATTAACCTGATTAGCAAGGATCGTCAGCCAAAGTATTTTCCATGAATGGATGAGGCATGAACTTCCGGCTAAAATCTCTAAAAGAGAGGTTTAGGCCATGAAATCAGTTGAATCTTACTTTAAGCTTTGGTGAAGAGCTTTACGGTTATTCCTAAAGAAACCAGGTTTTAAAAGGGTTTTCAGAATTCGGAGAAAGATTTTTTCTAACCAGGATTAATTAAGCTTCACCACCAATCATAAAGAAACTGCTATGCTTTATATTTAACACCACGAATATCCCCATTATCATGAACTATGAAAAACGACTATTAAAACAATACTTGTTACCTTCGATAGTTTATTTAGCTTCTTTTTCAATCGCATATTCCGATCAGAATGAATTACTGGAACTCAGTGTTGAAGATCTTCTGAATGTGGAAGTAATATCTGTTGCAAAAAAAGCTAAATCACTCAATGATTCTCCCGCTGCAATTTATGTTATCACTCAAGATGATATCAAACGCATAGGTGCCACCTCTATTCCCGAAGCATTGCGACTAGCACCTGGAATTGATGTTGCTCGTATTGATGCAAACAAATGGGCAGTCAGTGCCAGAGGGTTTAATGGCCGTTTTGCCAATAAGTTACTGGTCTTAATAGATGGACGCAATTCTTATACTCGTGCATTTGCTGGCGTCTATTGGGAAAACCAGGATGTAATGTTAGAAGATGTTGAGCGTATTGAAGTAATACGTGGACCCGGAGCCACTTTATGGGGAGCTAACGCAGTTAATGGTGTGATTAATATTATTAGCAAACACTCATCTGATACTCAAGGCGGCTTATTAGTTGCAGGAGGCGGCACCGAACTACAAGGTTTTGGCGCATTTCGTTATGGTACTGAACTTAATAGCGATACCACCGCAAGAGCCTATATCAAAGGGTTTAAGCAAGGGGAAAACACCCATCAAACTGGTGAAAAATCGGGAGATGCCTGGGATAAAGTTCAAGGTGGATTCAAGGTAGACTCCCTGCTTACAACACAAGATAATCTAACCATTCAGGGAGACGTTTATCGCAGCATATTAAAACAAAACACAACTTATCCACAGATTACCTTTCCCTATCAAACTAATATTAATGAATCTATTGATACATTTGGCGGCAACCTGTTAGTGCGTCAACAACACACATTTTCTTCAACCTCTGATTATTCATTACAAGTTTTTTATGACTTTTATGATCGCGATGAAACTTTTATAAAAGAAAGTCGCCATGTAGTAGATATAGATTTCCAACATCGTTTTACTTTTTTTGACTGGAATGATTTAGTTTGGGGAGCAGGCTACCGTTATGAACATGATGATTTTCTTATAACTAATATCTCAAACGTCAGCCCTAGCAGTAAAAATGATCAACTTTTCAGTGTATTTATCCAAGATGAAATAACGCTTATTGACGATACTTTATGGCTTACCGTAGGCTCCAAATTTGAACATAACGATTATAGTGGGTTTGAGGCGCAACCCACTGCCCGTTTAATGTGGGCGCTTCATCACCAACATAGAATATGGGGTGCTGTATCCAGAGCAGTAAGAACTCCATCACGCCTGGAGTTCGACATGGATGCATTACAAGCAGTGGTTCCACCTTCACCCCCTGTACCAGCGGCTACTTTGGTAACCCTGCAAGGAAACAGTAAATTTGACTCTGAAGAAGTTATTAGTTATGAAGTGGGATACAGAACTACCTTTATTGAAAATGTCTCTATTGACTTTACTGCTTTTTATAATGATTACAGAAACTTGATATCAGGAGAAAACGGATCGTTTGTTCCACCCACGTTAACCTCTCCCGCCATGATACCATTTTACATTGAAAACAATAACTCTGCACATACATATGGGTTTGAGATTGCAACAGTCTGGCAAATGTTAGACTGGTGGCGGTGGGATGCTAATTACAGTTTGCTGAAAACAGATTTTGACCGACCAGAGGCGGAAGACACTATTGGCTCTAGCCCTCAACAGCATCTATCTATTCGTAGTGCTATATCCCCCTGGAAAAACATTAATCTAGATATATTGTTTCGCTATGTAGATACCAATATTGCAAAAAGTTCATTTGGTACAACAGTCATTAATGACTATGTTTCGATGGATATTCGTCTCGCCTGGCAACCCGCTAATGATATAGAACTATCCTTAGTCGGACAAAATTTATTATCAGAAAAACATCTCGAGTATAGGCAGGAAATATTAACAACACCTACGGAAATTGACCGGGGAATGTATGGTAAATTAACTTGGCAATTTTAATTGTCAGCACTCATTATGCTTGCTACAAAAAAAACACTAACGCTAGCTTTCTGCGCACTGATTTTCTTTAGTCATATAAATCAGGCACGGTCTCGGTCAGTTGAAAAACAGGCCGTGCTGGCCGCCTTAACTTTAAATATCGCTCGTTTTACCAGTTGGCCTGAATCGGATTTAAACAATATAGAAAGCGCCTTAAACCTGTGTGTTATTGGTGACAATATTGTTCAACGGTCATTTAATAATATTGATAATAAAGTAGTCAATAGAAAAACCATCCATATCATCAACCTTTCCCGACTACGCAATCTGCAACAGTGTCATTTACTCTATATTAGTGAACTAGAGCGTAACAAATTAGCACCCTTACTAGCAGAACTGGAAGGCCAGTCAATTTTAACTATAGGAGATAACAAGGGGTTTCTTCAAGCAGGTGGTATGGTAGGGCTTGAAATGATTAATGGAAAAATTCAATTACACATTAGCTTGTCCAACATTAAGCAATCTGGTCTAGTCATTAGCTCCAGACTTTTAAAATTAGCTAATATTGTTGACTTCCCCATACCCGCTCAAAAACTCGATTGAACAATAATATCAGGTGATTTGATTTATGAAAAAAAATATAACGATGGTGCTATGAACTGCATAAACAACGCATCCATTGGAAATAAATTAAAATTTCTTTTGAGCATGAGCATTTTTTTAATGCTATTGATTGCTGGTAGTGTATTGTCGGTCAATACACTTTTATCAAATAAGCTGGTATTACAAAATGAACTGAATGCACTAACAGAAGTAACATCATTAGCTATTACCCCTGCTTTGATTTTTGATAATCAAGTTGACGCACAGCAAACATTAAATATTCTAAATGCACACAAAAACGTTATTTATAGTGCTGTTATAAAAACCAACCAACAACAACCTTTTGCTGTTTATTTGCGAGAAGGTAAGTGGCAAATTCCCGAAAATTTAATCACACGCTGCGAACCCCAAGGTTTTAGTATAAATTTTATGCAAGTGTGCAAGCCATTAATTTTCGATCAAGTTGAATATGGACGTATCGTTTTAGTTATCAATTTACACAACATCTATCAACGCCTGCTCAAAGAAATGGGCCTGGCTTTATTAGGGCTTGCTATTGCTGCCTTTTTGATTTTTTGGTTTCTAGAAAAAATAGCCAAGAAACTTTCAGACCCCATTCTAGAATTAGTTAACATTAGCGAAGATGTCAAACATTCAGGAGACTACCAAAAGCGTGCAACTGTATCCTCAACTGATGAAATAGGACGCTTGGGAAAGGCTTTTAACGATATGCTTGAACAAATTGATAGTAGAAATGAAGCTCTCAAACAACAAAAAAATACCCTTGAAGAACAAGTACAGACAAGAACCCGTGACTTAACTAAAACAAAAAACAATGCACTCATATTAGCCACCCAAGCACAACAAGCCAGTAGAGCTAAAAGTGAATTTCTCGCCACTATGAGCCATGAGATTCGTACCCCAATGAACGGTGTGTTGGGTATGACCGAATTATTATTAAATACCAATCTGGATAAACGCCAAAAAAGACTAGCCAATACTGCATACCGCTCCGCAGAATCCTTACTGGGAATTATTAATAATATCCTGGATTTTTCTAAAATCGAATCGGGAAAGTTTCAGCTGATCAACAATGATTTTGATCTACGCAAACTACTAGAAAATACAACTGAAATATTAGCATCTCAAGCACATGCTAAAGGTCTAGAATTAATATTGAATTTACCTATTGAGTTAAAAAGCATTGTTCATGGCGATGCCGAGCGACTACGGCAAGTAATCGTTAATTTATTAGGCAACGCGATAAAATTCACTCAATACGGTGAGGTACAATTAAAAGTCAGCAGGATAGAGCAGCATAATTCTGATACACATCTAGATTTGTTATTTGAAGTCAGCGATACAGGCGCAGGTATCGCACCTGAGCAACAAGCAATAATCTTTGATAGCTTCACCCAGATTGATGGCTCCATTACCCGCCGTCATGGTGGAACAGGCTTGGGTCTATGTATTTCCAAACAACTGGTAGAATTGATGGGGGGACAAATAGAACTAACTAGTATTGTTGGTCAAGGGTCCTGCTTTAGCTTTAGCCTCTCTCTAAAACTTAATGCAAAACATAAAAGCCAACAAACTGACATTACTAGCTTAAAGGGCATCAACATACTAGTAGTAGATGATAACGCCACCAACCGTGAAATTTTGTCTGCTCAGGTAATCCGCTGGGGGGCAAATTGTTATTGTGCTGCAAATGGCGCCCAGGCAATGAGCCATTTACTCGATGCCAAACAGCAAAATAAACCCTATCAAATAGCAATCCTGGATTGGCACATGCCTGAGATGGATGGCCTAACACTGGCCAAAGCAATTCATGAAAACCCTCAATTACAATCCATTCCCCTGATTATGTTGAGTTCGGATAGCCTAAACTTTAACCCGGAACAAGCCAAAAAATATGGCATCAACTATTTTCTAAACAAACCCGTTATACAACAAACGCTGCAAAACTGCTTACTGGAACTGACAGGGGCTCTACACAAGCAACCAGACCTCCACTCACAGGTCGCTGATAAAGAAAAAACTATACTTTCAGGATATATTCTATTAGCAGAAGACAATCCTGTTAATCAAGAAGTAGGCATGGCTATATTACGCACTATTGGCTGCCAACCTGACGCCGTTAAAAACGGCCTTGAGGCAGTTAAAGCTTCAGCTATAAAGCACTATGATGCCATCCTTATGGATTGTCATATGCCAACAATGGATGGCTTTGAAGCAACGGCAAAAATACGTGAACGCGAAAGCAAACAAAATAAAAAGCGGCATACCCCGATTATTGCTTTAACCGCTGATGTACAAAAAGGGATTATTGAACAATGTCTAACTATTGGCATGGATGATTATGTAAGCAAACCATTCAGCATACAACAATTACAGTGCACCTTAGAAAAATGGTTACCTCATAAACACACAGCAATAACAACAAACTCTAATACATCAAACAATCCAAGCTTGCAATCATGTGTTAATAGCTTAAACTTGATAACTTTAAATAATTTACGCGAACATACTACTGCTAGCGGAGAAAATTTACTGGATAAAGCGATTACGCTATTTCAAAGCACCACCCCTAAAGAAATTAATTCGCTTCAACAAGCTCTAGAACAACAAGACTGCAAGGCATTAACTAAGACAGCTCATAGCTTTAAATCAGCTTGTGCTAACCTTGGTGCCGATCAACTAGCAGATTATGCTGCAACCATTGAAACAATTTCTAAACAAGGCCACACCAATAATGTAGATGTTTTGTTAAGATCAATAAAATCAGACTTACCTCAAATCATGGCAGCATTGAGCAAAGAACTCTACACAGCTGCCATTGAAACCACCAACGAAACAGTAACCCAGGTACAAACCTCAAGTCAGAATAAACGCATTTTATTAGTAGATGATGACATCAGCTTTTGCTTAATCACCAACTCAATATTAACGGCTTCATCTTTTATAGTCGATCAAGTCAATAGCGGCATACAAGCCCTTGAAAGAATTAAACAACAAAAACCAGACCTGGTGTTACTAGATGCTCTTATGGATCAGATGGATGGTTTTGAAACCTGCCGTTTAATGCGAGAAATACCTGATATGGCTGATGTACCAATTCTTATGTCAACAGGCCTGGGAGATATAGACTCTATTAATCTTGCTTTTGAGTCAGGGGCCAATGATTTTATCATCAAACCACTTAACTATCCCGTTTTAATCCATCGATTAAGTTTTATCTTAAGAGCAAGCCAAGACTCCGCTGAGTTAAGAAACAGTAGACTTCAATTAACGGCTGCCCAACGAATTGCTCGTCTGGGTTATTGGATCTGGGATGTACAAAAAAATCATTTTCAAATGTCAGAGCAATTGGCAGGTTTATGCGATATTAACCTGCAAGAATTTGATGCTACACTTGAAGGGTTCATTAATTTAATTGAATCAGAAGACAAGACTCTTGTTAAAGATATGATTCTGGAAGCACCCTTTAGTAAAACAGTTCAACATATCGAATTTCGCCTGCATACGACCCAAACTGAAATCATTTTTGTCCACCAGGAAATGGTCAAAGTGATCGAAAATGGCCAAGCTATGATTACCGGGACAGTTCAAGATATTAGTCAACGTAAAGTCTCTGAGAAACAAATTCATCGCCTTGCCTACTTTGACCATCTAACAGGACTTGCCAGCAGAACCTATTATCACGAGCGTATCCAGACTATTATTAAAACAGCCAATCGTCGAAATGAAAGATTTGCTTTTCTATTTCTTGATCTGGATGGATTTAAAGACATTAATGACAGTCTGGGCCATAATCTAGGAGACCAGCTGCTAAAAGTCATTGCTGAACGCTTAAAAGGCGTGGTTCGTGATGCCGATTTTGCCGCTCGATTAGGGGGCGATGAATTTTGTATGCTATTAAACGATATTAGTAATGATGAGTTTGTTGCAGAAGTAGCTGATCGTTGCTTGCAGAAAATAAACGAGCCCCTTTTTCTAAACCATCAACAGATAAAACCACGTGTCAGCATTGGTATCGCTATTTTTCCACGCGATGGAGATAATGAAATCGACTTAATGAAAGCAGCTGACACAGCAATGTATGCCGCTAAAAAAGCTGGCAAACAATGTTATGTGTTCTATTCACAGGAAATGGCCATACAAGCAACATCTCGTCTAGAAAAAGAGCTAATGCTACGTGACGCTTTTGAAAAAAAACAATTCATTCTTCACTTTCAACCGCAAATATCCATGCAGACTGGACGTATGATCAGTATGGAAGCATTAACCCGGTGGCTACACCCTGAAAAAGGCATGATCCTCCCGGCTGAGTTCATTCCTGAATTAGAACGCTTGGGCTTGATTATCAAACAAGGAAACTGGGTAATTAAAGCTGTCTGCGAACAAATTGCACTTTGGCATAAAGCCGGACACCCTTTTATGCAAGTCGCTGTAAATATTTCAGCACTGCATTTTCAAGATCCCTCATTACTTAATACAGTTCAAAATACATTAGAAAAAACCGGTGTTCCAGCAAAATATCTGGAATTGGAAGTCTCAGAAAGTGCAATGCAAACGGATAAATGTCTCGATACCATTAATCAATTAAGGCAAATTGGAATAAAAATTGCTGTCGATGATTTTGGAACCGGTTATTCAAGCTTAGCCTCGCTAAAACAATTACCCCTGGATTATTTAAAAATTGATAAAATCTTTATTAAAGATATCTTAAGCAACCCTCAGACGCCTTTACTTTTAGGTGCAATCATTGGGTTAGCCAATGCGCTGAATTATAAATTAATTGCAGAGGGTGTTGAAACCAAAGAGCAAGCACTGCTCATGCACGGACTGGGCTGCCAAATTATACAAGGCTACTTTTTTAGTCGCCCTGTCTCTAGTGATAAAATCCCTGCTTTAATTGATTTCAACTTCACAGACCAATCAAATGTTTAATACAGATACCGTGAATTTAGTATGGAAATAAACCAAACACCCTTACAACAAAAGCTTGCAGAGCCATTTCAGCTACCTACATTAACAAAAAACTTACCTGTTTTAATACAAGCGCTATCTGATCACTCACTGAATTATCTGCAACTAGCTGAAGTCATCAAACAATATCCAGAAATCACAGCTCGTTTAATATTTTTGGCGAATTCGCCATGGTCAGCACCCATTTCTCCGGTTAGCAGTATTGAGCAGGCTTGTTCCAGACTGGGTACCTCAATTATTAAAAGTATTAGTATTGCCACCTCCATTGCGATTTCTTTTAATACAAAAAAGTGTCCCGGATTTGATACATTACACTTCTGGACAACCTCTTTACTGGTTTCTAAAGGGGCTGGCATACTTGCATCCAGATTAACAAATAAGATAGCGGATATAGAATTTGTACAAACAACGCAGACAGCAGGAATATTACATAATCTGGGATTATTATGGCTAGCAGACAAATTACCGGTTGAAACAGATCGTGCTTTTCAATTGATAGAAGATGACCCCACGCTAACTCTTAGTACAGCGTTAAAACAATTCATTGGCTCCGACTATTGTGAAATTGGAGGCTGGATTGGCAGTCAAATGGAGTTTCCAGAGGTGTTGATTTCTGCAGTACACTATCACCTTACCCCTGATTATCAGCAGTCATCATGGGAGATACCGCTATTAATAGGTGCTTCAGCAACTATGGCATCGGCATTATTCAATCAAACTAAAGCAATACCCAGCAATAGCAGACTAGAGCAATTGGGGCTGGACTCATCTACCCAAACATTTATTTTTCAACAACTTTCCAAAGACTTTGAAAGCACTCGTGAATTAGCAAAAATACTGTTTGAAGGGCCGGATAATACTTGATGATCTTATTTTATTATGTCACCATAACGGGTTTGATTGCTCTATTATAGTATCAAACTCACTATATAGGGCTTATTATTCCCAAACACACGAGGCAAAAGATGGCAGGTCGCAATCACTTATTTATTCCTGGTCCAACCAATACACCACACGAAGTTCTAAGTGCAATGCATGTACCTATGGAAGACCACCGCTCTCCCATTTTCCCCAAGTTACTAAAACCAGTCCTGGAAGATTTAAAAAAGATTTTTAGAACAGAAACTGGACAAGCTTTTATCTTTCCTGCCACAGGTACAGCAGGCTGGGAAGTTGCTATTACTAATACTTTAAACCCTGGTGACAAAGTCTTAATTTATCGTTTCGGTCAATTCAGTCACCTATGGATGAATATGGCTGAACGTCTAGGTTTAGACGTTGAAATACATGAAGTTGAATGGGGTAAAGGCATCCCTCTTGATCATTTGGAAAATCGCTTAAAAGATGACACAGGTCATGAAATTAAAGCTATTTTAGCCACTCACAACGAAACATCAACCGGTGTAACGAGTGACATAGGCGGTGTTCGTAAAGCGATGGATGCATCAAACCACCCTGCATTACTATTTGTTGACGGTGTTAGCTCCATTGCCAGCATCGAATTCCGCATGGATGACTGGGGTGTTGACGGAGCCATTAGTGGCTCACAAAAAGGCTTTATGCTTCCAGCTGGTTTAGCTGTACTTGCCTTTAGCCAAAAAGCAATAAAACTAACAGAAACAGCTACTTTTCCACGCTGCTTTTTAGACCTTAAAGATCAAATGGCACAAAATGCACTGGGTTACACCCCATACACAGCTGCCACACCTATGATATATGGCTTACGAAAATCTATAGAGCTTTTATTAGAAGAAGGGATAGATAATGTGTATGCTCGCCATTTTCGTTTGGCAGAGGGCGTACGAAGAGCCATTGCTGCATGGGGATTAAAACTGTGCGCACAGCCAGGGTTTGAATCAGATACTGTTTCTGCCATTGTAGTTCCTGAAGGTAAAGATGCTAAAGATGTAATCAGCACTGCCTTTACTAAATACAATATTTCTTTAGGTGCAGGCCTAACTGAAGTTGCGGGTAAAGTTTTCCGCATCGGTCATATTGGTGATATGAACGATGTGTCTTTACTAGGCGCTATTGCTGGTGTAGAAATGGCAATGCTGGATAATGGTTTTGACATTACACCAGGAAGCGGTGTTGCTGCTGCCATAGAATATTACCGCTCTACTGCGAAGTAAAAAATCACAGGTCCAAGGTGAAAAGTACAAAAATCATGAGCAACTGCTTTTTCACCTTTTACCTTGAACCTGCTTTTATACCTGCTCTTACAACTCCTTTTGTAAAAAACCACAATGAAAGAAAAAGTTTTCATTACTCGCAAATGGCCTGCCTCTATAGAAGAAAAACTCAAAGCCCGTTACGACGTTACATTAAATGAAGACGACAGACCTTTAACTGCCAATGAATTAAGGCACGCACTGCAGAATTACGATGCGGTTTGCCCTAGTGTTTGTGACGCCTTTACAGCACAGGTTTTAGAGGTTAAAAACAAGCGCTGTAAAATCCTGGGTAATTTTGGTGTTGGCTACAACCATATAGATGTTGATGCAGCAAAAGCACAAAATTTAATCATTACTAACACCCCGGGTGTTTTAACAGAAAGTACCGCTGATCTGGCCATGACACTATTGCTTATGTCAGCCCGTCGTGCTGCAGAAGGTGACCGCTTAGTTAGATCAAAACAATGGCAAGGCTGGTCCCCTACCCAAATGATGAGTTCTGATGTAACAGGTGCAACTCTGGGCCTAATAGGTTTTGGTCGCATCGCCCAAGCCATGGCAATAAAAGCACATCATGGCTTTGGCATGAAAATAATCTATTTTAAGCCCAGCCCTGCACAACAAAGCATTATTGACGACTTAAACGCTAAACCTTGTGACTCAATTAAAGAAATCATGCAATCAGCTGATTTTATTTCTTTGCATTGCCCGGGAGGAGATTCAACCAAACGTTTAATCAATCAATCGATGCTGGATTTAATGAAGCCCACTGCGCATTTAATCAATACAGCTCGTGGAGATGTCATAGACACCCAAGCTTTAATCAACACATTAAAAGCCAATCGCATTGCCGGATCTGGGTTGGATGTCTATGAAAATGAACCCAATGTAGCTGAAGGACTTTTAACCCTAGACAACGTCTCTTTACTTCCTCACCTAGGCAGCGCAACCATTGCCACAAGAACAGCAATGGGAGAAAAAGTATTAAGCAACCTAGAAGCCTATTTTTCAGGAAAACCACTTCCCGACCAGGTTAAATAAGCGTTATTCGTCACCTCAGCAATAATAAAACCACCAAATATATGTGAGCCTTTTCACGTTTCCAATCCATTAGTACTTTTGTACAATAGCGGTTTTTTTAATACCGATATAGACTTAACTCAACATCAATTTTCAGGAGATGACCATGAGTTACGAATTTGATAACGTTGATTACGAAGATATGGATGACCTTTCATTACCCGATCATATTGAGTTCAATCAAGGCGAACCTGACGAATTTTTTATGGAAGCGCTCGATATATACGGATATTAACCCTTATACTTTTCATTCACCCTCCCTCTTACCCAGCGAATCAAGTAGCTGGGGGTTTTTTCCTAGCGAGTTGGTGTGAAGAGAATAAAGTTCGTTTATAAGCCATTATTTTCAGGGGTTAAGCTTTTCCCTAGGCAAATCCATCACCGTAAATACGGACATCATACCTGCGTCTATATGATCATTCACATGACAATGATACATCCAAATACCTGAATTATCTGCTTGGAAATCAAGGGTTTTAGTTGCCGCGGGTAAAATGGCAATGGTATCAACACGATTACCATTATGCAGTAAAGTAATCCCATGCCAATGCGCGGTGTGAATATCCACCTCCGTCCCCATAGCAATAATATGCCAACGAACGCGCTCGCCCACCTGGAAAACATAGCCTTGATTATTTCCCCACAAATAACCGTTCATACCGTGCATTAAATTACCTTCAACAAACGTCTCATCAGCGGGATCTACATTCACATCAGTGTATTCACTAATATTCGTTGCCAGGTAATTGCTGGTATTTTCATCAAAAATATTAAACAGCGTAACAAATTCCCGATCTATATCTTTAGGGCTACCATCTACATTTGCCAATCCTTTCCTGGTAATAATAATCACCCCAATCAGTCCTGCATTTACATCACCCGGAGTATTTACATGAGAATGATATGGCCAAATTATAGAACTCGAATCATTTGGGCCAGGACCAGCCCTTTCCGTGACTTGCCAGGTATAAGTATATTCACTTTGAGGCAAGATATGATCATCAGCTTTTTGCTTAGTACCATCAGCATACATTGCACCCTCAGAGTCTTTGTTATAAAACATCCCGTGAGCATGTAATGAAACAGGAAACCTTGTATTGTTTCTAAAGTGCACAACAATTTGGTCACCCACTTCAGCCCGTATAATTGGGCCCAAAAGCCCTAAATATGTTTCATCTATTGTTCTGTTACTCAACGCCATAAAATCTCGACTATATTGACGATAAATAGCTTTGAGATAACGGCGACCTATTACCCCATCAGCTCCACTCTCTCCATCACCAACAAAGACTCGTTGCTCTTCATTAAATTCTTTGCCAGACATCAGGTTAACAGGAAAAGACGGTGCATAATCCCAAACAACTTCATCTGCAGCTATCCAATATTCACGAACCACATCTTTCGCTACCACACAGGGTAAATATGCATACAGAAACATTGCCCAGAAAAATATTTTTGTAATACCCATGCCTTTCTTCACCCAAGATGTCTACTGTCTAATATCTCCAGTGTAGTCTAAATACATCCCTATGTTAGGTTTCTATTCTTTGAGTCAATTTCATCCGATAAAAAAGCGCATCAAAATAGTTAACCCTTCATTGCTAACAGACAAAACCATGTAATAATCGAATGATTAATACTGTTAAAGAAGGGAGGAAAAACTAATTTTTTCATTACCGAACGGAAGTGAAATTATAGAAGCACTTTGATAGAGTCCGCCCCAGGTTAGAGCGGGTTGCTGAGGAGAAACCGGCGTATTTTACTTTATGAAATAAACCAATTTATTCAGAGGGTGAGCTGTTTTTTGACTGGGCATAAAGTGCCGCACCGATAATACCTGCCAAATTTAGCAAGGTTGCCGGTTTAACGGCTGTATTGACAGTTATGGTTTGTTTAAACTTATCAAACTTTTTACTGGCTCCTCCACCTAAAATAATCAAATCTGGCCAAAATAATGCTTCCATCATAGTAAGATACTCGTTAAAACGCCGCCCCCAGTTTTTCCAACCAAGATCTTCAGCTTTACGCACGGCATCAGAAGCATAATGCTCTCCTTTTATA
>JBJPGG010000086.1:0-29435 GCA_048595505.1 Methylococcaceae bacterium
AAAGCACATGGCGAGTCAATTGAACCCCTTCGATCTGAAAAAGAAATAGAAATTGTTGAGCTAGATGAAATGCATACCTATATTGGCTCAAAAAAAACTATTGCTGGATCTGGATTGCTGTTGATCGCAATGGAAAAAGATGTCTCCACTGCGAAGTGGGCTCCCGCGACACGGCCACAGGGCGAAAACTATGGGAAGCCATTAAAGACAAAAATATGAGAGATGTCATGAGTGATTATTGGAGTCCTTATGAAAAGTTTGTTCCCAAAGAGATACATACTCAGTTAAAAGCTGAAGCGTATACTGTTGAAGGTTATAACAGTCTTTTTAGACATTTCTTAGCACGCTTAAAACGTAAGTCAAAATGTTACCTGATTAGAAAGAATCTTCCGCCAGGTTCTGAAAACCCCTTTAAAACCTGGTTTCAGAGGAATAACCGTAAAACTCTTAACCAAAGCTTAAAGTAAAATTCAACTGAATTCATAGCCTAGGCCTCTCTTTTAGATATTTTAGTCGGAAGTCCATGCCTCATTTCACTCATGGAAAATACTTTGGCTGACGATCCTTGCTAATCAGGTATTATTTTCTAGCCTTTAAATTGCAATATAGATAGTGATTCGATATCATGAGGCGAGCTTAAAACACTACGCCTTGAATTCATCACACAAAATACCATGAAACTTATTATCGCAATTATAAATCCGTTCAAATTAGAAGAAGTCCGTTCTGCTCTGACAGAAATTGGTGTTAGTGGTATGACATCAACTGATGTAAAAGGTTTTGGCCGACAAAAAGGCCATAAGGAACTTTACCGAGGAGCCGAATATATTGTAGATTTTCTACCAAAAACTAGGCTCGAAATTGTTATCGCCAATGATAGACTCTCTGAAGCTATTGAAACGATTGTTAAAACGGCAGTTACGGGGAAAATTGGAGATGGAAAGATATTTGTTATCGATCAAGACCAAGTTGTTCGAATCAGAACAGGTGAAACGGGTGAAGATGCAATATAAACAGATAGTTTTTACTATTAATTTAATCGAATACTAAAAACTACAGCATTATAAAGTCACGCTATTTAAAACCTTGTTCATTACCAAACAAATATCGATTCAATATTTATTTGACAAAGGTGTATCCTTTTGACTATAGTCTATATCGAGTCGATATTATGGCAATAATCCATTCTTCACCAACATAATACTTGTTTAGCCATATAAATCACCGCTTAATAATTACTAAGGTATATACAATGATTGAACAAACTATTGAAAAAAATAAAGAAAAAGATTATTTCATCTTATATGTTGTGCTAATAGCAGTTGTTCTGATTAGCATTCTCCTGGCCATAAAAAGTAGTGAAGATGATAAATTCGCTCCAATTAAAGCACAGTTAGTTGAAGAGCGTGAAATCATGGATATTCGCGTCATAAAACAAGACTACGAGTAACTATCAAACACGCTATCACAAGCAAAACAACTTAAAGTGGAGAAAAACTATGAAACTTAATTTGATTGGTGCAATTCTTGCGATATTATTCTTTTCTAGCCCCTCATTTTCAACTGAATATATCTATAGAGACTTGATGGCTAATACCATACCTTCAGCGAAATGTGAATCACCAGCTGATGCAGAAAAATCAGCTAACAGAAATTATAAAATAAAAAAATATTCAAAAAAGTTCTGTCAAACACAAGGCTATGGCTGGGGTCTTGAAAATATCACTGATAATGGTAACCTGGCCTGTAATGAATGTACTGATTCAAACGGCTTACAAAAATGCTATTTGAAAGATGTTACAGTGACGTGCAAGCGTATAAAGCCTGGAACAGTGGGTATGATCCCAGGCAAAGGATAATAGTGACTAAAATCAGATCTTCATGCTAATGAAGATCTGATGCCTTAAACGCATTAAGACGATAGTAAACAGAATTTGTTACCAAGAACCTTGATAAACCTGTTAGCCCCGTGCTTAGAGCATACCCATTACAAGTTAAGTAGCCCTAGGGAGTCCTGAAAAAGTATCTGTTTAATATTGCTGCTCTAATGCTTCGCCACAAAAAGGCCTAAGGCCTTCCTTTAGGCAATAAACATATTCTAATTCTAAATGTGAGTGTGCTAGGTCTTATCCAAAAAGAGTCACTGGAGAAGCACTAACAAAAGACTAACGTTCTTAACGTTAGATTTTCACTTACATGTTAAAATGCTCCTTTTGGAGAATTTCCCTTGAATTCCGATGATAAAAGAGACATACGCACCCTTTTATTTCAATTCACTATTACTTTATAAGTTATATCCTCCCCTTTTAAGATACAACTTATTAATCTCCCTAAAGAATGTTCAAACCAATCCACTAATTAACTTTAAAGCTCAGTAGAACACCCGAAATTATGCAAGAATTTGATGTTTTTGAAATTATTGAATGTATGGCTGCTTTGATTCGTTCTGAAGAACGAAAAAAATGCACCGAGCTTAGGCTACAATTAATGCATTTTGAAGTATTAAATTATCTTTCCCATTCAAACCAATACACCGATACACCAGCCGCTACCGCTTCTTATTTTGGTATGACAAGAGGAACAGTTTCTCAATCGTTAATTGTTCTTGAAAAAAAAGGCTATTTAGAAAAAACTCCGGATGAAAATGATAAACGTGTCATTCATGTTAATTTGCTACCTTCAGGTCTAGCACTTCTAAAAAAAGCACGTAGAACAGAATTATTTAATAAAGCGACTTTATTACTCAAAGAAGATAGTTCGGTGCCAATTCAAAATAATATTTTTATTGATGTACTCAATGCATTACAAAAGGCTTCTCAATCACAATCTTTTAAAACAGGGCAAATAAAAAAGAATGAAATTATGAAGAACCCAACTGTTTTCGATTTAATCGAATACATGGCTGCACTGATTCGTTCTGAGGAACGTAGACGATGTACCGAACTAAAGTTGCAGCTGGTTCACTTTCAAGTATTAGAGTATTTATCCCTTTGTAATAAATACAGCGATACACCTGCTGCCATTACCAGCTATCTTGGCATGACTCGTGGTACAGTTTCTCAAACATTAATTTTATTAGAAAAAAAAGATCTGATTGAAAAAAAACAAGATCAGGTTGATAAACGAGTTTTTCACATCCAGTTACTCAAAAAAGGCTTTGATTCTTTAAATAAAGCAAAACCAACCGACTTATTTGAAAAAGCTACCAAAATTTTAGAAAAAAACTCTTCTATCATTAATGGAAAAGAAATATTTATTGAAGCACTAACTGCCCTACAAAAAGCCAATAATTCACAGTCATTCGGTATCTGTAAAACTTGTAAAAACTTTAGTAAAACATCAACAGGGTTCTTTTGTGAACTTACACAAGAAAAACTGAGTAAGAGTGATAGTCAGAAAATTTGCCAAGAGCATGTGCCAATATAGTATTGCAATCAAGATGCTCTGATTTGTAAGACTTTAAACCAAAGAATCACTTTTCCCATAAAACAGCCTTAAACAATAATTCATTAATTTGGAAAAATATAAGCAATCAATTGAGTTAAAAGCAAAAGCTTCTTAACAAATCACGTACATTAGAATATAATTATATTTAAACCTCAATATCCTTACGTGTTTCTAACTTAAAACATTGTTAGCAATACACATAGCAAACCTTTTCAAGCATTAAAATGACTGATGACCTGAACATACCCCATTCTGTACAACGTACATGGCTAGACAACCTGGTTGCCTACTCCTTAAAGGGTGGCTTACCAGTGTTTTTTTTCCTGATCTCATTCGTTCTAGGTGCAATTGCACTAATTTATACCCCTAGAGAAGAAGAGCCACAAATAGTAGTGCCGATGGCAAATGTTATTATTTCTGCGCCAGGCCTCTCAGCTAAACAGGTAGAAAAACAAGTTACCTTGCCTCTGGAAAAAATACTCTCCCAAATTACCGGTGTGGAACATATTTATTCACGCTCAGGGCCAGGAAATGCAATTGTTACACTACGCTATTTTGTGGGTGAAGACCGCGAAGATTCGTTATTAAATGCGTATATCAAATTACAGTCAAACCAGGACAGTATCCCTGCTGCAGTAAGCAATTGGATCATTAAACCCGTTGAAGTTGATGATGTACCCATTGTTATGTTGAGCTTATGGAGTAGCCAACCCGATCAGTACGGAGATTTTGAACTAAGACGTTTTGCTGATGAAATAACCACGTCTTTACAGCAAATTGAAAATACCAATCAGGTCAGTGTTGTTGGTGGTAGGGCTAGAAACATCAATGTTCTATTTGATCCACAAAGTATGGCTGCCCGAAAAACCACAGCAGTTGAAGTAGTTCAAGCCATAGCTTCAGCAAATCAACTACAATCTTCTGGAATTTTAGCAGCTAATAATCAATCCGTTATTCTAGAAGCCGGTGATTTCATCCGCAGTATTGATCAATTAAAATCATTAGTTGTCAACCTGGTTGATGGGCTGCCCGTTTATCTACAAGATATTGCTACAGTCACCGATGGCCCGGCAGAAATAGATAATTACAGCTGGATTGAATTTGCCCCTGGACACCCGTTATCGGAACAATATAATCAACAATACCCTCAAGTTACATTATCTATAGCCAAAAACCGAGGTTCAAATGCTGTATGGGTTGCTGAAAACATTCATAGCCACATAGAACACCTGCAGCAAGAGCTTTTACCCCCTGAAATACATATTGAAATATTACGTGATTATGGAAAAACAGCGGATGAGAAAGTATCAAATTTGGTTTCAAGCCTCGGTTTTGCTATTTTCACTGTGGTGGTTTTTATTGCCGTATTCCTTGGCTGGCGACCTGCTCTAGTCGTTGGCATGGCCATTCCAATTTGTTATGGCTTAACACTGATGCTGGACATGGCTTTTGGCTATACTATTAATAGAGTCACTTTATTTGCCTTGATTTTATCTTTAGGCTTACTAGTAGATGACCCCATCACCGGTATTGATAATATCGAAAGGTTCATGCGTAAAGGTACGGGGTCCGCCAATGATCGAATTATCGCGGCTATGGCAGAAATTCGCTCAGCCTTATTAATGTCTACAGTGACTATTATATTAGCCTTTGTGCCGCTTGCATTTATTACCGGAATGATGGGCCCTTATATGGCCCCCATGGCATTTAATGTTCCCATTGCCGTGATCATCTCCACAATGGTTGCCTTTATGGTAACCCCCTGGCTGGCTAGTAAAGCATTAAAACCAACAGAAGAAACGGAAACATCAGAAGGTTTATTAAATACCTACCGTAAGCTGATAGGCCCGTTTATCGCTACACGTAAAAAAGCCTGGCTATTAATTGCTATCACCGTTGTTCTATTTGCTGCTACAGCAAGTTTACCTGTCTTTCAGTTAGTTCCACTTAAATTATTACCCTTTGATAATAAAGATGAAATACAAATTTTAATTGACCTGCCAGAAGGCAGCACGCTGGAACATACAGCAGCTATCTCTGAAAAAGCAGCCTTGATTGCACGCCGTTTACCCGAAGTTAAAGCGATTGCCAGCTTTGTTGGAAAACCTTCACCTATCGACTTTAATGGCTTAGTAAGACAATATAATTATCGTCAGGCAGTCCATCTAGCAGATATACGATTAACCCTAGCGCCACGGCAACAGCGTGAACATAACTCTCATGCTGTGTTATTACGTTTACGTAAAATGTTAGAACCACTCAATATTAACGGTGCTTTAATAAAAGTAGTAGAAGTTCCCCCTGGTCCTCCTGTTATGAGTACCGTTGTTGCTGAAATTTATGGTGACCCACTCACTGACTATCAAAAACAAAGAGAGGCTGCAGTTATAGTCATGGATAGGCTTAAACAGGAACCCTTTATAGTGGAAGTGGATTCGACTGTGGAAGCAGACCAAATTCGCTGGCGTTTCCAGACTGATAAAGAAAAAGCTATGCTTTCCGGCATTACCACACAAAAAATTGCATTAAACTTGAGCTTAGCAAATCAAGGACATGTTGCTGCCTACTATAATCTGGAAAGAGAAGCCAACCCACTTCCTATTACACTTCGCCTAGCTAAAGAAAAGCGTACCAGTCAAAGCAACCTTGAAGTGTTGCCTATGAAAACCAAGAGGTCAAACCCTGAGTTACCATTAATCCCCTTAGGTGAGTTAGGCGAGTTTGTTGAATCTATAGCCGACAAAGCAATTCATCATAAAAACTTAAAACCTGTCGTTTATGTAACAGCAGAACTGGAAGGACGCACCCCCGTTGAAGTCATCATGGGACTGCAAGCAGACTTGGGAAATAGCGATATAAAAGCTCAGGACTGGCAAAGCCGCAACTTTTTCAATCCAGGCGGTGGTGCTGCATGGCAAATACCTGACGACATAACCATCGTTTGGGATGGAGAAGGGGAATGGGATACCACTATACGGGTGTTCCGTGATATGGGGCTGGCATTTGCATTTGCCTTAGTCGGCATCTTTTTTGTTATGCGCCTGCAAACCGGTTCTACCACATTAGCACTCATTATCATGTCATCTATTCCTATGACTGTGATTGGTATCATGCCAGGCTTCTGGCTATTAAATCAATTTGGTGAACGATTTATAGGCAACAGCCCAGACCCCGTTTTGTTTACCGCAACGGCTATGATTGGAATGATAGCGCTGGCTGGCATTGTAATTCGTAATGCACTGATATTGATTGAATTTATTGTCCAAGCTAGAAATAATGGTATGGCACTTGAAGAAGCTTTGTTACAAGCTGGAGCTACTCGTATGCGCCCGGTGCTATTAACCGCTGGAACGACCCTGCTGGGCAATCTTATTATTACTCTGGACCCGGTTTTTAGTGGCCTGGCTATCGCTATTATTTTTGGTATTTTAGCCTCTACCCTCTTCACCCTAGTGGTAGTGCCTGTGGTTTATTATCTGGTTTATTCACCTGTCGAAGAAAAGATTTAGGACGCATTATGTACAACAAAATAAAACTATACACTGTGCCTTTACTGACAATAGCGGGTCTATTGCTACTTATCATGTGGATGGCAGGTGCTTTTGATACAAAAATAAAACCGGGTGAAGTGTCTCCCTTAGCCAATTTTAAAGGTGACACTTTAACGCTAAAAACCACACTCACGTCTTTACATGAAGATGTACCAGCAACGGTACGCTCAAAACAAACAACACATGTTGCAGCCAGGATCTTGGCACCGATAAAATCAATTCATGTTAAAGCCGGTGACAGCGTTAAAAAAGGTGACTTGTTAATAGAATTGGATAATAGAAATAATCGAGCAAATGTTGCCCAGTCTAAAGAAAACATCAATTCAATTCGGGCCAATTTGCGACAAGCAAAATCGCATTACACTCGAACTAAAAGTTTATATAGCAAAGAAAGTGTTACCAAAGCTCAACTTGAACAAGCCAGTGCCAATTACAATAGCTTAAAGGCTCAATTAGCAAGTGCTAGACAACAACTGGAATCTACAGAAACAACGTTGAGTTACAGTAAAATTAAAGCGTCTTTTTCGGCTAGGGTCATAGACCGTTTTGCTGAACCCGGGGACCTTGCTTCTCCAGGAATGAAATTGCTGACTTTATATGACCCTAACTCATTGCGTATTGATGCGAATGTCCGTGAATCGTTGGCATTATCACTCAGCATAGGACAAAAAATAGAAACACAAATACCTGCACTGAATAAAAACATGCTGGCAACCATTGAAGAAATAGTGCCTGCTGCTGACCCAGGTGCTCGCAGTTTTTTAATTAAAGCTAAAATTGAACATAATGGCAAGGTACTTCCTGGCATGTATGCCAAAATCCATATTCCTACCGGTGAAAAAGAACAGCTGCTAATACCAACGACCTATGTTAAGCAAATGGGGCAACTCGATGTAGTCTGGGTCTTAGAAAATAACAGACCCATCCGCCGGTTTATCCGCATAGGCCAAAAAACCGGAGATAATATACTTGTCATTTCCGGCTTAGTCGAAGGTGAAAAACTGATTTTACCTGAGCAATTAAATAATAAATAAATATTATGTTTAATCACTTTAAGAGACCCTTTATCATTGCCGTTGCAATATTATTAAACTCAGCAAGCTTATCAGCAACTGAAGCGCATACTTTTAATTTACAACAAGCCATAGCACACGCACTGCTAAACAACCCTAACCTGCAAATTATGCACGACCGGATTGCTCAAGCAGAAGCGCAATATAGTTTAGCCCTCTCCAGTTTTTACCCTAATATAAAAACCAGTCTATCATACGAACATAGCGATAATCCTTCACGCGCTTTTGGCATGATTATCGCCCAGCGGCGACTCGATTTTTCGCCCACAACAGACTTTAATAACCCGGGTGGCACTGACAATTACCGCCCTGAAGTTAGAGCCAGTTATTCTTTATTTAGAGGGGGGCAAGACTACTATCAAAGTAAAGCGGCTAAACTCGGTATAGATGCCGCAACGCTGGAAAAATCTGCGATACGAAATCAATTAATTCAAACTGTCAGCTCAACCTTTTATGCCTACCTGGCCTCCGTAGAAGCGGATAAAGTGGCTATCCGCTCCATTGAAGCCGTGGAAAGTGAATATAAACAAAGCAAAATCCGATATGAAGCGGGTTCTACACTAAGGTCGGATGTATTATCGCTGGAAGTGCAATTGGCAGAAGCTCAAGATACTAAAATCCAAACGGCAAACGCCATTGCCTTAACCAAAGCAGGATTAAAAAACTTATTAGGCATTACTGCTCACCAGCCCTTTAATGTTGATGCATCAGACCACTGGACGCTACCACAGGCCAACCATTCCTTTGATGAATTACTTAACAGGGCCATGACTCAACGCCCCGAAACACAAGCTGCGACTAAACACATAGAGATAGCACAACAGCAATTAAATGCTGCTCGCGGCGCTTACTTACCAAAAGCTGATGCCTATGTTTCTTATGGTTCTGACAGTAAAAACCTGGAATTTAGCACCAACAGAGACAATGTAACCGCAGGCGTAATGGTAGAGCTGGATATTTTTTCGGGTTTTGCTCATAAAGAAAAAATAAAAAAAGCCGAATATCAGCTGTCCATAGCTAAAAAATTAGCAAAACAAACACAACTGGCTATTGAAAATGAGGTTAAATCAGCACATTTAAAAATAATGGAAGCTTTAGCCAGAGTCAAAGTAACTTCCTCTTCAGTTAAAGCAGCAGAAGAAGCGTTACGTTTAGTCAATGAACAACGTAAAGCAGGAACAGTAACAGTCACTCGTTATATTGAAGCCGAAGTTGCCAGAGATAAATCATACGCACGCAATATCGCCGCCCGATTTGATGCCTTGCGTGCAGAAGCAGAATTAAACCAAGCGATAGGTTCCTAAAGCGCAACCACTATGAACTGAAGTACATAACTTGTAACACTGAGCATAATAATACCGATGCCTTAAGCGCTTTCCATTTATCTAGGTTTTTGGCAATGCTTGTTCTTTCAGTTGGAAGTACCCGCGCATGAACCAAACCTCATAAACCGCATGTGACGATACAAACATGATCCTCACCTAACCAAAGTTACGAAACTACTAGCTTAATGATATCTTTCGTTTGTCTAACAGCGTTTCAAATTCATCAGCAGGTACTGGTTTGGAAAATAAAAAGCCCTGTCCATAATTACAACCTGCAGCAGTCAATAGGTCTCTTTGTTGCTCTGTTTCTATCCCTTCAGCAATTACCTTCAGGCCTAATTTATGAGACATTAAAATAATAGCCTCAGACAGAGCCATATCATTAGAACCAGGGACTAAATTACGGGTAAATGAGCGGTCAATTTTCAAATAGTCTATATCAAACTTTTTAAGATATGACAATGCGGAATAACCGGTGCCAAAATCATCCATAGAAACTTGAATACCTGCATCTCTATATTGCAATAATTGGTGAATAATATTAGGCGCACTGTCCATTAACAAACCCTCCGTTATTTCTATAACGATACCTCCGCCTGATAAATTAATTTGTTTGAGATAATCTAACCAGTCATCACGGTTATTAGCAACTTGGAACTGAACGGGAGACTTATTGACACTCACTTGTAAATTGCAATCAAAATGATCTCTCCAATATTTTACTTGTCGTGCAGCTTGTTTAAAAACCCAGTCCCCAATTTCAACAATCAACCCTGAATTTTCTGCTAATGGTATAAAATCCGCAGGACTGACCAATCCACGAGTTGGATGATTCCAACGTATCAAGGCTTCTGCTTTGATGATATCCCCCGTTTTCAAATCAACAATGGGTTGATAATATAGTTCAAACTGATTTGCCTGCAAAGCACCGCGCATATCTTTCACTAAGTGTAAACGGTACTGCGCTTGCTCTTGCATCGCTTTAGTAAAATAACTAAATTGAGCTCGCCCCTTCTCTTTTGAAAGATACATGGCTTGGTCCGCATGTTTAATAAGTCCTTCAGATTCAATCGCATCATTTGGGTACATAGCAATACCAAGACTTGCAGACACAAAAGCTTGTTCCTCAGCTAATTTAAACACCTGGCTTAATGATTGAATAATTTTCTCGGCAACCCGGTCTAAATTAAAAAAACGATCCAGTTCGGGTAAAACAATAATAAATTCATCGCCGCCTAACCGAGCCACAGTATCTGTTTCACGTACACAAGCAAGCAACCTTTTTGCAGTTTCACACAATAATTCATCACCCTTAGCATGGCCTAGAGTATCATTAACTTCTTTAAAAAAATCCAGATCAAGAAATATAACGGCTAAGGACTTCTCTGATCGTGATGCTAATTTAATATCCTGGTTTAGGCGGTCTAAAAACATATTGCGATTAGGCAATCCAGTTAACGAATCATAATTAGCTTGCTTCCAAATCAGCTTTTCTGATCTTTTCTTTTCTGTAATATCTGAAAACAAAGAAACACGTTGAGCGACTGTTCCATCTTCTGAATAAATAGTATTAATAACCAACCACTCTGCATACTCATTACCATCCTTATGTTTATTCCATATTTCGCCTTCCCAATGACCAGTGGAATCAAGAGAATGCCACATTTCTTTATAGAACTGATCATCTTGTAAACCCGGTTTCAATACACTTGGGTTTTTATTCCTGACTTCTTCAAAAGAATAACCGGTAATCTTGCTAAATGCTGGATTAATAGCAATAATTAAGTCATCGCTATTAGTGACTAACATTGCCTCACTACTGTTTTGGTAAACCATAGTGGCAATTTTTTGTGCTTCTTCAGTTTGTTTATGTTCACTAATATCTCTGGTGACAGAAAGCACAGAAACACTGTGATTAAGCTCATCAACTAATGGCACGGCATGCGATTCTACCCAGCGTTTAGTGCCTTTTAGCCCTTTGATTTGATACTGTAAAATACATGATTCACCTTTTAGAACACGTTGAGTCATGTTGTTAAATGCCTGTTGATCTTTAGCAACAACCAATCCATTAGCTTTTTCACCAATTAACAATGCGGCACTATCCTCTGCTTCAATCATTTTTAATCCTGCCGGATTTATTTGTACTAAACAGCCATTAGCATTTAACACTTTCACACACTCAGGTTCTGTATCTAAAATAAGCTGCAATTTGGCCTCACTTGCTTTGAGTGCACTGGTTGACTGGCGTAATTTATAAATCCAATAGGCAAACAATACAAATAAACAAACAACACCCAGGACATATCTAAAAAAAACATTAAGATTAATTCCTTCTGTAATTTTTATTGCTCGCCAGTGATTGAAAATAGCATCTCGTTCCTCCTGCTCGATAGACTGCAATGCTTTTTTCATGATTGATGCTAATATAGGTTTACTTTTATGAGTGGCAAAACTAAATTGACTTTGATAAGGCGTTGATCCAGAAAAGACCAGATTAAGAAAGCCTTTCTTTTTCATGACATAACTTGCTGCCGTCACATCACCTACATAAGCAAACACCTGACCATTTGACACCATTTCTAAAGATTTTTCTATGCTGTCAGTCAAAACCAAACCTATTTCAGGATGGTTTTTTCTCAAAATTTCCTCTGTAAAATGTCCCTTCTGAATCGTAACCAGTTTACCCGCTAAATTTTCTAACGAAGCTATATAACCATTTGAGTTTTCAGTAATAATAACAGCAGAACTTTTGAGATAAGGTTCGCCAAAATTCAAAAACTCTTGTCGATCAGGAGTTTTAACTAGACAGGACAGCATATCCACTTCACCTCGTTTAGCCATACCTAAAATATCATGCCATGTCTTTTTACCTTTTATAATTTCAAACTTTACAGATAAACGCTGTTCCAATAATTTTATATAATCAGCTGCAATTCCTTCATAATGTCCTTTTTTATTAATTCACTCATAAGGGGCGAAGTTACGATCAATGCCTAAACGAATAACCGGGTACTGTCGCAACCAACTTCTCTCTTGCTTAGTTAAATTTACTTTATTATTTTTATCATAAATAAAGCCCTTTAGCTCATTATCATCTAAAGTTCTGCTTAAATTTAACTGCTGGTAAGTATCAACAATTCGCCGTAACCGATTAATTTTTATATGCCCTAGAGGAATGGTATCAGGCAAAACCAGTTTTCGCATTTCCGTAGCTTCATTTCTTAACTGCTCAAGACTAGAGCGACTATGATACTGATTTTTTATCAATTGAATAACTTCTTCCACATGATCAAATGCATAACGCCAACCTTTTAAAGTTGCTTTCAGGAATCGATCAGCCCTCCCCGGATGATTTTTAAGCTCCTGTTCACTAGTAAATAAAAGGTCACCATAAAAATCAATACCATAATTTTGGGGGTTTATAATATTGATCTGCAACCCTTTTTGCCTTAAATCAAATGGCTGACTCGTCATATAGCCAGACATAACATCGGCTTTTCCTGAGATAAAGGTATCAAAGCTGAAGTCATATTTAACCGCACTGTATTGATCTTTACCTATACCAGCATCGACTAACAATGCCCTCAGCGGGGCATCATCAGTTGCTGATGAGCGCTGCATAATTCGCTTTCCACTCATTTCAAAAGGACTGAAAATGCCTGAGGAACGTTTACTGATATAAACCAGAGGATTATGTTGAAAAATAGCTGCCAATACTTTGACCGGATCACCTTTTGCATAATTAAACAAAAGACCTATATCACTAATGCCATAATCCGCAACACCTGAAACCACCTGCTTAACAACTGGTTTTTCCAGATTGAATTCATGAATATCAACATTAAGACCTTCTTCAGCATAATAACCTTGCTGTTTTGCTGCATAATAACCAGCAAATTGAAATTGATGAACCCATTTAAGCTGTAAATTGACTGCTTCAAGTATTTTGCTATCGTCTACGTGTGCTGCTTGAACTGTTACAATACAGGCATACAAAAGCCCCACCGTCAGCAGGGCTCTATATAATGTGAATTCTTTAAATGCATAAAGTAAAAAATACATATATCTCTATCTCAACAACATTGGGGCTCATCAATTATCAGTTACATTTTAGATAAACGCTATAATATAATAATAATTCTACATTTGTTGCTTTGAGTATAAATCAGCATCAAAATTTTTCCACCGATCTAAATGATTTTATCCAGTTTTACCCATTAATAGTGAATGAGCTGAAGAAAGCACCATTAGAATCATAATAGTCATATTGAATAACAACATCACGTCCTAACAAATCATCTACCATATCCATATCATTACAGACAGTTGTTGTGGCGGAAACCTTACCGGCCAAAGCCAGCGGTAAAGCAAGATGATGTTTTTTGGATATCGGCATTTCTACTCTATAAATGATGGTCGCACCTTTAGCAATAGCTTTGGTGATTTTAACGCCATTAGCAAATTCGAAAGGAAGGAATGGTTTGGTACCATCAGATACAAAGCTAACTATATTTTTAGCGGCAAACCCATCAATATTAAAATTGAACACTGACATGGCAACTTTCATTGTCACATGCTTGATCACTCCATTTCGCATCGTTTCGTATGTGCTCTTAACTGTATCATTTAGGTAGCTCAGCGATATAGAGGGAAACATGTCTACTTTTTGTAATTTGCTTTGAACTAAATCCATTTGCTTATTTTCGACAACATCTGTCTTGCATGAGAGCAGCACATTATTAGTTTTACTATTAGCTATGGGGGATGATGGTATGTATTATGACATTGAATTTCATAATCTTTTCCTCTAAACTCCTAGATACAGTTCAAAAATCAAAATAGTTATAATTATGATTTGTTACTTTAACTATTGCAGGAGTTGTGCCAGAAAGAAATAAAATATGTTTTTCTATAGAAACAAAGCGTTACTATTAAATAACTGATTAGAGGAAAATATTTAAAAAGAAATAACTAACGAAATATAGTGAATAAACGCTATTGTGTTATAAACTGGTATTAGATCGACGAATGCCCAGCTTATTCATGCGTGAACGTAAAGTATTGGGGTGCATTTCTAAAATTGCAGCCGCACCAAATTCACCAGAAATTTTCCACTCCGTTGTTTTTAAAATTTTAATAATGTACAACTTTTCCATGTCAGTAAGAGGTAGCAGATTTTCTGACTCGGATTTATTATTGCCAGGGGCATGTAACTCAGGAATAACTAAACTTTTCTTAGGTGATAAAATAACCGCTCGCTCAATAATATTTTCCAGTTCCCGTACATTCCCAGGCCAAGGATAAGCTTGTAATTTATCCATTATCGTTTGAGAGATATTGTTAATCTGTTTATTCATTTTGTTAGCATATTTATTAACAAAATAGTGTACAAGTAACGATATATCATTTTTACGATCGCGTAAGGGAGGAACTGTCAAAGGAAACACACTTAAGCGATAAAACAAATCTTCCCGAAACTCTCCTTTTTCGACCATTTGTTTTAGGTCTCGATGCGTTGCTGCGATAATTCTAACATTGATTTTAATAGTCTTAGAATCACCCAGCCGTTCAATCTCACCCTCTTGTAAAACGCGTAACAATTTAGATTGTAGTTCTAACGGTAATTCACCTATTTCATCTAAAAAAATAGTACCTTTATCGGCCAGCTCAAATCTGCCGATGCGACGAGAAATAGCACCGGTAAAACTACCTTTTTCATGGCCAAATAATTCACTCTCAATTAAATTTCCTGGCAAGGCTGCACAATTAACTTTAACTAGAGTACGCTCTTTTCGCAGACTAAGATTATGTAAAGCACGCGCAACAAGCTCTTTACCCGTCCCCGTTTCTCCTTGAATTAAAACACTGGTCTCGGTAGGAGCAACCTGTTCAACCTGATACAAAACCGTCTTTAGTGGTTCACTTTGGCCTAAAATATCTTCAAAGCTATGGTTAAGATTAACCTGTTCTTGTAAATAGCTATTTTCTGCTTGTAAACGGTTTTTTAACTGTTCAATTTCAGTATAGGCTTGTTTTAGTTTTTTCTCAGCTAGCTTTCTCTCGGAAATATCCCTAAAAACCAGAACCACACCTTGTAACTCATTATCTTCCATAATGGGCGTACTGATAAAATCCACTGAAAAGCTAGAACTATCATGCCGCCAAAACAAAACATCATTGGCCTTGTAATACTTCTTACCTTGCACAATATTATGTACCGGACAACGCTCGGGTCGTTTCGGCTGATTGACCCCAAAAATGTCATGAATAGTCTGTCCTGCCAACTTTTGCTCAGGCCATGCCAGTAAATTAATTGCCGCAGGGTTAATAAAAGTAATGTTTCCTTCACAATCAAAACCACAAATCCCCTCTCCTGCCGATGCTAACAACAATTCATTTTGACGCTGCAAACGAGCCAGTGATTTTTCTGTCTGTTTTATTTTACTGACATCTTGAAACACCACGACCGCGCCAATAATGGCATTATTCTCCCAAATAGGCGTACTGGTATAATGCACCGGAAAATAACTGCCATCTTTATGCCAAAAAACTTCATCAGTGACATGATGTACTTCACCATCTTTTAAGGCAGCATAAATAGGACACTCATGTTGGGGGTAAAACTCACCATTTTCTCTAGTATGGTGATGTTGTGCATGTAGTGGCTGGCCAATAACATCCTCTTCCGTCCAGCCCGTCATCGCTATAGCGGCAGGGTTAACAAAGGTTCCCTTACCATCTAGGTCCAGACCATATATTCCTTCTCCTGCAGATGTCAGGATAAGTTGGTATCGACGCAGAATTTGATTAGAATCAGCCATAAAAAGTTTTTTTATTATTTCAACTTATTGAACAAATAGTAACATCACCTTACATTTTACGCTCAGTTTCAACGCCCCCTATATTTATGGCAAAACACCATTTATTACCCGCTACCCGCCTAATTAGTGAGGGGGGGGGGACGGAATAAGTTGCACTATTCTTTAACCCCTCCTAAACCCTATCATACCTAACAATCCAGAGGAAAACAGCCAGAAGCCAGCAGGAATAGGAACCGGTTGCAGTGCCACAATCATATCATCATAATCTGCATCACCTAAGCTTAAACCGTTATCATTAAACCCAACAATAATTGTACCTGCTGTAAGAGTAATCGCATTATCCCCTAAATAATCCAAAAGCTCTGAGTCATCATTGAGCTGAAAAACGCGGAAATATGCACTGTTTTCAGATGAAAAAGGATCCAATTGAATATTTGTTGGATGTCTGTCTTCAAAGAAAAGCTGTTCGGTAGAAAAGTCTACATCTTGCCACTCACCAAAGTTTTCATCATGAAATGTGGAAAAACTAGCATCATCAGGGTTCCATGGGGTTGAAAAAGTCCATTTCCAAAATTTAAATTCTCCATTAGCGATTTCAGATACCGTATTTTCATTTCCCGATTCGTATGCGACAGCCGTGTAACGCCATTGACCAGAAAAGTCGATGCTATCAAGTTCCGTATAACCATTAAAATAACCTGAATCATCTAAATAATCTGTTATCTGTCCGATATCATTAGGAAGGTAAGCAGCTGAAACATTATGAGAATAAAAAAAGATACTACTAGCAGAGAGCATTAAAATAACAAAAGTATGTCTTATTTTTTTAACCATTAAGTGTCCTGATTACACGACTTAATCGTGATTTAATTTTCATCCACTTGTATTAAAAACATATTGTATAGACGTGGGACAGAATAAAACGCCTAATGACTTACCACGTTTAAAGCACAAGGCATGCCACCCACTAAGACCATGATTTTATTAGCTTTAAAATGCAAGCAGTTTTATATTGGAAAAAATACTGACGTTTTCAGAGAATTTATACATCACCCTGTTAAATTTTATGACACTACAATGAGATTTTATAATTCGCCTAGTTTCGCCTGGTTCCCACGCTGTGCGTGGTAACCCATTCCTGGACGCTTCAGCGTCCCGTGACGCAGGAGCGTCAGTCCATGCATTCCAACGCACAGCGTTGGAACGAGAGATAAACTCTTCTATCCGAATCATTTCGAGTGTAGCGACCAATTCTTGTTGCTCGTCTGTTAACTCGCCTAATTCTTCTGATAGCCATGGAAACAATGAAGTTTGAATGTTAAACCATGTTTGTGCTAATGTGTCGTGTAACTTACTCATTTATCTATATTTTTAGATTGTTTTTAGGCTTCCTATTTTATTATTTATGAGTGAGTTTTTTCTTTTTTTAGCGTGTTTGGCTAAGAATCTCATTCACGTTTCTTAGTTTTGCAAGAGGCTCGTTAAACCAGAAAATTGTAGGCATCTGCCAATATTTTTGTTCCGGGTAAAACTGCTCTATTAATGTTAGTTTAGTGATAATGGGTAAAATTCCATTTTCACCCACAAGCCCTTCAATTTGAACCGTCATAGATGCAAAAGCGGAAAGGTAAATTAAAGCCAAACCACGTAAAAACACCCAACTGACCAAAACAGTATCAGTACTATATGAATTCCAAAATGACTTGGAAAAAACCTTCACAAATGAATCAGCAATATTATGAAGTAGTTTATTGGCTATTTAGAAACTTATGCCGTACATGCTGCTTAGTCTTGAACCTTTAATAACCAGCCATCATCGCCTTTACACTTATTTGTACCTGTCGCTTTAATCGTAATTCTGGCATAAGTACCCTTCAATGTTGCTGGTAATTTTCCACTAATTAAATAACCATTATTCTTTTTGTTACGAGTCACTTCAACAGGCTGTTTTTTTACCGTAACCTCGATGCTTTCTGGGTTTGTTAAAGATGAAGCCTGAAAGGAAAATTCAGATTGTGCAGCGACTTCTGATAAATGAGGGGGGGTGAATTTGGTAAACTTTGGTTTTGAACAAGCTTTCTTACTGCTACTACTGCCATAGGACAAGGCATTTGTACTAAAAACCGCCAGTATAAAAACCATCAACAATTTAATTATATTCATACGTTATCTCCAAAAATTAATTTTAAAACTGTAATTTTATCCAGCTCTAAAATTCGGCAAAAAATGCACTTTCGAGTTTAGCATGACCAAATTTATAACACAGGTTTTTTTTATTGGACGGATAAATACTATAAGGTTAAATCATGGAGGTTTTAGAGTATAAAGATATAGCCTGGGAAATGAGCTGATTAGCTCTGCATTGCTGTTAGAGAGTAAACAATAGATATTGTTTCTGGATTCACTGCTGCTGTATAAAGTCTCGAGAGCTTAAAAGAACCGGCTTAGCAATAAACTGCTTTAAAATAGATGCTCTGCACTTGCTAAATGGCCCACTTGTAAATCTTTTAAAAAAACAACAAGTTTAAATCGATCAGTAACATTTAGCTTTCTAAAAATTGCACTCAAATGCGCTTTAACCGTACGATTAGAAATATTTAATTGTTCTGCAATAGACACATTATCTTGACCACTGTATACATGCTCAGCAACCTCAATTTCACGCTCTGTTAAAATTGAAATCGTTTGATAGACTTTATTATTTTGTCGATGTTGATTATCGGAGAAACTTTGTTTTGCAACCATACCTTTAAGCATTTGAGGTATAAATTCACGCTTTAACCAGATCTCATCCCTTAAAACACCTTCAATGGTACGTGTTATCAATTTCTGATCAATTAATCGGTCAGAATATCCACAAGCTCCTCCATAAACAAACTGAATTTGTTGGCCTGACGTGTAATTCTCTCCTAAGATAATAACTTTTTCAATATGCTGACATATAAGAAGCAATTGAGATTTATCATGAATAAGTCTAGCGTCTAACACTAACAAAGAATCTTTTTCAAATTCATTTTCTTCTATAAAAATCGTTTCAATAGTGTCTGTAAAGGACACTGAGTAAAGTGGTGACAATACTTCCAGCCAAGGGCGTACCTGCTCCCTGTTTTTAGATGCAATTATTAATTTACGCACAAAACTTCTCCACTTTTGGCAACGATAAAAAAACTATGAAAGCAATTGTTTTTCTGGTTTTCGTCCTTAGCACCATATGCCCTCACTCCCTTAATTTTAAAGCAAACAATATGCCATATTTTTAATATAAATATTTTCAAGTACTTATGGTTAACTTAAAATATAAACCACTTGGTTTGTAAAAAATCCTGACAGCCTTAATGCGCCTTTTTCAATCCAATACCCTAAAACCTAAGCATTCCAACATTATTTAATGATAAATACCTCATTAGTTTTGTAAGAAACTCTGACACTAATTGTCTAACAGGATAAATATGGGGGTTTTAAACATTTCTACTACCCGCAACATCGTTTATTTACTGGCTAGGTTGGGTAGTTCGATTATATTAATATACTCGTGATTGTGTGAAATATAATCTTCTTTATGAAAGTAAAGGACGACCTAATTGTAAATCCTTTAAAAAAACAACTAATTTAAAGCGGTCAGAAACATTTAGTTTTCTAAATATTGCAGTTAAATGTGCTTTCACAGTACGGATAGAAATGTGTAATTGTTCGGCAATAGAAAGATTATCCTTACCACAATACACTTGTTCAACAACCTCAATTTCACGCTGTGTTAAAATTGAAATTGATTTATAAATCTTGTTTTCAAGTTGTTCTTTATTTTCAGACAAGCTCTGTTTTTCTACAACCCCTTTAAGCATTTGATGTATGTATTCCCGCTTTAACCAGATTTCGTCATTTAACACGACTTCAATAGTTCGTCTCACTAATTTTTTATCAATGAATTTAGTAGAGTATCCACAAGCTCCCTCATAGATAAACTGAATTTGCTGGCTAGGCGTAAAATCTTCTCCGACTACAATGACCTTCTCAAGATATTTACATAAAAGAGGTAATTGATACGATTCATTAATAAGCTTGGCATCAATAATTAACAAGCTATTTTTATCTAACGCGCAATCTTCTGAGAAAATCAATTCAATATTGTCAATAAAGGTTACTGGGTATTGTGGTGCCAACATTTCCAGCCAATGACTCATTTGGTCCCTTTTAGTAGATGCAATAATTAATTTTTTCACAAAATATCTCCGTCAATAAAAAATAGTTACCCGCCTTAGATAACTCTGTAATAATCAGGGGGAACAAATAAGCATCCTTGTTTATCCTTTCTATTCACTCCCCTTACACAGAACAATATAGCAAATCACATGCCACCAGTTTTATCTATTTATATTCAAATACTTACATGCTTTCCGGATAGAATTATCTTTGACTTGTATAAAATACTGACAAGCTTTATTGGGAATTTTTTACAACAACAGCTTGTTTTCTATAAAAAACCAGAAAACCTCAGTGTTATCGGTAATAGAGAGCCTAATCGACAATGTAAGAATCCCTGACACCTACGCCCTTTTACTGCAATTACCTACCAAACAGTTGATATTTTTCAGTCAGTTGTACTAAAATAATTCATGGCTATAAACAAATCACAGGTTAACTTATAATTAGGAAGTGAGGCTTTAGCCTCGCCTGAATAATGCGAGGCTAAAGCCTCACTTCCAGCAATCAACCCGTGGCATGTTAATAGCCATGAAATAATTTAACCTGGCAATACACTTAAATACAAAACCATATCGAAAGATTGTTAATGGCTTTGTTTAAGTTGACTATAGTTGTACCTATCTAAAGATAAAATACTGCGTGATGATAAAGAACCGTTTTCTAAAACAACTTGTTAATAGCTTTATCGACCTTATTCCTATTGTAGTTGTCGTACTGGTTTTTCAAACGCTGGTTATCCAACAACCTATCCCAAATGTTATTGACCTAATCATAGGCATGTTATTAGTGGTTCTCGGCCTGACTTATTTTATTGTAGGACTGGAACAAAGCCTATTTCCACTGGGTGAAACCATGGCTTTTGATTTCGCCCGCAAAGGCAGTCTGTTTTGGTTACTAGTTTTTGCATTTTCTTTGGGGTTTGGCACTACCGTTGCAGAACCCGCTTTAATTGCTGTAGCTGATGAGGCGGCCACTATCGCTGCCAATGGCGGAATGATAAATAATACTGAGGATGCTAAAGACTCCTATGCACTTGGACTGAGATTAACCGTTGCTCTGTCTGTTGGATTCGCAATATTAGTCGGTGTTATTCGCATTATTAAGGGTTGGCCTTTATATTATCTAATAATTTTCGGCTATAGCTGCATTATCATCATGACTATTTTTGCACCTGATGAAATTATTGGCATTGCTTATGACTCAGGCGGAGTGACTACATCAACAATTACCGTACCTCTGGTTACCGCATTAGGTGTTGGACTGGCTTCAGCAATCAAAGGTCGTAACCCTATGGTTGATGGTTTCGGTTTGATCGCTTTTGCTTCTTTAACACCGATGATATTTGTTATGGCTTACGGCATGATTATATGATCGAGTTGATGCTATCGTTTTGGGAGACAATACTGAACACACTGCGTGATGTTATGCCAATTGCAGCTATTATTATCGGCTTCCAACTTCTGGTCATCCGTAAACCTATACATCATCCAAAACAACTTTTAAGTGGCTTTTTTTATGTCTTGCTAGGCATCTCGTTATTTCTTGAGGGACTGGAAATGGCACTTTTTCCGCTAGGCGAATTAATGGCAAAACAATTAACCTCGCCAGAATTCCTTCAAGTAGATATTTCCTTGGGTCATGTTCCATGGGACGCTTATTTCTGGGTTTATATTTTTGCCGCCAGCATCGGTTTTGCTACAACGCTGGCTGAACCTTCGCTGATTGCTGTAGCAATCAAAGCACAAGAAATTTCTGGTGGTGCAATTCACGCTTTAAGCCTACGTCTGGCGGTGTCGATCGGCGTTGCCTTTGGCATTGCCCTAGGTGCTTATCGAATTGTTTCCGGCACTGATCTCTATTTATACATCGTAACGGGGTATATCATAGTTATTATTCAGACTTTTTTTGCGCCAAAAATGATCATTGGTTTAGCTTATGATTCTGGTGGCGTTACCACTTCAACTGTAACTGTTCCATTGGTAACAGCACTAGGGTTAGGGCTGGCTTCAACTGTACCAGGTCGCAGCCCATTATTAGATGGATTCGGACTCATTGCATTCGCCAGTCTATTTCCAATTATTGCCGTATTGGGTTATGCACAACTTGCGAATTGGCGTAGTCGCCATAGCAAATAAAATCATATACTAAAGAGGAATTTTAAATGCATTTCAAACTGATCGTTGTTTTTGTGGAAGATGACAAAACAGATTTAGTTCTAGACACGTCTCGTGAATATGGCGCCACTGGCGCAACCGTAATTAACAATGCACGCGGGGAAGGCCTGGAGACATCAAAAACATTTCTGGGCCTAACTCTTGAAACCCAAAGAGATGTGTTACTCTTACTGGTTGAAGAACATCTGAGTCGTACTATTCTGGAGGCTATTTCAAAAGCAGCAGAATTCGACTCCAAACCTGGAATTGGAATCGCTTTTCAGATTGATGTTGAAGATGCCATTGGCGTTATGCACCAAGTAGAAAAACTCACCCCAATCATTGAGGAAGAATTATGAATGAAAAAGTAATGGTAAGAGTTCGCGATGTTATGAAAACTAATTTTGTCAGTATAGATGGAATTGCTACTATCAGTGATGCGCTAAAAAAAATGAAAGCCAATAAAACCTCAGTCCTGGTTGTAAACAAACGTTTTGATGACGATGAATATGGCTTGGTAACGGCAGGTGATATCGCAAGACATGTACTTGCCAAAGATAAAGCCCCTGAACGCGTTAATGTGTATGAAATCATGGAAAAACCAATCATTTCCGTCCACCCAGATATGGATATCCGATATTGCTCCAGATTGTTTGCCAAATATGACCTAGTTCGTGCTCCCGTTTTAAATGACCGTGAAGTAATTGGCACTATCAGCCCCAATGCACTGGTTTTGGAAGGCTTATGCAGAATCACCCAAATACATGAATAGAGGGATACTAAAAAGGCTCTGTTGCAAGATTATGCCAACCTGATCCTATCAACAATTAGGACCGAGAGCTCAGATATCCCTCAGTTCCTTCAACAAAACCATGATTTTTTCCAATTCTATTTCATCATCAGAACGCACTAATGATAATAATTTTCTATACCGGGCTATTGGCTTAGCAAAAGTTTCATACCAGTTCTCAATCTTATCTGACATAGTGTTTCCCTCTTGCTGTAATGCTGTTAGAGATAAACCACAGCAGACAGAATTAAATTCTTCTCTAGCCGTTCTTCTAGCCAATGACTCCCAGACTGTTTTCTCAGGTAATGAGTTGATTTTCTCACGCAACCATAATAAATCCATTTTAACCATTAACTCAAAGAAAACCTGTGCACAGTCTTTTAGCGAACTACTGGTCTGTTTATTTAGCCAAATAACATCAAGACATAAATACAGCACATCCAATGTGACTACTTTAACAGCCAATTCTGCAGGCACACCTGCTTTGATAAAGGCGTCTACCTTCTCATCAATACGCTGACTTCCGACCTCTGACATAAAAGAAGACATCTTGGTTTTTAGTTCCGCAATACCATTGATATAAAGCTGATTTTCTGTTTTAGCTTGTTCCCGACTTAAAAACCAATGCATCGCTCTTTCAATCACTTTTCTTATATGTCTTTGCAATTCTTCCAGCATTGTCGAGTCAAGACTCAGACCTTGAGCCTGAACGTCTGAACACAAATCGTCAATAACAAAAATATTGCAAACCTGTTTATAGATATTAAAAACTGACACTATTGAACATCCAGTTTCTTCCATTAACCTAAAAGCCAACATCATTCCCATACGATTAACAAAATTATTCACTAAGCAATTTGCCACTATTTCCTGTGCTAAATAATGTTTGTTAATTTCATCGGGAAATTTTTCCTGTAATTGCTGAGGAAAATAATTCATCAATTCCTGTTGAAACAAATCAGCATCCAAGTCTGGTATTTCAAGCAATAATTTCTGTTTTAATAGCTGTTTACTATAAGCCAACAAAACAGAAACTTCAGGACGAACCAATCCTTGATTATTAAGAACTCTTTCGTGCAATTCTTCATTTTCAGGAATAGTCTCTAATGTTCTAATAAGATTTCCACTTTTCTCAAGTATATCTATTAACCATTGCACATCATTCAACTCTTTGGCTGAATTCTGTTCAATCATGCTTATCGAACGATTTTGATCAAAATTATGTTTAAGCACCAGTTCGGCAACTTGATCAGTCATTGACTCTAGTAATTTATTGCGCTGTTTTTCAGTTAAATCACTTTGTACCACCAGTGAATTAGCTAAAATTTTTATATTCACTTCATGATCAGAACAATCTACCCCCGCTGAATTGTCAATTGAATCGGTATTAATATGCCCTCCATGCACTGCATATTCAACTCTACCCGCTTGAGTAAAACCTAGGTTTCCACCTTCCCCTACCAACTTACACCGCAATTCACAGCCATTCACTCTAACTGCATCATTGGCTCTATCGCCCACATCTAAATTATGTTCCTCGCTAGATTTCACATAAGTTCCAATACCTCCATTCCATAATAAATCGACCGGCGCACAGAGCAATACTTTAATGAGCTCTTGTGGCCTTATCTGTTCCTTATTGATATTTAACCTTTGTTTAACTTGAGGATTCATTGGAATCGACTTTAAAGACCTGGAAAAGATACCGCCGCCATTGGACAATTTTGTTTCATCATAATCAGACCACCTGGATTTGGGCAAGCTAAACAATCGTTTGCGTTCAATAAAGCTTAATTCTGGATCAGGGTCCGGATCAAGAAATATAAACTCATGATCAAAAGCAGCTACCAATTTAATTTGCCTTGATAGCAGCATACCATTTCCAAAAACATCACCTGTCATTCCGCCTATACCTACAACGGTAAACGGTTTTTCCAAATAATTAAAATCCAACCGGTTGAAATGATGCTTAACTGATTCCCAGGCGCCTCTAGCAGTAATTCCCATCTTTTTATGGTCATAACCTACAGAACCACCTGAGGCAAAAGCATCACCCAACCAAAAACCATATTCTATTGATAAAGCATTAGCAAAATCCGAAAACGTCGCCGTCCCTTTATCAGCTGCGACCACTAGATATGAATCGTCATTATCATAGCAAACGCAGTTTTCTGGCTTAACATTCTGATCAGAAATACGATTATCAGTTAAATCCAACAGGCCCCGAATAAGAATCTGATAACAACACACCACCTCTTTCTGCTTTTCTTCAAAATTATGTATATTCTGCAAGCGTTTTACAATAAACCCCCCTTTTGCACCCGTGGGTACAATGACTGAATTCTTAGTCATTTGCGCTTTCATCAACCCCAAAACCTCTGTTCTAAAGTCTTCAGGTCTGTCAGACCAACGTAACCCTCCTCTTGCTACAGCCCCTCCTCGCAAATGAATGCCTTCCACTCGAGGAGAATAAACAAAAATTTCAAAATAGGGAACGGGGGAAGGTATATCGATTATTTTTGCTGAATCAAACTTGGTTGAAAAATAAGGAATCCCTTGCTCATCCAGAGGATTACAATAGTAATTTGTTCTCACCGCTGCCTGAATCAGATTGAGATAACGCCGCAATATCCTATCTTCATCTAGCGATTTTACTTGATCTATCGCTTTCTCAACCGTGTCGTACAGTTCTTCACTGCTATTTTCTTGTTGCTTTAATGATGGATCAAAGCGTTGGGTAAAATAATGAATTAACAACCTGACCACTTCCGGGTTATTAACCAATGTTATTTCAACATAAACCTGACTAAAAGTCATACCAATCTGGCGCAAATAAAGAAAATAGGCACGAAATATATTAACCTCCTGCCAATTGACGCCTGCCCAAAGAACTAACTGATTAAATCCATCATTTTCTATTTTTCCAAACCAGCACTGCTCAAAAGTTTCTTCGAAATTCGGCCTTAAGTTTTTAAGGTTTAACAACTTTGCATCTACATCCAGTATCAAACCAAAGTCATGCATCCAGAATTTATCATCACACTCTTTTTTTCTTATCTCGTAGGGCCGTTCATCACACACTTTAACGCCCATATGCTCCAACATTGGTAAACTTTTAGATAAGGATGCTTGGCCTTTGCTAAACAATTTAAAGCGTAAAGTTTTCTTTTCTGTTACGGTTAAAGGGCTGTAGAGCAAGCTTTCAGCATCCTTTCCTGAGGAAATTAAATATTCTATTTTTCCTATATCCAGCAATGCAGTTCTACTGGGAACATCCTCCCTATAAGCCGCTGAAAAACCTTCATAATAACTATTGAATAATTGATTTCCACTCGCCTCCCCTTGATAGCTATGTAACTCATTTCTTAAACCATCATTCCAGTCAGCTAATGCTTCAATAATTTGTTCTTCAATCTCCCTAGCATCATATTCGACACAACAGCCTTCATCACTATGAATAATAAAATGTAATCTGGCCAGAATTGACTCAGAAAGTTGCACACTAAATTCCACATTTTTTGCATTAAAAATATCCAGTAATATAGCCTGAATTTTCTTCCGGGTTTCTGTGTAATACCGTTCTCTAGGGACAAAAACTAGTAATGATGCAAAATGGCCATACACATCATGTCTAATAAAAACCCTAACTCTTTGCATCTGCTGTAACTGCAGCATCCCTGAAATACACTCAAACAAAGATTCAAAATCCGCTTGAAATATTTCATCTCTAGGTAATGATTGCAAGATAAACAATAAGGCTCTTCCCCTATGTGAGTTACGTTTAAATGCAAACTGTTCCTGTAAGCGGCTAATTTTTGTTGCCACCATCGGTATTTCATTTAACAAGCATGAATAGGCGGTTGAGCTATATAAGCCTAAAAATCGTTTTTCACCTATTACTCTACCTTCTTTATTGTACTGTTTAATACCTATGTAATCCATAAACACAGGACGGTGTACCGTAGATTTTGATGTTGCCTTGGTAATAATTAATGGCTGATGGGTATTTATGACTTTATATGCATCTTCAGTCATCGGAATAATTGGCTCTTCCGGTATGGATGCAATGGAATCACGTAACACACCCAACCCTGACCCCGGTATTAATCTAGTACCTAACTGATCACCCTCATTAATAATTTCATATTCCCTGTATGCTAAAAAAACAAAATGGTCATTGTGTAGCCATTGCAAAAAATCCAGCTCATCATTAAACGGGTCTGTTGCACCGGAGTTTTGTTTTATTACATCAATCACTGATTGCATTTGAGTCAGACAATGTTGCCAGTCTTCTGTAGCAGCTCTAACCTCAATCAATACTTTATTTAAGCAATGCTCTAATGCATCCATAACACTAACATCACTTTGCCTGTCAATTTCAAGATGAATCAGACATTCACTGCATACATTCTCATCTGCTGAGCTAGAAAAAGAGTCAAAATGACCACTCTCATCTCTATTGATGGCATATATAGGATGAATAACCAAGTGGTTAGTATAGCCATGTCGATTAACTTCCATGCAGACAGATTGCAGTAAAAATGGCATATCTTTTACCACTATATCCACTATCGTATGCTTGGACTGCCAGGCATGATCTTCCAGTGTAGGGTTGTAAACCTTTATTTTTTGATCACTAGACAGAGATAATGCCAAGTTCCAATGAGATAACACAGCACCATACAAATCTTCTATAACTATCCGTTCAAAATCATCAAAATTCACTGACTGAAAATATTGTCTGGAAAACTCAACCAGCATTTCTGCCTGTTCGTGTAATAGTTTTTCCCTAATATAGCTAAATAAATGGCCCAGTAATTTCTTATTTGCCTTATTTACCATGACACTCCCTTCCCATTTACTAATTCATTAAAGTCTATAGTTTATATTAGTACAACTAAAACTATTAACCAGTTAGGTAACTGAAAATAAATAACCCACCCTTTTTGCGTAGATTTTTTATTTGTCTTCGGTTTTGTTGTGTAGGGCGCATAGCTAGCTATGTAACCGAAGCAACAAGGTCGAAGACGGACAAAAGGCAAGTAAGGTGGGTGAGGTATTTGTTTCCAGTTGCCTTAGCTTGTGAATTTCCTACTTCATTTATAAAATAGAACACTGTCACAAATCACGCAAAAACCTGCTTCGCTTGTACCAAAGTACAATAGATTTATGTCACGGATCGATGTAATCTAAATCTACACTTAAAGAGGAGAGACATGATGAATGAAGCTACTGATATAGACTATGAACACATCGATGACTTACCACTATCTGATCATATTGAATGGAATCATTTTCAAATAGAAAAAGTCAGCACTGATGAATTAAATAACACCCAAAACGACTGGCTAGCTGCATAATAGTTACCAAGGTAACTGAGTACCATCATACTTGATGAATTGACCTGTTTTTGACATTTCAATAGTGCTGATTTGTTTAATCATGCCACCCACACTGGTTTCGACATCAATTAAAGCCTGTGGACCGCCCATATCTGTTCTGACCCAGCCAGGGTGAAAAATAAGGACGGCTATGCCATCATTTTGCAAATCAATAGATAGGCTTTTCATGCTCGCATTTAAAGCTGCTTTACTGGACCGATACAGAATACTACCGCCACTATTGTTATCTTCAATACTGCCCATCTGGCTACTCAATACTGCAATAGCGGGTTTCTGGCTACGTTTAAGGCTAGGCATAAATACCTCAATGACTTTAACAACACCTATCACATTGGTTTCCAATGTGCCGATCCAGTTAGCATAATCCAGATTACCAAATTCATGCCCTCTGCTATCACCATAGATTCCGGCATTAGCAATGATCAGATCAATGGTAATATCCGCTAAATCATCTGCCAGGGCATCAACACCGTCTCTCTCCATAACATCCATTTCAAAGACTTGCACAGCTGAGTGATCACTAACAAGGTAACGGTGTCCGTAATAATGTGTAGGGCAACCAATATTAATCAACATAGAGGTACAAGGATGACAGCCAAGGCAGGAATTTCAAAATTCAGTCATTAAAAATAAGCTGTATTTAGGGTGATTTCCCGGGACGGAAAGC
>JBJPGG010000087.1:0-4352 GCA_048595505.1 Methylococcaceae bacterium
GGTTTTTAAATATATAAGTCTTTCCGTATCTGGTACCTTAGGCTATCAGCCTGGGGAGTTTTTAATGTACTGGAGTTTTGGGATGAAACTAATTCAATTTTTATGCTGGATATAGATCATTTTAAACAGGTTAATGATATGTATGGGCATCAAACAGGAGATAAAATTTTACAGCATCTTGCTAAGGTATTAACTGAAACAGTCCGTAAAACAGATTTAGTTGCGCGTTATGGTGGTGAATAGTTTGTGGTTATTATGCCAGAAACAACCCATGAAAAAGCACTGGATTTGGCTGAAAGGCTTTGTAAGTTTGTTGCACTTACAAACATCTCTATGGCTGATGGGGAAATATTAAAAATAACGATTAGTATTGGTGTTGCAAGTTCCCCAAATCATGCTTGTGAACAGGAACAGCTAATTATTACTGCAGATAAGGTAATGTATGCGGCAAAATAAGCTGGGCGTAATTAAGTTAAATCGATAGATTGATTTTTATGGCTGATGAGTAATACTTAGAGCCTCATTATTAAACCAATCTATAAATTTATCTGTTGGCATGGGTCTAGCAATCAGATAGCCTTGAGCGAAATCACAGCCCATTTTTTTTAATAGATTCCAGGTTTCTTCTGTTTCAATACCAACAGCGACTGATTGCATTTTTAGTTCCTTGGCTAATAAGATGTAGATTCTAACGATCTCTGCTACATCAGTATCTTCTGCAACGCGCAATATAAAATGCTGGTCTATTTTTAATTCACTAAATGGCGCCTGGTAAAGCTTGGCCAAAGAAGAATAACCCGTGCCAAAACCATCAATTGATAATGAAAATCCTTTCATCCTTAATCGGTTTAAAATATCCAGTGACTCTGAAATTTCATTCATTAATGCTGATTCAGTAATTTCCAGAATAAATGATTCAGGTTTAATTTGATAACTGCTTAGTAAGGCCTCTAACTTTTCTGGCATTGATAAATCATTAATATTCTGTGCTGACATATTAATGGAAATCTTGCTGGTAAATCCATTAGCGATAAGCTTATGGTATTCTTTTATTGCGAGTTTAAGAATTTCTTCCGTTAGCAGGTTCATAATCTTATGTTGTTCTGCAAGTGGAATAAATTGATCTGGAAGGATTAAACCTTTTACAGGATGCTGCCAGTACAGTAAAACTTCAGCGCATTCTAGGTTTTTGCTGTTAAAACATATTTTTGGTTGGAAATATATAACCAGTTGATGTCGACGTATAGCCAGTTTTATTTCTTCTATTGTTATAACTTCAGCCTTAGAATTATCAGAAGAGTTTTGAACAGCATGTTGTTGAAGTTTTAACTCACATTGTAGATAAGTTTTGCTTAGTAAGGATATGAAAGTTTTAGCTTTAAGTGGTTTAGCAAGGGTAGCAACTACATGTAATTGTTTTGACTCGGCTAATTGTTTTGCTGAATGTAATACCCGCTCATCAAAACCACTCACTAAAATAAAGTGAGGCTTCACATTGTTGCTTGCCAACTCACGCATTATTTCTATACCATCTTTGTCAGGCATTTGTAAATCTAGCACAACAATATCATTTTCAGTCACAGTTGCGTTTAAGAATGCAACGCTGGAGGTATATATTTGCGCTTCCAACTCTGCAGTATCAGCCATGGCTTGCATTAAATGTGCTTGTTGTTCATCATCATCAACAATAAATATTTTACAAGTGTTAGGTTGTTGCACAGAGTTTTCCTGTTTCATGGCATATCCTTAGTTACTTTATTTCCATCCAGTAATAAGCGGATACTGGTCAATAACTCTTTAGAACTATAAGGTTTATTTAACATGGTATTTCTTAATTGTTGCTCTGAATCTGTGTGTCTATTGTCACTAAAGCCACTGGCTAATTGTATTTTTACTGCCGGATAAAGCTTTGATACATTTCTGGCAAGCTGGAAACCATCCATATTAGGCATAATAACATCACTTAACATCAGGTCTATAGGATGAGCGGCTAATATGTTAAGAGCTGACTCACCTGAACTTGCTGTTAAAACTCTGTACCCAAAGTGGGTAAGTATCTGGTTTGCCAGCTCTCTAAGAGCAGGTTCATCATCAACAACTAGAATAGACTCATCACCCGTTAGTTGGGGGGCTGTCTTATTATCAAACGTTTTTCTGACATGATGATCAGTATGGTAACGAGGGAAATAAAGGCAAAATTCTGTACCACTATTTAACTGAGTATTAACGCTAATAGCACCGCCTGACCGTTCAACAAAACCAAAAACCTGACTTAACCCCAAGCCATTTCCTGCCTCACCTTTAGTTGTAAAAAAAGGGTCAAACATGTGGGTTTTTGTTTCTTCATTCATGCCAACCCCAGTATCAATAATGCACAGTTTTACATAGTCATTAGCAGTTAAACATAAGAGTTTCGCTTCTTCCCTTGCAAGGTAGGTATTACTAGTCTGAATGGTTAATGAGCCGCCCTCTGGCATGGCAAATTTAGCATTGATACTCATATTCAAAATGGCATCTTCTAATTCATTAACATCCAGCCATACAGGCCAAGCCTTATTATATAAGTCATAGGTTAAATTGATGGAAGCGGTTAGCGACTTGGACAGCATATCTTGAAAATCCAATAATGCGTTATTAATATTGCAAATATCGGGTTTGTTGCTTTCAGATTTAGAAAAAGCGAGCATTTTACGTGTCATGGTTCTGCCACGTTCACCTGCACGGATAATTTCACTAATATAATTTTCAGTACCTTGGTGATCAGTACATTTCATTTCCAATAATTCAGCATATCCTAAAATAACCCCCAGCATATTATTATAATCATGCGCTATTCCACCCACTAACTTACCTAACGCATCCATTTTTTGGGTACGTTTAGAATGTTCTTCAGCTAAACGTCGCCTTGTTGCATCCCTGGCTTCAGCAACTAAAAATTTAATTTCTCCCTGGTCGTCAAAAACCGGGTGGACGCTAAAATCCACCCAAATCCTAGTATTGATCAATGCAAATTCAACCTCTCTATTAACGGCTTCGCCTTGAGCTGCTAATTCACAATCGCTACGAATTTGATCTTGAATAATACTGTTATATGAAAACCAATGACAATCCCATAGCTTCTTTCCTAACACATCAGCTTGTGTCAATCCGGCACGTTTAAGCGGTGTGGAATTAGCAAAATCCAAAGTACCATCAGGTAACAAAATACCGGCCATAGTGAGTAGGCCATCTAGAATTTGCTGTATTTTCTTTTGACTATTTTCTGACTTAACTAATAAATAGGTGATTTTTTCTGCTAATTCGTTAAAGCTATTGCCAATCTGTTTAAGTTCATCCTGGGTATTAAGATTAATGCGTTCTTGTAGATCACCGTTGGCAAATAATTGTAAAGAATGTGTTAGTGACTGAACACTGCCTTTCAAAGAAAAATAAATACCTACAACAAAGTAAATTACCATCATCATAAGCATTAAAGAAATACTGATACTTATATACAGTATATTTTCTGCATGTTGTAAACGTGTGCTGATAAGTAATTTTGTTGTCGGCAGTAAAATCTGATACATTTCTTTATAGTTTCTATCAATGGCATCCGTTACCTGCAAAAAAAATGCTGTTGGTGAATTAAGAAATTGATTTCCAAGGATGTCAAACCGTACAAGTTTAATGACCTGTTGAACGGATAATGATATATCTGATGATGCAATGTTTAGTTGCGGGCTAATAACTTGATTAAAATGAGCTGTTTTATCTAGATTTATTTGAAGTTGAAATAAAGCAGTTTCAAGCTTTGTTATTAAAGCCATCATTTCAAATTTTTGATATTCTGAAGCCTGTTTTTTAGACAAAATACTGGTGCCAAAAGCACGGATTTGTCCTAATTGTTCCATAGCTTCTGGTAATTTATTGATGCTGGTATCTATAAGGTAGGAAGTATCTATCTCTGAGGTAAAAGTAAGTGCATATTCATCAGCAATGAATACTTTAAAAAATTGCAGTTGATTTATTAAATGGGTATGTTCAGAAAAACTTTTCCCAACTGACCAATTAAGCCCTTTATCAACAATATTATTCCAATTGTTTTTTAATTTTATCCACGGATTACTTGTTATTATGTGTGCAGGTAAATCTAATTCAATTCGTTTAATATTTTTAGATACTTTTACTTCTTTGCTAACAAGCTTTTTAAACATGCCGCTGTTACCACTTAACAAACCAGCAGACAAATCTCGATGAAGTTGTATGAGTTGAATCATTGTTGATACAGGCGTCATTAGATCAAGTCCCTGCAGTTGACGACGAGAGTTTTCAACCACCTGATTAAGGCCAAGAAAAAGACTCAGTATCAGTAC
>JBJPGG010000088.1:0-7349 GCA_048595505.1 Methylococcaceae bacterium
GTGAGGTAGCCTTAACGGAGCGGCTTTTGTGCGGAGTTGAGGCGGACGCAGGACGGCCGGGGCTTACTATTCGCTGCTCACTTTTTGCATTCTGGGGCAAGGACGCCGCTGAATCCAAAAAGTGAGCAATGGCGCGCTTGACAGCTCAACAGAGCAAATAACTTTTGGGATGACTACTGGAATAATCTGGCAGCAATAGCGGCTTGATAGGTTTACTTCACTTTTAATCACACCCATTAAAATCAAACAAATTGCATAAATAAACATTTAATTATATAATGGTCAGTTCCCTTTTATATTTAGTATTTGTATCGTGTAAATATAAACTAGGATGAAATCAATACTGTTTTAATTTAATAGGTTTTTATAATGGCTCGAGTTACTATTGAAGATTGTTTAGAAAATGTTGAAAATCGTTTTAAACTGGTGTTACTAGCCAGTAAAAGAGCGCGCCAGCTATCAAAAGGAGCGGATGAATTTATTCCTCGAGGTAAAGATAAAGATACTGTTCTTGCTTTACGTGAAATTGCAGAAGGTCATGTAACAGAAGAAAATATAGACCTCTTACATAATACAGGTGAACTACCACCCACCAATACACTCGATATAAGTTAACTTGTATGCTAGACGTAGCCGCCTCTAATTTTTCACCTGAAGTAGATTCTCCTGAAGAAAAGCTACTCAGGCGATTATGCTCAATTATTGACGGCTATTTAGACAAAGAACAAAAAAGTGACATTATTCGCGCCTATCAATTAGGTGCGGACGCTCATTCAGGGCAATTTCGAAAAAGTGGTGAAGCCTATATTTGCCATCCCCTCTCTGTAGCGATTACTCTTGCTGAAATGCGTATGGATACCCGGGGCATTATTGCTGCAATTCTGCATGATGTCATTGAAGACACACCTGTTAGCAAAGAAAAACTAGCCGAAGAATTTAGTACTGAAGTTGCTGACCTGGTAGATGGGGTAACCAAATTAACAAAACTCGACAACATATCCCACGCTGAAGCCCAGGCTGAAAATGTTAGAAAAATGCTTCTGGCTATGGCTAAAGACCTCCGCGTCATCATCGTTAAACTGTCTGATCGCCTGCACAACATGCAAACTCTAGACTCCATGCCATTAGACAAAAAACGTCGAATTGCCAAAGAAACACAGGAAATTTACGTTCCGCTGGCAAATCGTCTTAGTATGAATAGCATACGGCATCAATTAGAAGCGCTATGTTTTGAAGCAATATACCCACATCGCTACAAAGCAATCTACAACGCGGTTAAAAAAGCACGTGGTAACCGACGAGAAATCATTAACACCATTGAAAGCTCAATTAAAAACCGCCTCAATCAATTGGGGCTTATATTTGATGTTGCTGGTAGAGAAAAAAACATAGCCAGTATTTATAAAAAAATGCAGCGCCAAAAAATTTCTTTCTCGAATGTTTATGATGTATATGCTTTCCGTATCTTTTGCGACCAAGTAGATGACTGTTATCGTATTTTAGGCTGCGTCCACAATCTGTACAAACCTATTCCAGGAAAATTCAAGGACTATATTGCTTTACCAAAAGCTAATGGCTATCAGTCTTTACATACCATCTTAATCGGCCCCTTTGGCGTGCCTATTGAAATCCAGATTAGAACACATGAAATGCATCGCTTGGCTGAATCAGGCATTGCTGCACATTGGCTATATAAATCTGGCAGCAAAGACAGTGAGCGCGTACATGCCAAGGCTAACGAATGGCTCAGAGACCTGCTGGAAATTCAAAAAACAGCCGGAGATTCACTAGAGTTTATCGACAACCTAAAGGTAGATTTGTTTCCCCAAGAGGTTTTTGTTTTCACCCCTCAAGGTAACATTATTAAACTCCCAAAAGGTGCAACAATAGTTGATTTTGCCTATGCAGTACATACTGATATAGGCAATTCCTGTGTATCTGCCAGAATTGACAACAAACTAATTCCCCTTCAAACGCCCTTGGCTAACGGTATAACTGTTGAAGTAATTACCGCATCCTGGGCTAGACCCAACCCGCTCTGGCTTAATCACATTATCACAGCCAAAGCGAGAAGCGGTATCAGGAACTACCTGAAAAACTTTAAACAAAAAGAAGCGATTAGCCTGGGGCAGCGCTTGTTGGAAAAAGAACTCAGCAGTATGAACCTGCATTTGGCAGACATTGACAAGTCCCGCATTAAACTGCTTTTAGAAGTCATGAAAATATCATCGAAAGATGAGCTAATGGAAGAAATAGGCTTGGGTAACAAAATGCCTATCCTGGTTGCCAAAAAGCTAACACAGGAAGATATTCATGCAGCAGTAAAACTAGACGGTACTAGATCTGATAATACACCTTTAATTATTAAAGGCACAGAAGGTATGGTTATTACCCTAGCCAAATGCTGCCACCCTATTCCTGGCGATTCTATTATTGGTTTTTTTAACCCGGGAAAAGGAATTGTCATTCATCATCATGAATGTCGTAACAGCAATGAAATCAGAAAAAAACAAACCAGCTGGATTGATGTTGAATGGAGCTCTGAAGTTTCTGGAGATTTTTCAGTTGAACTCCGCATAGAATTACTAAATCAACGTGGAACACTGGCAACTATAGCCTCAACAATTTCCAGTCTGGACTCCAACATTGAAAGCGTGACCATTGCCGACCAAGATGACAAAGTGTCTATTGATTTAATTACCCTAACAATTAAAGACAGAATCCATTTAGCCAAGATCATACGAAAATTAAAGAAGCTGTTTATTATATTAAAAATTACCCGCGTTAAGGCCTAATAATACAACTCACAAGACCAGCACTCCATCAATGCTGTATTGACGGGGTGCATCTTAAAGAGCCCTCTCTTTCTCGGGAAGGCTAAAGGACTAGACCAACAAACAATTAATCATCTGCCAGCATAACAACTCTTATGACAAAAACAATTATTGAAACAAATAATGCACCTCAAGCCATAGGCACTTATTCACAAGCTGTCAAAGTTAATGATACCGTGTATCTTTCCGGACAAATCCCTCTACGTCCTGAAACCATGGAAGTCGTTGAAGGTGATATTTCGGTACAAATCAGACAAGTTTTTGACAACCTGAAAGCAGTAGCAGAAGCAGCAGGTGGGAATTTCTTTGATATTGTAAAGTTGAACGTTTTTTTAACCGACCTATCGCATTTTCCGATAGTAAATGAAATCATGAGCGAATACTTTGAAAAACCTTACCCGGCTCGTGCTGCAGTAGGCGTATCAGCATTGCCTAAAGGTGTCGCTGTAGAAATGGATGCGGTGATGATTATCAGAGAAGTATATAGCAGTTAAATATATCTACCCACCGAATCAAGCATGGAAACCCATGAAACACTGGCCCAACCAGTTACTTCATTAGCGGGTATTGGCCCACAATCCGTTATACGGTTGGAAAAACTCGGGATTCATATCGTTCAGGACTTGCTGTTTCATTTGCCCCACCGTTATGAAGATCGTACAAAAATTGTCCCGATAAACACACTTTCACCTGGCATGGTTGTACTCACTAGCGGCACTATTGAGTTCACCGACGTGCTAATGAAAGGCCGACACAGTCTAATCTGCAGAATCAGTGATCAAACCGGCTATCTGTCATTACGGTTCTTTCACTTTACGGCCAAACAAAAGTCCAACTTAAGTCCTGGCACTTTAATCAGCTGTTTTGGTGAAATTCGAAATGGATACCAAGGTCTAGAGATAGTTCACCCGGAATATAAAGTCATCACCTCCACAGATGCTATTACCGAAACCAGTCTAAGTCCAATATACCCACTAACCGAAGGATTACGTCAAGCAACCCTTAGAAAAGCAATTAAGCAAGCCTTATCTCTATATTTAAACAACCAACAAAGCCTAACAGACTGGTTGCCACAACAAGTTTTAGACGATAATCACTATCCCTCCTTAAACGAAGCCTTACAATCATTACACCAGCCTGACCAGCAAATATCCGCAGAACAATTACAACAAGGTAAGCTTCCCGCATTAAAACGCCTGGCATTTGAGGAACTACTGGCTCATCACCTTATACTGTTAAAAAACAAAAATGCCATAAAAAAATGGCAAGCACCTGTTTTTAAAGCAACAAAGTCACAAACCAGCCAATTTATAAACAACCTAAGTTTTCGACTCACTGCTGCCCAACAACGTGTTATTACTGAAATAACTGATGACTGTGCATCAAACCAGCCCATGTTAAGACTGGTTCAAGGTGATGTAGGGTGCGGAAAAACAGTCGTTGCAGCTTATGCAGCCCTGCTCGCTTTATCTACAGAATATCAAGTTGCCATTATGGCACCTACAGAATTATTAGCAGAACAACACTTACATAATTTTAAACAATGGTTTAACAAAAAAAACACAAAAATTATCTATTTAACCGGCCAGATAAAAGGCAAAGCCAGAAAAGAAACCCTTGCCGAAATTGAACAAGGTACAGCAAATATCATTATCGGTACCCATGCCTTGTTTCAAGAAAGTGTCATATTTAAGCAGCTTGGCCTCATTATTATTGATGAACAACATCGCTTTGGTGTACATCAACGCTTGGCCTTAAGAGAAAAAGGACAAAACAAAAATAGTCGCCCCCATCAACTGGTGATGACAGCAACCCCCATCCCCAGAACACTTGCCATGTTACAGTATTCTGACCTTGATATTTCTATCATTGATGAACTTCCGCCAGGAAGAAAACCCGTCATCACGAGCGTTATTCCATCTGAACGACGCGAACAAGTCATTGAAAAAATCAATCAGTGGACAACAAAAAAACACCAAACCTATTGGGTTTGTACCTTAATCGAAGAATCCGATGCTCTACAATGTGAAGCTGCAGAAAAAACCGCTGAATATTTAACTCAAGTATTACCTGAAGTTCGTATTGCATTAGTTCACGGTAAAATGAAAGCATCAGAAAAAGAAGCAATCATGCACGGATTTAAACAGCATGAATATGATCTATTAGTTGCAACTACAGTGATAGAAGTTGGCGTGGACGTTCCCAATGCTAATTTAATGATCATTGAAAATTCGGAACGACTAGGACTATCACAACTGCATCAATTACGTGGTAGAGTGGGCCGAGGGGAACATGAAAGCTACTGCTTACTAATGTATCAAACCCCTTTATCTAATAAAGGCCGACACAGATTAGGTGTATTACGAGAAAATAATGATGGTTTTGTTATAGCTGAAAAAGATTTAGAATTACGTGGACCGGGAGACGTCATGGGAACTAGACAAACAGGACAAATGCAGCTAAAAATTGCCAATCTTGATCGAGATATTGAATTACTGGATCGCGTACAACAAGCGGCCAGTATTATTTGCACGCAACACCCTAACTCCATTCAACCTATAATTGACCGCTGGATAGGTCAAACCACACTCTATTCAGAGGTTTAAACATAGTGCACAAAAATAGTTTCTTATTCATACAAGATCCGAACTGGAAAAAAAAACACCCCGGCATAATACAAAACTTCCCTGCAAACGTACATTCGTGGGTGTATGAAAAAGGCTCTCTAACACGTCGTTTACGAAATCATTACGGCTCTTCAGTAACGGTAGAAATACTCTTTCATCGCTGGAAACCAGCTTTTCTGAGTGAATGTGAATTATTAAAACTACCTCATCAACAATTCAATTTAATCAGGGAAGTTTTATTGCATGCTGATGGAAAACCCTTGATTCTAGCTAGAACCATCCTCCCTGAACAGACCATAAAAATTGCCAAGCGCAATCTATCACACCTAGGTAACCGCCCCTTGGGAGAAGTCATTTTTTCTTACCCTAAACTGGAGCGATTAGACTTAAATACTTGTCGTATTTCTCCAAACCTTTGGACTCAGACACTGCAAAAAAAAGTCAGTATTAAACGAGAGATCTGGGGAAGAAGAACGGTCTATGCTATACAAAAACGCCCCATGCTGGTAAGTGAGTTTTTCATGCCTGGTGCATTAGAATTGTTCAATAAATAAAAATAACTACAACAATTACTATTAACATGCTATTTTTAGGTACATCAATAACAGATCTATTGCTAAAAAAGGATAATAAAATGGCCATAAAAAAGTATTTACCCTCTCTATTGAGCTCTACAATCATTGTTTTGAGTTCTGACATAGCAATCGCCGCAGAAAAAACCAGTTCCGGCCCATCAATTGCAGGATGGCCTTTATTACTACTCCTCGCGGTTGTAGTCATTTTTAGAAAAAAACTATTTGCAGAAGCAACACCACAGCCATCAGAATCAGATCATCAAGAAACTGCTGTACAAGAAGCTGCCCCACCAGAAATTGCAAAAGAACCCGTTAAAGCACCTGCTAAGAAAACCGCTATAAAAACAGTTAACAAACCTAAAGCCGAGAAAAAAGCCACTAGTATTGATTTAAAAGATGATAAAAATCAATGCCAAGCCAGTACAGCCAAAGGAACACGCTGTAAACGCACAACGTCTCTAGAAAACGCCACAGTTTCAATAGATAACAAAACCTATCAGTTAACTGTGTGTAAACAACACAATAACAAATCATTAAAGCCTTTTTCTGAATTGCTTAAATAGAATTTATTAAAATAGCCCATTACAATTATTGTTAGTTCTATTTATGTTGGTGGTTGGGGACAGAAAATAAAGCCGCGCATATCCCCTGCCGCCCAACACCCAGCGATAAAGCTCCCGCTACTCTATCGATGTTACACAGACTAATCACTGTAAATTAAGTAAAGTATTGTTTAGATCAACAACACAAACAATAGTTTTTATACTTAATTTTGGACATACTTTACCCAGTTTCTATGTTACCATTCAAAAAAACCACATGACTAGTAGTGGTTTATTAACTTTGCTTTGATGGATGGGCTCTTCGTAGAGCGGACTTCAGTCCGCTATGAACAACAGTAATACTCATTATTTCAGGAATTGCGAACTGATTACGCCATGGATGGTATGTATAGAGTAATGCAGGAGCAATTACTGAAGTCCGCCTACAGTATCCATCAAACCAAAATTGCCGTAATACCAGCATATTGCGTTAAATATAATGCAAGAACAGGTGATTAAATTATTCTCAAACTAAACCAAAAGATACGACATGGATCGTTTTGACAGAATATATCGCTTACACGGATTACTCAGTAATCGCCGAACTCCCATTTCATTGGAACACATCATAGATAACGGTGTCCGTAATAATGTGTAGGGCAACCAATATTAATCAACATAGAGGTACAAGGATGACAGCCAAGGCAGGAATTTCAAAATTCAGTCATTAAAAATAAGCTGTATTTAGGGTGATTTCCCGGGACGGAAAGC
>JBJPGG010000089.1:0-3157 GCA_048595505.1 Methylococcaceae bacterium
ACTCATCGTTTAACCTATTGTTTTTATGAGATAAAATAGGGTTTTCAGTAAGAAAAATATTGTATATTAGAGATTGATAATATTCTCAAAATATTAGTACTATCTAATATTGTTGTGCGATAAAAACTAGGAAACTTCAGCCTAATATTTATCTTCCCGTATTAGCAACCTACCTTGGGCATGCCAATATTGCAAATACGCAAGTGTATCTACACCCATCCATTGAGTTGCTGGGTATTGCAGGAGAAAAACTTTATTCATACGTTCAATCCAGGCAAGGAGGTCGTAATGAAAAAAGCGAATAAGCTAATGATGTACGTCCAAAGTTTTTTCCAGCAATACTTAGTGGTCGATCGCGGGTTAAGCCAAAATACGGTGATGGCATACAGGGATTCGCTGAAATTATTTTTTGCCTTTGAAAGTTCACGACAGAAAAAATCTGTCGCTAAACTCGTTTTAGACGATGTTAATGCAGAGGCTGTTTTACTCTTTCTGAACCAACTGGAAGTCAATCGAAACAATAGCATTGTCACAAGAAATTTACGACTTGCCTCACTAAAAACCTTTTCCTTATTTTTAACCACAAAGGATATATTACGGGCTGGTGAGTATCAGCGAATTATGGCTCTACCGCTAAAGAAAACGCCACATAAGATGATTGACTATCTCGAAGTCAACGAAATCAATGCCATTATCGGAAAATCAACTTGCGATAATAAGAGTGAGCAACGTGATCATGCGCTATTAAGTTTACTTTACAATACGGGAGCGCGAGTACAGGAGATATGTGACCTGACTGTTGGTTCTATTACCTTGGGCCCGCTTCCAGTTGTCACGTTAGTAGGTAAAGGCAACAAAACAAGGATGGTACCAATATGGCAAGAGACTGCACAACTGTTAATGAACTATTTGCGTGATAATCAATTAATTGATACACCGACGGCTAAATTATTTTTTAATGCCTGCGGTCAACCACTTGGGCGTTTTGGTGTTCGATATATCATAAAAAAACGAGTTAAAATAGCATCAAAATCATGTCCTAGTTTAAAAACCAAGAAGATTGGTCCCCATACTTTTAGACATACGATAGCCATGCATTTACTCCAGTCAGGGGTTGATTTAAGTATCATAAGAACTTGGCTTGGCCATATTAGCCTTGAGACAACACATGCTTATGTTGAAATTGATATGGAAATGAAACGGAAAGTCCTCAATGCTTTCTCACCTTCAGGCAAATCAAAATCACTTAAAGGTGTGTTAGATAAAAATAAGGACATACTCACTTGGCTGGATTCCATTTAATGTAAACAGTGCTTTGTTATGTGAAGTGTTTTAGTGGTTTTTTGTTCTCTATCGGTACCAACTCTGATATTACTGTTGTTGCTTCACATAATGAATCACTCAACATAAAATCTTTTATGTGGAGCTCCACATAACAAGTTATCAGGGACTACTATTGTGGGAACACCGCCGATAAATTCAAAGGCTCTGACATGGCTGTTAACCCAGTCAGGCAGTTTCTGACTCCATGTTGCTTCACAAAAGGTGTAATTGGATGCACCTAAAACAGCAACGAATATCTGGGCGGTTCTTATTTCTCCTGTAACGAGTGTCACAATAGGCACAGTCTGGCCAGCATAATCCACAAACAGCTTTTCACCTGCCTTGTGAGTTTGACGCATGGAGCGTCTTTGCTTTTTTAGCCAGTCTCGATAAAGACGACAGTATTGCGCATAACGATTAAGGTTAGATTGTGATCGCGAAGCGAGCCACAATCTGAACCGTTTGTTGGACAAGCCCGTTTTTACTGTTTGGTATGAATGTCGCTATTGCAAATAGCTTTTTGCTGAACAGCCCGATGGAAGCATCAGACGTTTTTTTCCCAATCCGTTTTCAGGAAACCGATGGATTTTCATTGCGATCATCCATAAAGCCCCTTTTTTTATCAATCATCCCGTTTTTCAGAGCAGGCAATAGCCTTGGCCCATTATATGCCACTTGTCCTGTTGCCTGAGAGTGATTGAATGCTACATAATCAATAAATGCCTCCGGCGCCTAAGTCGGCACCAATGTCTGACTGTCCTGTTTTAGCCTGATAATTTCAGCAATGGGAATGCGTGTCCGGCCCACCTGCATTTTTCCGCCACAGCAGGTGCATGCCATTTGGGGACGCTGTCGATGGCCTATTTTTGCCAGCATCTTTTTTGGATCAAGTTTGCCCAGAGTCAACAGAATTTTGATCATTTTTTTGCTGTTAGGGTGCAGAAAGCCAAAGTTTCGGGCACGGCGAAACCCTGTCGGCAAAACATGCTGTAAAATCAGCCATAGGAATTTAGCGCCTGTTTCCGTCCGAGTTTTCCAGCATTTGGTCTCACTGTCCTGATAGCGGAATGTGACTTTTCCATCACGGACAGACAGAATATCCTTCTCACGGATAACCCCGCGATAGAGATAGCGCCCAAGATAAACCAGCGCTCTGCCACCCGAGCCCACTTTTTTGCAATTAACAATCCATTTTTGCGGAATGGCTTTGGGTGTAATCAGCTTTTCTTTGGCCAGTTTTGACAGCAGTTTACCCTGAAAAACCTTGGCCAGGGCTTTGTGATTAAACAGATATCCCCCCCCTTTGGTACGCACCAATTTCTTAAGCTTGTCGATCACCATGGCTGGCATCACCGTATGGATATGGGGATGATAATCCAAGTTTCTGGCATGGGTATGCAAAATGGCAATCATCCCGGGATGGCCCTTTAATTTTCTGTCATTGCGACTGAAAGATTGCAAAGTCTCCCAGATACTGTCAAACATTAGCCGGTAGACCAGCTTTTGATGGTATTTTGCCAAGGGTCTCAACTGTGCAGGCAAAGTAAAGGTCAGCATAAAATAATCGCAGGGAAGCTGTTTTTTCAACTGATTTTCGATCCAGACCTGAGATTCATGATGCTGGCAATGCGGACAGTTGCGGTGCCCGCAGGAATGAGGAACAAAGCGTTGGTTATCGCAATCGGCACAGCTGATCTGCATCACCGGGCTAAATTGCGTCCGGCAGATTTTAAGGGCATTCATCGCCTTTCGTCGATCAGGCAGAATCTGGCCTTGATAGGTGCTGAGGAAATCAGCCTCAAATTGGTCGATAACAGAAGAAAGCAGAATCATC
>JBJPGG010000090.1:0-3565 GCA_048595505.1 Methylococcaceae bacterium
CGCTTTCCGTCCCGGGAAATCACCCTAAATACAGCTTATTTTTAATGACTGAATTTTGAAATTCCTGCCTTGGCTGTCATCCTTGTACCTCTATGTTGATTAATATTGGTTGCCCTACACATTATTACGGACACCGTTAACCTAAAGGTGGCTTTGGCAATCTGATAGCATTGCCTTTACAGAAAAAAGCGCGTGAACAAGGCAACAGCATTTTTGTTAATCAGCAATTGATACCCTACGAAGATCAATGGGCTTATTTATCAACACTAAAAAAGCTTTCTCTTTTCGAGTTAGCACATTTGGTCAATCAAGCAGAAAGACAAAATAATATTTTAGCTGTAAAGATGCCTATTGAAGAAGATAATGGAAAACCTTGGCAAATGTCACCTTCTCGAAAAGATAAGACATTGGTTGATATGGGAGACTTTCCGAAAAAAATTAATCTAGTAATTGGCAGCCAGATATTTATAGAAAAGAAAAAATTGTCTGCTCCGTTACACAACAAAATAATTCGAATCGCTGCTTTCCAAAACCCAGAGTTTTATAAAGCTCAGGCGATGCGATTATCAACCTTTGATAAGCCCAGAATTATATCTTGTGCAGAAAATTATTCTGAACATATTGCCCTCCCCAGAGGATGCATTGATGAGCTGTTAGCATTACTAAAGGAACTGAAAGTAGAAGCCTGCATAAAAGATGAACGTTTTGCAGGAAACGCGATTGAATCAATAGAGTTTCTTGGGGAGTTAACCCCTGAACAAAAAACAGTCGTTGAAAAATTGTGCCAGTATGATATGGGTACTTTATCGGCAACGACAGCATTTGGTAAAACGGTCATCGCGTTGTATATCATAGCCCAAAGACGAGTAAACACTTTGATTGTTGTTCATCGTAGACAGCTGATGGATCAGTGGCTGGAGCGTATTGCTCTATTCTTGCAAATTGATAAAAAACAAATAGGAAAAATAGGCGGTGGTAAGAGAAAACCAACAGGTATTATTGATGTCGCTATCATGCAAAGCCTGTCAAAACAGCAAGAGGTTAATGATTTAGTGGCTGACTATGGGCAAGTGATATTTGATGAGTGTCATCATTTATCAGCCGTCAGTTTTGAGGCTGTTGCAAAAGCCTGTAAAGCCAAATATGTATTAGGATTGTCGGCTACTTTAACGCGTAAAGATGGGCATCATCCTATTGTGTATATGCAATGTGGGCCGATACGCTATAAAGTTGATGCTAAAAAACAGGCTTTAGCCCGACCGTTTGATCATCGTGTTATTCAAAGACAGACGGGGTTTCAATTATCAGACGCTGAATTTCAGGATGGACAACCCACTATCCAGAAAGTGTATGCAACATTGATTGAAGGTGAAAAACGCAATGCTATGATTGTTGATGACTTAAAGCAATTGCTTAAAGATAAACGCTCGCCTCTGATCCTTACTGAAAGAAAGGCTCATGTAACTTTGTTGGCAGAAAAAATCAATAAATTTGCTAAAAATGTAGTGGTGCTACAAGGAGGAACAGGACAAAAACAACGCAAACAAATCGCGGAAACATTAAAAAGTATTCCCGATGATGAAGAGCGTGTATTGATTGCAACAGGGCGTTATCTAGGGGAAGGCTTTGATGATGCACGGTTAGATACTTTACTACTAGTAATGCCAGTATCCTGGAAAGGGACATTAGCGCAATATGTTGGCAGATTGCACCGCTTACATCATGCCAAAACAGAAGTATTAATTTATGATTATGTAGATGAAATCCCTATGCTGGTCAGAATGAGTGAAAAGCGAGTTTCAGGATATAAGAGTCTGGGATATAGTGTGGAATAAGCCAAAATACATAATTACAACTTATAGCCAGCAAGGTATATAATCAAGCCAATTAAGGAGAAACTTATGCAAGTGACTATCAATATTCCTGAAAATTTACCAGAAACGGTTATTCAACAGCAAATAATCGAGTTTGAGGAAAAACTAAGAGAACAGGCTAAACAAATAACATCTATGGCAAGTAACAAAAAGCAAAAATATCAAGCCATTATGAATATTGCTAAAAAATGTTCTAACTTACCCACACTAGATCATCGAGCAGCCGATGAAATTTTAGGTTACGAAAAAAGTGAAATGGGCTTATGGGGCGATGAGTAGTGGTTGTTGATTCATCTGTTTTAATCGCTATTTTATTAAAGGAACCTGAAGCAGAATATTTTACAAAACTATTGATTGATGCAGATAGTATTTACATCAGTGCTGTCAGTATTGTAGAGTCTTCAATGGTCATTGAATATAAAAAAGGGGAACAAGGTGCCACTCAGTTTGATGAGCTATTAAAAACCATTGTCCCTACAGTCATTGCATTTGATGCCCAGCAAGCTATATTGGCGCGTACCGCGTGGAGAACTTATGGAAAAGGAAGACATCCTGCAAAATTAAATTTTGGTGATTGCTGTAGTTACGCGACTGCAAAACACTTAAATCAGCCGTTATTATTTAAGGGTAATGATTTTTCTCAGACTGATGTTATAAAAATCTCTTAGTTATTTTAGACTCACCGAGGTAGTGCATATTGAATGATTACCAATCAAAAAGCAGAGCAGAGAAGCAAACATGAGAACTGCCAAGCTTTTATAACTTGGCATTCAACCAGCCAAATTCTTCTTATGCGTAGTTTGTTGCGGTGAAAATAAGCCAGTGGTTTGCCAAGTTCGGGTGTAAAACAGGCTGGTTAATTCATGGTTATACCCTCTCTAATTTCACTCAAACGAATGTGAAGCGTTAGAGCAGAAAGAGCAAGAGCAGTTCCGATTTATGCCATGTTGATCGTGGATAATGGAAAGCTGATTGATGCTAAGGTAACACACTCCTATATATGTAGTTATGATAAATAATCGATAAAGCCAAGTATATTTTTACAAAAACTGCTAACATGAACTTATAAAAACATAATATTCGGTGAGTGAAATGTGTAGTCAGGCTTTGGCTAATTTCTTTATAGAAAAATCTAAAACAGATAAAATACCTATAACCAACATGAAGTTACAAAAACTAATGTTTATTGGTTACGGCTGGGTAGTGGCATTAACAGGAAATGAAATTTCTGGCAACGAGTCTTTTGAGGCGTGGACGCACGGCCCTGTTTTGCCATCTGTTTATCACGAGATGAAGCATTATGGTGACAATCCAATTAAATTGTTTGCTACAACATATGATTTTGATGACAACATTGTTTTTGAGCCAAAAATAAAGACAGACCAAACAATACTTATTCTAAATAAAGCTTGGGATGTATATAAAGGGTTTTCCGCATGGGCGTTAAGAGAGCTAACGCACGAAGATGGAACTCCGTGGAAAAATACCTATGCGCTAGATGATAGAAGAGCGCGGATCCCTACTGGAGAAGTAGATACCTACTACACTAGCTAGTGCCTGAACGGAAAAGCATAAAGCTGAGCGAGGCCCACAAAATGTTGACTCAGACTGCGTACTAGCCATTTCAAAATTCGCCAAACACAGACGCAAAGCACCATTTTTCTGTCCACATGGCGTTAAAAACCATTTTT
>JBJPGG010000091.1:0-15351 GCA_048595505.1 Methylococcaceae bacterium
CCGGAGATTATATCGCCGACCAGCCTCTGTCTTAACAAAAAAAGCTGATGATTTTTTGTATTAGATATAAAATCTAACACAAAAAACCATCTTGATTTCAAATACGAGTGGTGCACTTATTATGCGAATCTAGGTAATATAAAATAAACATAAAATAAACAATTCGATACTATAAACCCTTTAATTGATGCATAATCAATCCGGCTATTCTTTCTGTCGCACCCTGATTACTTTTTACAAATTGATTGGCTTTAGATGCAATTTCATTTCTATAGCTTGCATCATTATATAAATGCATAACACTATCAATTATTGCTTGTTTATCTGGGCATTGAACCGCTGCATTCAAATCCAGAACATTTTTAGAAATTTCCTTAAAGTTAACCATATAGGGACCAAACATAATAGGAACATTCATTGCTGCAGGTTCCAGAATATTATGTCCTCCGACAGGCACCATGCTTCCACCAACAAAACAAACATCTGCGGTTCCATACAATAACTTTAATTCCCCCATGGTATCTGCTATATACACATCAGTATCATCTGTACATTGGCTTCCAGTGCTGCGCATACATGTCTTAAGCTGGTTTTTTTCAGCCAGTTGTCTCACTGGCTCAAAGCGTTCCGGATGCCTGGGTACAACCATTAACAACAATTCAGGTATTTGCTGTTTTAAATAACAGTAAACCTCAAAAAACAATATTTCCTCACCGTCATGTGTACTGGCTATAAGCCAGACAAAACGTCCTGAAAACATTTCACTTTTTATTTTTTTGGCTTGTTGAATAATATCCTGATCTAATTCAAGGTCAAATTTTAAATTTCCAGCCGTACTAATTCCTGACTCTTTTGCACCAATTTCTATAAACCGTTGCTTGTCTTCTTCAGTTTGAGTTGCTATCCAGTTGACACATTCTAGAGCGGGTTTAACTAAAGCAGAGATTTTCTTATACCCTTTTGCTGAGTTCTCTGATAATCGGGCATTGATTATCATCAATGGAATGTTATTTTTAGCACACTGGGCATAGAGATTCGGCCAGATTTCTTTCTCCATGATAATGGCAATCTTGGGCTTAAAAATTGTTACAAAACGATTAACAACTAGGGGTAAATCATAAGGCAAATAGACATGTTCCACAGTATCAGCTAAAACAGCCTGAACTCTTGCAGAACCAGTAGGTGTAGTTGTTGTGACAAGAAATTTGTCGGCAGGATATTGCTTTTGTAGTCGCTTAACCAGTGGAAATACTGCTTCAGCTTCCCCCACAGAAACGGCATGAATCCAAACAACCTGGTCTGCGTATTTTGTATTATATACAGCAAGACGCTCTAGCCAACGCTTTCTATATTCAGGGGCCTTGAATCCACGCCAATAAAGGCGAAGTAAAACAAAAGGAACTAGCGAATAAAACAGGAGGGTATAAAATAATCGCATAAAATACCTTTAAAAACTAAATACTAGAGCTTGGAAACTTTAGTTATATATTGTAGGGTTGAGCTGCTGCATTATTCTACTAAGTGCTGCTGATAGCGGACTGAAGTCCGCTCTACAACGAGTCTATCCATCAATCTAGACTGTCTTTATTAACAAATGGCTATTGGTTAACAGAACACGGGATTAATTGTAACTAATCCTGTTTATTCAGCCACTCCATATATAATCGAACACCTTGTTCTACAGACTTAAATTGATGATCACATCCTGAAGCTCTTAGAATCTCCAGGCTTGCTTCGGTAAAACTTTGATAACACCCTTTTAGGTGCTCAGGAAACGGTATATATTCAAGCGTTCCTGTTTTATGATAAGCCAACACTGCATTAGCAACATCATTAAAAGTTTGGCTACGACCTGTCCCGGTATTATAAATACCTGAAACCTGCGGATTATCTAAAAACCAGCAGTTAATATCGACCACATCACCAACATAAATGAAATCACGTCGCTGTTCACCGTTACCATAGCCATCACAACCTTCAAAAAGCCTAATTACACCAGACTCTTTTATTTGATTATTTAGATGGTAGGCAACACTAGCCATACTACCTTTATGCTCTTCATGCGGGCCATATACGTTAAAGTAACGCAGACCTACAACTTGAGCAGTTAATTTATCTTGGTAGCGCCGGAGATATTGATCAAACTGAAACTTTGAATAGCCATAGACGTTTAATGGTCCTTCATATTGTTTGTGTTCTTTAAAATTAACATCAGAACCATATACTGCAGCACTGGATGCATAAATCAAAGGAATTTTATGCGCCTGACAATAATGAAATAAAACCTTGGTGTATTCATAGTTATTTTCCATCATATAACGTCCATCCCACTCTGTAGTGGTAGAACAGGCACCCTGATGAAAAATAGCCTCTATGGTTTCAGCACGAAAAAACCCTTGCTGTAGTTTTTCCAGAAAATCCTTTTTATCAAGATAATCTGCTATCTGGCAATTAACCAGGTTTTTATACTTAATTCCATTACTCAGGTTATCAACCACAAGAATATCATCGTAACCGCGCTGGTTTAAACCCAGCACCAGGTTACTGCCTATAAAGCCTGCCCCTCCGGTTACGATGATCATATCTGATTAATCCTCAGCAGCAATACCTATTGACATAGTGACTACCACATCACTGTGTAGATTAATGTCAATAGCATAGCTTCCTACCTGACGAATCACACCATCAGGCATTCTAACTTCATGCTTCTCGACCTTTTCACCAGCTTCAGTAATTGCATCAGCAATATTCTGAGTACCCACAGAGCCGAATAATTTACCTTCGTCACCCGCTTTGTGGCTGATCACAATTTCCATTTTTTCTAAGGCATTTCCACGTTTTTTAGCTGCGCTAAGTTTTGCTTCCGCTGCTTTCTCAAGCTCTGCACGGCGTGCTTCAAATTCCTTAATTTTATCAGCTGTTGCTGGAACCGCTTTACCTTGTGGCACCAGATAATTTCTACCATAGCCTGCTTTGATAGTAACCTTATCACCCAGGTTACCTAAATTAGCTACTTTTTCAAGAAGAATTACTTCCATCTTTTCTTACCCCTTACATCGATTTTATATCGAACATTCAAGAACACTAAGTTCCCGTTTTATTTGAAATTTTACTTCGTAAGTCCAACCATGCATCTATCACTCCTACCACAACCACAACAGCTATCATATGAGGAACTAACACCAGTGTAATATACAAAAAAGGCACCATAAACCGCTTCGTTTTCATTACTGAAAAAGCAGTATGCAATATAGCAGTGCCCACAAATGTATACAATACAACAAAAATAATCAGTATATTCCAGCTTATTTCTGAAACTGTACCTGACATAAACCAGGCAAGTGCCAGTACCAAAAGACTACCTGAAGCCACTTTAGGGCGTACCTTAAGTGTTAGGTATTCTTTCCTAAATCCACCGGGATTATAGAGTGCTGCCTGCCACCATCTTGCCAAAAAAAGACCAAATAACAATCCATACACTGTTCCTGCAGCAATGCCCCCTGTCATATAATGAGAGAACATTTTCACTGATTGCTTCACTTCATCCACGGGTATATCTGAACCACTGGCCAGCATAGGCTGAACCATCTGACTCAATATTGTATTCCATAACAATGCAGGGTCAGTGACATAAAGATAAAAGCCAATGACACCCGCCACACCGAGTAATACAGCGATCTCTACCGCAACAGACAGATGTTTTCCTTCTCTCAATACAGTTGAAATCAGCCAAATAGGCAGCCATAATACGGCCCCATAAAGTAAAGCAAACTGAAAACTACCAAAAAGAAAAAACCCTAATACTGCCGCAGAAAGACAAGAACATAGTAAGACATAAAGCCCTTCATACCAGCCACGCCTTAACGTAACCAATGCAACAGAAGCTGAACTTACAATACTTACGGGCGGTAGAAGCAAAGATAACAAGGCCAAAGAGGATGCAACAATCATTGCCTGCATCCGGCCTCTCATTATATAAGCTGCTAAAAACTTCACTTCTGCCTACCCCTTATTTATGTGCGTCGCAGAATGGCAACAATGCAACAAAACGCGCTTGTTTAATTGCTGCTGACAATTGTCTTTGATACTTTGCAGGTGTTCCTGTGATACGACTAGGAACAATTTTTCCTGTTTCTGAAATATATTCACTTAACAAATCAAGATTTTTATAATCTATCACTGGAGAGTTTTCGTTACCGAAACTACTCATTTTTTTACGTCTCATGTTTGCTGCCATGATAATCCTCTTAAATCCTATTATTTAAAGTTACTCAGAATCTTCTTTCGCTTCTTCTGTCTTTGTTTCTTCTTCTGCTGCCGCCGCTGCAGCTTTTTCTTTTGCTACCGCCGCTTTAGCTTCTGCTTCTGCAGTTGCTTTAGCTTCCGCTGCTTTAATTTCAGCAGCTTTAGATTCCTCAGCATTTGCTGAAGCAATTAGAGAGGTTTCTGTTACAGCTTCTTTCTTTAATATAGTCATGCTACGCAAAACAGCATCATTAAAGCGAAAACCACTTTCCAACTCATCCAGAGTTGCCTGATCACATTCAACATTCATTAACACATAATGTGCTTTATGAATTTTTTTGATAGGGTACGCTAAATGTCTACGCCCCCAATCTTCAAGACGGTGTATTGTACCTTTCGCCTCTTCAATAGTTGCTTTATAGCGATCAATCATCGCTTGAACCTGAGAGCTTTGATCAGGATGGACTAAAAAGATAATTTCATAATGTCGCATATTTTCTCCTTTCGGTTAAGCCTTCCACTTATATTTTGATAAAGTAGTAAAGCAAGGATGGAGCAAAAACTCCGATGAACCGCCCATTATAATTTCTTTATGATAATTTGCAAAACTTTTTAATCATGTTTAAATAAAAAGTCTTGTCAGTACTATTGTATAATCCACTTCTTGTTATCCGTTAATTGAATAATGTAATGCACAATCACTTTAAAACCATTGGCATCATAGGCAAAGATAGCGACCCGCGTATTATAGAAACAATTTCCAATTTACATCAGTTTCTACAACAAAAAAATTATACGGTTATCATTGATGCAGACAGCGCCAAGCTTTTTCCTGCTGACTCTTTTCAGTCATCTAAAACAGAGGCCTTGGGTGCTATATGTGATTTAATCATTGCCATTGGTGGTGACGGTACCTTTTTAGGCGCAGCTCGAGCAATTGTCGACTATAACATTCCATTAATTGGCATTAACCTGGGAAGACTTGGTTTTCTGGTTGATATATCACCGGAACAAATGCAGGATAAGCTGGAGAATATTCTAAACGGTAATTATTTAGAAGAAAAACGCTATTTATTACACACAGAAATCGTTCGCGAAGGTAAAGTCATCCATCATGAAACTGCCGTTAACGAAGTGGTAGTACACCGCTGGGTAACACCCAGCATGATTGAAATTGTAACCCACATCAATGGCGTTTATTTAAATTCCCAGCGCTCTGATGGTTTAATTATTTCCACTCCCACTGGCTCAACAGCGTACTCTCTTTCTGCCGGTGGACCGATTTTACACCCCTCTTTAAATGCACTGGTTTTAGTCCCCATCAGTCCACACACACTTTCTAACAGACCGATAGTTATTGACGATTCTTCAGAAATAGAAATCACCTTCTGCCAAACCAAACAAATCAACGCCTTAGTCACGTGTGATCACCTGGAAATACCCGAAGTATTAATTAGCGATAAAATTTTAATTAAAAAAATACCTAACCCCATTAGAATCCTGCATCCAGAAAAACATGATTTCTTTAATATTCTTCGGAAAAAACTAAGCTGGAGCAGCGGATACCCAACTTAACTATGCTATTAAATCTTAATATCATCGACTTGGCTGTTGTTAAGTCATTAAACTTGGAACTTAACCAAGGCATGTCTGTTCTCACTGGCGAAACCGGTGCAGGCAAATCTATTTTATTAACGGCATTAGGCCTTGCTTTAGGTAATAGAGCTGATTCAGGCTATGTACGCCCCAACGCCAAACGCGCCGAAATCAACCTCGATTTCGATTTAAATGATGCACCACTGGCAAAAAAGTGGCTAGAAGACAACGACCTTAATGACCAACACCAATGCTTCATACGCCGCATAGTTAATCAGGATGGAGGGTCAAAAGCTTACATTAACAACCGCCCAGTTACACTACAATCCTTAAAACAATTAAGCAGTCTGTTAGTAGAGATTCATGGCCAACATGCGCATTTAACCCTATTAGATACAGAGCAACAACGCAAGCTCTTGGATGTTTTTGCCAATAACCAAACCCTATTAAATGAAATTAACGGGGTCTATCAGTCTTGGAAACATACCAACAGTGAATTAAATAGTTTAATTAAAGCCAGTTCAGATCAAGTCGAACGAGAAGAGCTGTTACGTTATCAATTACAAGAATTACAACAGCTTGACCTTGAGAACTATGACTATCCAGCATTATCAGAAGAACATAATAAATTAGCCAATTTAGGACAAATTCTTAGCGAAGGCCAGAGCCAACTGGATATTCTTTATGAAAATGAACAGCAATCTGTCAACCAAATGCTAAGCCATAGTATCTCTGCATTAACTGAATTGGCTCAGTTTTCACCAGAATTAGCTGAAATCTGTGAATTATTGACAGAATCACAAATACAGGTTGAAGAGGCTTCCCATCAATTACGGCGTTATCTGGAAAGCCAGGAAGCCGATCCACAACGTTTAATCTGGCTGGAAAACCAAATAGGCATTATTCAAGACATTAGTCGAAAACATCACATTCCCCCAGAACAAATGCCTCAGCTTGCTCTTGAGCTGGAGCAACAACTTAAAAACATCACCCATAGCAGTGAACGTATTGATGATCTCACTGAAAAAGTTAAACAATTACTTATTACCTACCAACAACTGAGTAACAAACTTTCTGATAGTCGTAGTAAAAATGGAAACAAGCTACAAGTAAAGATTTCAGAAATGATAAAAGAACTTGGTATGCCTCAAGGCGACTTTCTTGTTAGCGTAACCCATCTCAATGATGATACTCCAAAAGCAAATGGTAATGACAACATCGACTTTTTAGTCAGTGCCAACCCCGGGTTACCCGCCAAACCTTTGGCTAAAGTTGCCTCTGGTGGTGAATTATCAAGAATCAGTTTAGCCATACAAGTAACTACCAGTACCGACAAAACCACACCGACAATGATTTTTGATGAAGTCGATTCCGGTATAGGAGGTGGAATTGCAGAAATAGTCGGTCAGAAACTACGCAGCTTAAGCCACAACCGGCAAGTACTATGCGTCACTCATTTACCCCAAGTTGCATCTCAAGCTCATCAACATTTATTCGTTAAAAAAGATCAATCAGAAACCACATCATCCACTGTCAACTTATTAAACACAGAGGAACGAATTGAAGAAGTTGCTCGCATGCTGGGAGGAGTTAATATGACAGAAAATACCCTGGCACATGCTAAAGAAATGCTTCTTATTACAAAATAAAAACCACACGACAACTTCGCACTTCTCAATAGTTTCAGAACACCTTATCTCGCGGAAACTTGGTTTCTGTCCTATTAATCTCATCACATAGCTTTTGTATTGCTTCGTCATAACTATGGTTTGCGAGACAGTCTAATTTGACAGATAAAGCCCCTTGCTCGTAATCTGAAATTAAATCAGCCTCACTACTATAAATACCTCGCAACAAACTCCGCACTTAGGGTGATTGGTGTGCTGATAGTTATTATCCTGCTAAGTTATAGAAAAAATCGACAAACAACGAAGAAACGCTGCAGAAAAAGTCTACTATTAAACAATACCTGAAATGAATCAGAATCAGTTTACAATATGTTTACTGTGATACTTAAGAGCCTCACCCTTTTGAAATAAATGAATATAAATAATTTGTTAAAAAGATACGTGGCGTTATTCTTATCTATAACAGCCTTCTCTAACTATGCATTTTCAGCCTCCCCTTCAGGGGAACTTTATGCGATGAGTTTTGCGCAATTATCGAAAATAACCTATTCATCCCTGAGTTTAACTGAGACTGAGCTGAACTCGAGCCCTTATACATACAGTTATATCACTCAGAAAATGATTCAACAATCAGGTTCTCGTAGCCTGAATGAAGTACTTGAAACATATGTGCCCAATTTTCAGAAAACTCAATCGCCTGGAGTGCTTGGGTTGCGCGGCAATTTTGCAGGAAATATTAATCTTGGTTTTCAGTATATGTTAATCATGGTTAATGGGCATGCTCGTGACTCTGCGCAAACAGGTAGCCGTTTCGAATATGACCTAATCGCTTTGGAGGATATTAACAATATTGAGGTTATTCGTTCCGCAGGTAGTGCCACATTTGGACCGGGTGCCTATGCAGGTGTCATTAACATAACGACTCACAATGCCGATACCTTTGAAGGCACTAAAGTCACCTTGCGGTAGGGGGTGGTTGACGAGTTTAGCTCCATACAAATGCAGTATGGACATAAATTCAACGATAATCAGGGAATCTACGCTTTTTGGGGAATTGAAGAAGTTAGAGGTGCAGATTTTGATATTCATAATGATGTGAACGATGATTTTTTTGTTCAGAATAACTTTCCTGGTCGACCCACATCGTACAGGGGGGCACGTCCCAGACAAAAAATTCATTTGCAATATAATGATGATACGACCAATGCTTGGGCACGCTATACTTTAGGAGGGCTTCATGGTGGAGTCCACCCTTTTTTCAACGATATTTTCTATTACGATACCCAAGAGATATTAACGCTAGCATTAGATAAAACATTTCATATTAATGATGATCTTGATTTTAAGGCTTTACTAAGCCACGACTGGAACCAAGTTTATTCCAAACAAGATTCAGGTGACGATACACAGGGCAATGTTGCAGAAACGAATACGCGAATTAAGGGTATTTTAAATTGGAAGCCAACGAGTACTCACCAAATCGCCTTAGGTGCTGAGTACAGATTTACTGATATTAAGGCAACTAATATTGGCTATCCACACCTTGACACTGATGCGAAAGAATTTACTAATGGAGAAGCCTATGATGTCTATCAATACGCTTTCTTTTTAGAACACCAATGGCAGATAACTAATAGCTGGTCTACCTTTTTCAGTCTTCGTTATGATACGCATGAGCTGGTACCTGAATCCACATTTTCACCCAAACTGACTGTTATTTACAGGCCTTCAGAGATGAATACCTTTAAATTTATCATTCAGCGTGGACATAAAAACCTTCCTCTTGCACCCCTTGAAGATAACAATCCGTTCTTCGATGATGCCGAACAACAGAAACAGGATAGCTTTGAGCTTATATGGATGCACCATAACGAAGGGTGGGGGAGTAACCTAAGCATTGCTTATTTCGATGAAACAACCGTAAATGATACTTTTTTCGGGCAAGTGGTCGAGTTTAAAAAAGCACTTGCTGAGCTTGAGCTTTACTATCAGGGAGAGCAATTTCGCCTCGACATTTCACACGGTTACACAAAATTACTTGATGTAGATACAAAAGAAGAGATATTTTTTCCAGCCATTTATACAAAAGAAGAGGAGCTCTCACTCTGGTCTGACCATATAAGCAAGCTTCAGGCTCGCTATGATTTTAATAACGAGTTAACAGTAGGGACTGATTTAATCTATTACTGGGGTGGCTATTCAGAACAAATTGATTTTTTTGGTTTAGCTCAAACAAATGATAACAGCCTAGGCAAAAGCGTGTTTCTCAATCTAAATGTAAGCTATCAGTTTTCTGATAACATCAGACTTCAAGGAACGGCGCATCATGTTATGGGGCTTTTTGGTGACGAATACAACAAGGCTATTCGACAAACTCAAAGTGTTTATATGACTCTAGAACCTTCTTTGTCATTCACTTTTAGCTACTCTTTTTAATAGTACGTTAAGATGATGTATAGTAAAGTTCCGTTCTTACTGCTTGAGCCTATTGACGATGTACATGGAGAAAATTTTTATCAGACGCAGTACAAGTTTGGTTGTGCAGCGGTTGATTCCCATCGTGATGGCTTTAACGCTAATAAACCAAATAAACATTGCTTGGGCAGCATATTCTCAGGAACAAATTAAAGGCGCCTACATCTTCAACTTTGCCAAATTCGTAACGTGGAAGAATGATGCCGCTATTTCTAAAATTACGATTGGTTTTTACGGTGATAATGACAAGCTATACCGCGAGCTACGTGCGAATATTCACGGAAAATCAGTCCGTGGAAAAACAATCACCGTTAACAAGTTTACCCGTCTTAAACTTGCCAGAAATGCACACATTCTGATTATTGCTAAATCGAAAAATACCAAAATAGATCAAATTACATCGGCATTACTGCACTCAAATACCCTCGTTGTTACTGACAATAGTAACGATCTGGAAAATGTTATGCTCAATTTTAGAACCTCAGCAGACAGTACTATTACTTTTGAATTAAATCGCCCGAATACCGTATTTGAGGGTTTAAAAGTTTCTAAAGATCTTCTTCTTGTGGGCGGTACTGAGCTTGATGTTGCAACCCTCTTCAAAGAACTGGAAAGCAAGACACAGGAAAGCAAAGCAAAGGTGCAGCTGCAGCAGGAAGAAATCAGTACTCAGGCACTTGAAAAGAAAATGCTTCAAGCAACGATTAAGCAGCAGCTTGAGGAAATAGCCTCACGTCAAAGCCGAATCGCACAGTATGCAACCGAGATTACCCTGCAAAGAAAACAGATGATCGCTCAAACGCGAGAGTTAGAGCAACAAAAGGCCAGAGTTATCGATGAAAGTAAGCAGTTAGAGACGCTTAAGAAAAGTGTGGCTGAGTTAACAGCGACCTTAAGTAATAATGCGGAATCAGTCCAAGCCTCCAGAGTGGAGCTAGATAAGAAAAAAGTCAGCCTTAAAAAGAAAGAGTCAGAGATTAGTCAACTGGTAGTAGAGATTCAAAAGAATGCTGATTTTCTTGAAAGACAAAACAGGCAGATTAAGGAGCAGGGAACAAAAATACAGTCGCAAGACTTATTCATCAATGTCATCAGTGCCGCACTTGCGGTGGTTGGTGTGCTGATAGTTATGATCCTACTAAGTTATAGAAAAAGTCGACAAACAACGAAGAAACTGGAAATCACTAAAGATAAGCTGAATGAGGCAAGAAACGCTGCAGAAGCTGCGAATCAAGCCAAATCAGAATTCCTTGCCAATATGAGTCATGAAATCCGAACTCCGATGAATGCCATTATTGGTTTTACTGAATTATTAAATGAGCAGATTGAAGAACCTAAACTTAAGTCATTTGCTAAAACCATTCAATCAGCAGGTCATAATTTACTGACTTTAATTAATGATATTCTGGACTTATCCAAAATAGAATCTGGAAAATTTGAGATAGAAAAGACAGCATGTAATCCGCATGAGCTATTTTCTGAGTTAAACTCTATTTTTATGCTAAAAATGCGAGAAAAAAATCTAGATTTTGTGATGGAAATTGATTCAGCTATTCCAAACAGCTTGATGTTGGATGGACTGCGTTTGCGTCAGATTTTATTTAATTTAATCGGTAATGCCGTTAAATTTACCCATCAAGGAACTATTCGAGTAAGAGCTCGCACTGAAAACGAAGATAAAATTCGCAGTAAGTTGGATTTGTGGATTGATGTACAAGACACTGGTATTGGTATTTCAGAAGAACAACAACATCTTGTTTTTCAGGCATTTGAGCAAAGCAGTGGCCAGGATACCAAAAAATATGGAGGGACAGGCTTAGGTTTGTCTATTAGTCAACGCCTTGTCATATTGATGGGAGGAAAAATTTCATTACAAAGTCTACAGGATGTTGGTTCAACTTTTACCATTAAATTAAGCAATGTTGATGTTTCGTCTATTGCAATAGAAAAAGAAATTAAAAAGGTTGATTCGTCGATGCAGGTAAAATTCCATTCGGGCTCGATTTTAATTGTTGATGATGTCACAAATAACCGTGACTTGATATTACAAAACTTTGTCAATACGCCACTTAAGATTATCGAAGCAGAAGATGGGCTGAAAGCTGTTAATTTTGTAAAACAACAGCAATTCGACCTTATCCTGATGGATATTCGAATGCCGGTAATGGATGGTAATCAGGCCGCTAAGGAAATTAAAGCCTTTTCTAGTGTACCTATTATTGCTTTAACTGCCTCAGTGATGGTCAATCAATTCGAATCATTTAACAGAAAATATTTTGATGGCTTTCTCAAAAAACCCGTTCTAAAATCTGAATTAATCAATGAAATATGCAAGTTTTTAGATTTTGATGAAGTAGAAGATAAGAAAGCGAGTCAACAAGAAATTGTACTGAGCAATGCCGAACTTGAATGTTTACCAGATGCCCTGGAAAAACTGAAAAAACTGACTGAACAATGCAATGCAGCTTGCAGAAACAATACAATGTCAGTAAACAAAACGTTTGCTGAAGCTGTTATTGGTATTGCAAAACAATACCCAGTTTGTTTAATAAAGCAATATGCAGAACAACTAAATAATGGACTAGACAGTTTTGATATTGCTTCCATTAAAAGTTCTTTAAACGATTATCCTCAATTAATCGGGCGGCTTGAGCAGATAAAACTGCGAAATAAAGCACCATAAAAAGACATTCAAATTGTATAATGATACGCTACACTACACACACTTAACCCAGATGATAATTTAGAAAATGAAAGATGATATCAACAACTATCTTGTCAATAATATCGTCCATAATGTTCAGACCGACGTAAATATTCTGATCATTGATGATGTCATAGATAATATTCAGGTTGCCATGAATATCCTAAAAGAAGAGAGCTATGACTTATCTTATGCAACAGATGGTGAGAAAGCATTAGCCCTGTTAGAGCAGAATGAAGGGGTAACAGGGTTTGATTTGATTTTACTTGATATTATGATGCCTGAAATGGATGGTTTTGAAGTTTGTCAAAAAATTAAAGAAAACCCTAGAACACATGACATCCCAATTATTTTTTTAACTGCAAAAGTAGATGTGGATGACATCAGTAAAGGTTTCGCGTATGGAGCAGTAGACTATATAAGCAAACCCTTTCATGCCGAAGAATTATTAGCAAGAGCCAGAACCCATATCCAACTGTATCGCAAAAACACGCTATTTAAGGAAAATACTATTATCTTGGGGAACAAGATAGTAGAAGGGCAAAACAGACTTTTTTCTGAACTTGAACATAATCAGAAGGAATTTATCTGGGTATTAACCGAATTAATGGAAGCAACTTCAGATGAAACTGGGAAGCATATCAAACGGGTGGCTGAAATTTCTTCATTACTAGCACATTATCATCCTGCTCTAAATGAAGAGGATGAAGAGATATTATTCCATGCTTCACCCATGCATGATATTGGCAAAATGACAATTCCTCATAAAATTCTTCACAAGCCAGGACGCTATACCGAAGAAGAGTTTGAAATCATGAAAAGCCATACCACTAATGCCTATAAACTGTTATCTGGTTGTAAACGAAAACTGGGTCAAGCTGCTTCTATTATTGCGCACGAACATCATGAAAAATGGAATGGCAAAGGCTACCCCAGACAACTTAAAAAAACCGGTATTCACATATACGGACGGGTTGTGGCATTGGCAGATGTATTTGATGCGTTAACACATCAGAGATGTTATAAAGATGCTTGGAATACCAATGAAGCTATCAACTATATTCAAAATCATCGAGGCACTCAATTTGATCCTGAGCTAGTGGACATAATGTTAGAACATATTGAAAAATTTAAAAAAATAATTTTGGCAACATAAAAAATACCATCCAAGACCAATACTGCACATAAATTAAGGATCTTAGGGTACCCGAAGTATTATAAGAAAGCTGGCTGAACAGTTTTCTACATATTGGATAAACACAACCCTGTGCCGGATTAGATCCACGACAACCGCCATTCTTATCAGGCTGTGCACGATATGGTCACGTTAATTCGCTATTGAGTGTTGCTCATTCAATAGTGCTTAAGCCGCATAGAAGGCATAAGATTGGAATGATTTTTTTTATTCATTATTAGTAAAACCTTTAATAGAGTTGAGTTTGTTGGTGTCCCAACACTGTCATTTGAACAAGAAGTTTAAAGCAAAAAAACCGAACCACTTACATAACATTCTCTATGTCATCTTCGGCAGTCCGGCTTTTTCTAATCTGATATAGGGAAATAACACTTATTTCACTAATTTTTCAACCCTGATTTTTTTATTGCTTGTTGCTTCTATCAATTACAACACATGGTACTACTCTAGTGTCCAGACATGAGTTGCTGTATACAGAGTGAGAATTAGATGAGCCCATCATAACAACTTACGAATACTTCCCTTTGTTGAATTGTAATGGCGCATTAGTGCGTATAAGTTTGTCCGTGATATACCGCAAGCTATCAACATTATAGTGAGATATCCCCACATTCAGGAAAATAACGACTTTGCATACGCTGGCAATAAGCCACCAACAATTTCTCTTCCAGCACTTTGTTTTTTAACGGTGACTCAATCGGACAAGCGATTATATTAATTAAAAAACCGTAAACCGTCGCATCCACAGTACTCGGAATATCACCCATAAAATAATCATTATTTGCTAAAAAAACAGCCAAGGCAGACACATCTTCCGCGGCTAAGTCATCAATATTTTCTTCACTCAATCGCCCTGTACCTTGACCATAAATCTGTTTTTTTATTAACCTACGATAAGCCAGGGCAACACAGTCCCGAACAAAAATGGGGAGACCACTGAAAATAGCACATTTATTCTGCAACCAATTGGTATCACTATAATTCCAACGTGTATACATACTCAGCCAATACAAGTGTTCCTCAATTAACCGTTGCCATGCCTTGGCTGTTGCTCGCTCCAGGTCGGTTAAATGATCATCCATTGTATTTCCATATTGGCTTTGCAGATAACGAATAATAAATCTAGAGTCTGCAATTTTGTTTCCTTTATCTTCAATATAAGGTAGTTTCCCCCGTGGCGCTTTTAACGGTAGTGTAGCAACAACTTGATAAGGTACACCTGTCATTCGTAAATAGGTTTCTACCTTCACACAAAAATGACTAAGATTAGGAATACCCCAAACCGGAGAAAATTGATATAAAGTAATCATGACTTTTTTACCTCTTGTTAGTACTTCAACAAATCAGATGACTTCAACTACCCAGAACCTGCGTATTCTTATGATCGTGAACGCTCATAATTACCATCGTGAACACCTCCCTTGTTCACGCATTGGATTTTGGTTATTTTACCTCTAAGTGTTCACCATCAGTCAAATTTGACTGTGTTTTTCGCATAGATTCTCCTT
>JBJPGG010000092.1:0-10022 GCA_048595505.1 Methylococcaceae bacterium
TATCGTATTTGCCAATCAGGCTTAAAGCGTAATTAAAAACAAAAGACAATAACTACCTATGCTATAAGCTGTGATCCATTTGATTTTACTGGTTAGTGACATCGCTTGCCAGTTGATGACTTGATGGTTTATAGAGTGTTCTAATTTTTTTATTAAGCGAAGATAAATTCGGGGTAGAGCGCGGATTATCAGGTATGTCAGATAAAGGGCAATCAGTATTGTGACATTTACAATAATGATTTCACTTTGCTGATGATTGGTGTTTAGGATGTTTTCCAGGATAAGTTCGATCGAATATTCGATCGATTCAATGATTAAATGAATGCCGTCAAAAGCCAAATCAAGTAGTCCCAGGAACCAGTCAAATAAAGTGTCGGAAAGTTGTATAAAAATAAACAGAAGGATAAAGTTTCTGCTTATTCTTATTATCATTTTCCTGTCTGTTTCATGTTTTTTATTATCTTTCATGACGGAAGATATTTTTTAAATGAATACTAATCAACTGATTTTTCTAGGTTCAATGTTGGTTAAATTAATGATTATCTAAATGGCTTGTGTCTCAGAATTGAGATCAGGAAGTTTTTAAGTCCACGTGCATAAAAGGATAAAAAAGATTTATTTGTTATACCATTACTGTACTTTAATTGTCCATTATTTATACATGCTAAATAAAGGGTTATATGGGGTGGGTCCGGAATAGCAAATTTGAATTAGTGTGCAGGGTCTTTACCCTGTATTATTAAACTTAGAAAAACTCTGACAGGAACGTATTATGATTATTGGTTCTATAGCGGCTATTTTGATTTTTGTGTGGTTCTATAAGACTGCTGAAAATACCGGGAGAAATCCTTTGCATTGGGCTGTCGCTGGGTTTGTTGTTTATTTTATAGTTGCTTTGATTTGGACTTATTTTATTAACCCGAGTATTAAAGATGCGGCAATGCATAGTAGAAGCACGGTATTAATGTACGTTGTTCGCTATGCTTATATCGTTGTTTCTGTCTGTTGTGCTGTGGTTTTTAATTTGAAAGTTAATAAGAAAGCTGAGTAATTCAATAGTTTAGTTTCCGTTTGTGAATGTGTGAAGTATGATATTTTGAATAAATGGTCGGTATACATTATCCATTGTTCTGATGGCTCTTTGTATACAGGTATAAGTACTGATGTAGCAAAGCGTTATCAGCAACATGCTGTGCAGCAGGGGGCTAAATACTTCCGTGGTCGAAAACCCAGAGAGCTGGTTTATCAAGAAAATGATCATGACAGGAGTTCAGCCAGTAGGCGTGAACTGGAAATTAAGAAATTATCACGCGTTAATAAAATACAGTTAATCTCATCAGCTGATAATCAGATTAAACAGGTTGATATGCATTGTTTTATTTGATCTCAAAAATACAGCAAACATCTGTTATTTGCACAAAGTATAATAGCTACTTGACCCATCAACGATATGCCCATTTATGACAGCGGACAATAAAATTTTATTTGCAGGAGATCCTCACGGAGACTTTGATCCGTTGATTGCTGCGGTAAAAAAAAATCATCCTGCTGCTGTTGTTATGTTGGGTGATTATGATTTAAAAAAACCATTGGAAGCCTATCTTAAGGAAATTGTGGATCACACTCAAGTTTGGTGGATTCCTGGGAATCATGATTTTGAACAGCCTCTACACTACAACAATCTTTTTTCTTCTCAGTTGGCGGGGCAGGGTCTACATCTTAAAGTTAAAGACATTGCAGGTGTTAGAATTGCTGGCTTAGGAGGGATATTCTTAGGGCGAGTCTGGTATCCACCTCGTCATCCTAAGTGGAAGAGTAAGCGGCATTATTTAAGGCATCCTTCGTCAGGTGCTAATTCTGCAGGGTTGTCTTTAAAATATCAATCCGCAATCTGGTATGACGAATGGGCAGAGCTTAAAAAGTTAAAAGCAGATATTTTAGTGACTCATGAGGCACCAAGAAGCCATAAGCATGGTTTTATTGCGATTGACCAATTGGCAGAAGCAATGGGGGTACGAAAGGTATTTCATGGTCATTTACACGAACATTATTCGGCTAAAATCAGGAATGGAATTGAGGTGTTTGGGGTGGGGGATGCCAAGGTGGCTGATTTGTTAGGTAGAGAGGTTTAGTTTTTGACATAAAAAAGCCCGGTAGAAATGAATCTGCTGGGCTTTTTTTGTAGCTATGGAACTAAAGCAAGTCTTTAGAATTTAGCTTTTAAGTCCCACTGGAAAGTCTCTACATTTATACCGTCATATTGTTCTGCGGCAAAATAAGCTAGGCCAGTAGAAAAGTTTTTGCTGATTTTATAACTTCCTTTAATTTTGTGACCTCTGGAAGCAGCGGCACCCGCAGAAAAATCTGAGTCGTTAAAGGTGTCGGCAACTGCATTCTTTTGAGTGTCACGGTAGTTGTAGGCCAGTTTAAAGGGGCCGTATTTTCCACCAAAACCTGCTAGCCATGCAGTGTCTTCACCACTTTTAGCGGATGCATTGGTAGCGTATTGAGCAAGAAAAAATACTGGTAATATGCCGGTGTCAATGTCAAGTTTGCCAGCAACCTCATAGATTTCCATACTTTCGTTTTCTAAATTGGTTTTAGGTGCGCCTTGTTGTAGTTTTTCTTCTTTGTTATAAATATACGCATTTGAACCAATGCTACCTTTGATGGAATCAGTGAGTTTCATAGTTGCACTTAGTCCAGCATGGTACATGTTTAAATCATCACTAAATCCGTCGTTAGAACTTTTTCCGCTCATGGTGTCGCCATCTTCCAGGATAAAATAACCGCCAGTTGCTACTAATTTAACCGGGCCTACTTTTGTTTTATATGAAAGGGCAACACCTTCTGGATTTACATCGCTATCCCAGATTAAGCCGTCAGAAGATACGTTGTACCAAGGTTGTTTGAATTTACCGAAAGAGGCTGTTAGGCCGTTTAGGAAATCAGGGTGCCAGTTGATGTACGCTCTATCAAAATAAATATCTTTGCCACCAAATGAACCTTCTAATGTTTCGTTGCTAGAAGTTTGTCCACCTGCTGTAACCAGACGAAAGCCTACATCAACTTCATCATTGATTTTAGCGGCTACTTTTAAACGAGCTCGAATACGTTGGCGTGATTCTTTAACACCCTTGCCAGCAATGTCTGTATCAATGTTTTCTTGTCTGAAACGCATGTCTCCGCCAATTTTAACCCGCGAAGCCCAATCAAGTGCTTTTGCTAGTTCAGGGCTTATGTTGGCAGTGTTGGATGCTGCTTCTTTTTCATCAGCCTTTTTAGATAATTTCTCAAATTGTGCTTGGTTTAAAACGCCATTTTGATATAAAGTTTCCAATAATTCTTTATCAGTAGCAGATGCTGACGTTGCTGATAAAGCTGCTCCTGCTAACAGTGCAGTTTTAATGCCTGTGGTAAGTTTTTTCATTTTAGTTGTCCATGTAAATTAAAGTTAATATTTATCAATGATATATTCTTATTAGTTTAAGTATTAGGTTAGACTATCTGTTGCGGTTATGCAACTTGTGGTAAAAGTTGAACAAATAATACAAATTGAATGTGACAAGCGTGTGACGGTTTTAAAAAAAATGAAATTGATTTAAATTAAGCATAACTTTTGCGAAGCAAACTTAAGTTTTTTATCAAAAGTTGTAGCTCTATGGGATAATGGTCAGTTATTTTTTAACAGCTCAAAAACGACCAGTTTTTACTTGGGGTGTTAAATAGAACTTAAATGTAAGGCACGGGCGTAAAATGGACGATAACAAAAAGAAAGCGTTGGGTGCAGCGCTAATGCAGATCGAAAAGCAGTTTGGTAAGGGATCTGTAATGCGTATGGGAGATGTATCTACCAAAGGGATAGATGTGGTTTCTACGGGATCTTTGTCCTTGGATATCGCATTAGGTTGTGGTGGTTTGCCTCGTGGCCGTGTTGTTGAAATATATGGGCCGGAATCATCAGGTAAAACAACGATGACACTTGAAACTATTGCACAAATGCAAAAATTGGGTGGCACGGCTGCCTTTATTGATGCTGAGCATGCACTAGACCCTGCTTATGCCGAGAAAATTGGTATTAATCTGGATGAATTGTTGATCTCTCAGCCTGATACGGGTGAGCAGGCTTTGGAAATTACCGATATGTTGGTACGTTCTGGAGCTGTTGACATGGTGGTGGTTGATTCTGTTGCTGCTTTAACACCTAAAGCTGAGATTGAAGGTGATATGGGTGATTCCCATATGGGCTTACAAGCCAGGTTGATGTCGCAGGCATTAAGGAAATTGACTTCTAATATCAAACGCTCTAATACTCTGGTTATCTTTATTAATCAGTTAAGGATGAAAATTGGGGTGATGTTTGGTAATCCTGAAACCACAACAGGGGGTAATGCGCTAAAATTTTATGCCTCTGTGCGTTTGGATATTCGACGTATCGGTGCAATTAAAAAAGGTGATGAAATCATCGGCAATGATACCCGTGTTAAAGTTGTTAAAAATAAAATTGCACCGCCTTTTAAACAGGCAGAATTTGAAATTATTTATGGTGAAGGTGTTTCCTTTTTAGGCGAGTTGGTTGACCTGGGGGTGAAATATGGTTTTATACAAAAAGCCGGTTCTTGGTATAGCTATGGCAATGAAAAAATTGGCCAGGGCAAAGAGAATGTTAAAAAATTTCTAAGTGACAATCCGAAAAAAGCCCAGGAAATAGAAGATAAGATACGGGCTGAAGTTTTTGGGAGTGATAAGGCTGAAGAACCCGTTGCTGAAGATCCTAAGAATTCTAAGGGTTCTAAAGAATAGTCTTAGTAGTGACAGAAAGTGAGTCACACAAAGAAATCAGAAAAATCTGTTTAAGATTGTTAGCTCGGCGGGAATATAGCCAATTAGAATTACTGACTAGATTAACGGCTAAAGGCTTTGATAGGTTGGAGTCACAAGGTGTTGTTGATGGGTTGGTGGATGAAGGCTGGCAAAGTGATGACCGGTTTGCAGAAGCTTATGCCAGATACCGGATAAAAAAAGGTTATGGCCCTATAAAAATCAGCTATGAATTACGGCAGAGAGGTATCGAGGCGTTTGATTTAGAAACGGTAGTTTTGGATTTGGCCGATAGTTGGTTTGAAATATTAGAACAGGTTTATGATAAAAAATACGCAGACAATAATGGCTTGTCTAATAAAGAATGGCAAAAGCGTAGTCGTTTTTTACAGCAACGCGGTTTTAGTCATGAAATAATAAAAACACTTTATAAACAGACTATGTAGTTTTGATCTATTAGGACTACGATAAAATATATCAATTTAGTTAGATAATATGAAAAAAATGACCAGTGCAGAGTTACGTGCTGCCTTCCTAGCGTTTTTTAAAAAGCATGGGCACTCTGTTCAGCCTTCCAGTTCACTTGTTCCTGGCAATGATCCTACTTTGTTGTTCACAAATGCAGGCATGGTGCCATTTAAAGATGTGTTTTTAGGTCGTGAAAAGCGGGACTATACCAGAGCAACCACTACACAGCGCTGTGTACGTGCTGGTGGTAAACATAATGACCTGGAAAATGTTGGGTATACAGCAAGGCATCATACTTTTTTTGAGATGCTGGGTAATTTTAGTTTTGGTGATTACTTTAAACAGGATGCCATTCATTTTGCTTGGGATTTTTTAACTAAAGAACTTGGGATTCCTGCAGAAAAACTTTGGGTTACTGTTTTTGATGAAGACCAGGAAGCTGAAGCTATTTGGCTGGAAGATATTAAAATTGATCCGACTCGGTTTTCAAGAATTGGCGCAAAAGACAATTTCTGGTCTATGGGAGATATAGGTCCGTGTGGACCTTGTACTGAAATATTTTATGATCATGGTGAAGAGATTGCCGGTGGTCCACCAGGAACCCCTGAAGAAGATGGTGATAGATACATAGAAATCTGGAACCTGGTGTTTATGCAATATGACCGGGATAAAGATGGATTGTTACACCCGTTACCGGCTCCTTCTGTAGATACCGGGATGGGCTTGGAGCGTATTGCTGCTGTATTACAGGGTTGTCATAATAATTATGAAATTGATTTGTTTCAAAATCTGTTAAAAGTTGCAGCTGAACTAACAGGCATTACAGATTTAACGAATAGCTCTCTCAGGGTTATTGCCGATCATATTCGCTCATGTGCTTTTATGGTGGTAGATGGGGTGTTGCCTTCAAATGAAGGGCGAGGCTATGTATTAAGACGTATTATTCGTCGTGCAATTCGCCATGGATATCGATTAGGCAGTCAGGATGTTTTCTTTTATAGGCTGGTTGCTCCTTTAGTCGCTGAAATGGGTGAAGCTTTTCCAGAAATCGTACAAGCGCAAGAGCAAGTTGAACTTGTTTTAAAAAAAGAAGAACAACGTTTTGCAGAGACTTTAGTGCAGGGTATGAAAGTTTTGGAATCATGTGTCACTAAAATCCAAGGCAAGGTGATTTCGGGTGATATTGTATTCTTGTTATATGATACCTATGGTTTTCCTGTTGATTTAACAGCTGACTTTGCTAGAGAGCAGGGGCTAACAGTTGATCATGCTGGCTTTGAGATAGAAATGTCTGCTCAGCGAGAAAGGGCAAGAGCAGGTGGTAAATTTGACGCGGATTATGATCAGGATATCAAGCATGATGGTCAAACAGATTTTATCGGCTACCATGGATTAGAGGGTTCGGCGCATGTTGTTGGTTTGTATGTAAAAGGTCAGGCAGTTGATGTTTTACAGGAAGGTGAAGAGGGGGTGGTTGTGTTGGATCAAACACCTTTTTATGCTGAGTCGGGCGGCCAAGTTGGAGATAATGGCTGGTTGGAAATAGGAAGTTCTGTGTTTGAGGTAAGCGATACTCAAAAGCAGGGTGGTAGTCTTTTTTTACATAAGGGCAAGGCAGTTCAAGGTGTTATTAATAACGGGCAGGCTTGTGAGGGACATGTTAATGCTGAAGACAGGTTGGCAACAGAGCTCAATCATTCTGCTACGCATATCATGCATGCTGCTTTACGACAGACATTAGGTGAGCATGTATCTCAGAAAGGCTCGTTAGTAAACCCGGAAAGATTACGGTTTGATTTTTCACATTTTGAACCGATGACGGCGAATGAAATTAGTGTTATTGAATCACTTGTCAATGCACAGATCCGGATGAATAATTCTGTTTCTGCTGAAGTTATGGCTAAAGATGACGCTGTTAAAGCGGGGGCTATGGCGTTATTTGGTGAGAAATATGGTGATGAAGTTAGAGTGTTAAAGATTGGTGAGTTTTCAATTGAGCTTTGCGGTGGTACACATGTTAAACGATCAGGTGATATTGGTTGTTTTAAAATCGTTAGTGAAACAGGTGTGGCTTCCGGGGTCAGACGGATTGAAGCGGTAACGGGTAAAGCTTGTCTGGATTGGATTGAAGATCGAGATAAAGCACTCTCTATAATTGCTAGTTTGGTGAAAAGTTCTGCAGAAAAAGCAGTTGGCAAAGTGCAGCAAATAATAGAAAAAAATAAGCTGCTGGAAAAAGAGCTGGATAAATTAAAGTCCAAAATGGCTAGTTCTGCAGGAGGAGAGTTGAGTGCTCAAGCTATAGACGTTAATGGCATCAAAGTGTTGGCAGTAAGATTGGATGATGTTGACCCAAAAGCTTTGCGTGATATGGTTGATCAGCTAAAAAACAAACTAGGCAGTGCCGCAGTTGTGTTGGCGACTGTTAAAGCAGGTAAGGTGAGTTTGATTGCCGGTGTTACCAAAGATCAAACTAATCACTTAAAAGCCGGTGATCTGGTTAACTCTGTGGCTACCAAAGTGGGTGGCAAAGGGGGAGGGCGAGCTGATATGGCCCAAGCAGGTGGTACTGATCCATCGGGTTTGGACGAGGCATTAAAACTAGTCCCTGCTTGGGTGGAAGAGCAGTTAAATTAAAGCATGGTTATGAACGATCACAGGTTGATTGCTGGATGTGAGGCTAAAGCCTCACGTCTTAGTGCTAGGTTGACCTGTGGTTTGTTAATATCTATGAAATAAAAAGTATATAATTATTTCCCTGGTTCATAGAGTTTAAAATTTAAAGAAAAATGGCAGTATTTGTTTATAAATTTGGTGGTACTTCTGTAGGTTCGGTTGAGCGAATAAAAGCAGTTGCAGAAAAAATAAAGAAAGCGCGTGATTTGGGTCATCATCTCATTGTTGTCGTGTCAGCAATGAGTGGTGAAACTAATCGTTTGACTGGGATGGCACAAGCAATGCAGACACAACCTAATGATAGAGAGATGGATGTATTGCTTTCCACGGGTGAGCAGGTCACGATGTCTTTGTTAAGCATGGCCTTGCATGATTTGGACTGCCCGGCTTGTTCTTATACCGGTGGACAGGTTAAAATTTTGACTGATAGTACGCATACCAAAGCCAGAATTAGAGAGATTGATGATGTTAAAATCAAACAGGATCTTGATGCTGGGAAGGTGGTGGTAGTTGCTGGGTTTCAAGGTATTGATGAGCATGGCAACATTACAACACTAGGACGAGGTGGGTCGGATACCACTGCTGTTGCTTTGGCTGCTGCTTTGAAGGCTGATGAATGTCATATCTATACAGATGTGGACGGTGTGTATACAACTGACCCAAGAGTAGAGCCGAAAGCCAGACGACTGGATAAAATTACTTTTGAGGAAATGCTGGAAATGGCCAGTTTGGGGTCAAAAGTATTACAGATAAGAGCGGTGGAGTTTGCGGGCAAGTATAATGTCGCACTCAGAGTATTATCATCATTTAAACAAGGTAATGGCACACTGATTACCTATGAGGAATCACAAATGGAAAGAGCTTTAATTTCAGGTATTGCATTTAACCGTGATGAAGCTAAACTAACAATGACAGGTGTACCTGATTTGCCTGGAATAGCATCCAAGATCCTATGTCCAGTTGCTGATAAGAATATTGAAGTTGATATGATTATCCAAAATATTGGGGTTGATGAAACAACAGATTTTACTTTTACTGTTCATCGTAATGATTATCAAAAATCTAAACAGATATTGGAGAAAATTTGTAAAGATTTAGGTGCGAAACAAGTTACTGGCGATGACAGTATAGTCAAAATATCGATTGTAGGCGTTGGTATGCGTTCACACGCGGGTATTGCAAGTACTATGTTTAAAGTTTTGGCAGATGAGGGAATTAATATTAGAATGATTTCAACTTCAGAAATTAAAATTTCTGTGGTTGTAGATGAGAAATATTTAGAGCTTGCTGTTCGTGCTTTACATAAGGCATTTAAACTGGGTAAGGAAGAAGAATAAAATTTTTGATTTTATTTTTTCTTCAAATTAGATATAATGGACAGCTTGGTAGGTTGCTGTGTAAAGCAGTAAAATTAAATGGAAACGTAGGGAGATATTATGCTTATCTTAACTCGACGAGTAGGAGAAACCTTAATGATAGGTGATGATGTTACAGTCACTGTTTTAGGGGTAAAGGGTAATCAAGTTCGTATTGGTATTAATGCACCAAAAGAAACATCCGTGCATAGAGAAGAAATATACGAAAGAATCAAGAAAGAGCAATCAGAGTCGGAAGGTTTAACAGGGTCTGAAGAGTAAAAAGTTTTAGGAGAGTTGGCCGAGCGGCCGAAGGCGCTCCCCTGCTAAGGGAGTATGGGCTTTGACTCCCATCGAGGGTTCGAATCCCTCACTCTCCGCCATTATTAGTTAATTAATTGCAATAAATTAGTTGACAATAAAATTGGTAATATGTACAATATACGGATCAACACGGCGCCCGTAGCTCAGCTGGATAGAGTACTCGGCTACGAACCGAGCGGTTGGGAGTTCGAATCTCTCCGGGCGCGCCATTGTTGTTACCAAAGATTATTCCCCTGTAGCTCAGTTGGTAGAGCGGGTGACTGTTAATCACTAGGTCGGCGGTTCGAGCCCGTCCGGGGGAGCCATATAGAATAAAGCCTGTAGCGATTTTTCGTTACGGGCTTTTTTATGCGTAGTGCCTTTTGTAGTGCCTTTCAA
>JBJPGG010000093.1:0-8916 GCA_048595505.1 Methylococcaceae bacterium
AATGGTTTTTAACGCCATGTGGACAGAAAAATGGTGCTTTGCGTCTGTGTTTGGCGAATTTTGAAATGGCTAGTACGCAGTCTGAGTCAACATTTTGTGGGCCTCGCTCAGCTTTATGCTTTTCCGTTCAGGCACTATATAGAAACAAAGAATGGCTGTGGCTATAAAATTGAATCGTCATCATTTAAGGCCTGCTATCCTTTATCCAGTGACACACAACACCAATGTACCGCAATTGCAAAATCTTCTGTCAGTATTATTCATTTCCAACAAAAAGCCCTTCAACAAGGCTCTACCAATCCACGCAATTCATTACTGAATGAAGATGACATCCCCGAAAACTTACGGGATAACTTATTCTTTAAAAAACTATACAAGCACTTTAAACAAAATGAACTAGTTATTCCCAGCCTACCAGATGTAGCACTTAAACTAAGAACCGCTGTTCAAAAAGATATCGGTATTAGAGATACCGCTAAAATAGTCAGTCTTGACCCTGTGATTTCTTCAAAGTTAATCCAAATTGTCAATGGCCCGCTATACAGAACCGTTAACCCCATTACCAGTTGCCATGATGCTATTACAAGACTAGGACTCATCACCACAAAAAACCTGGTTACCAGCATTGGCATGCAAAATATTTTCAGAAGTAACAATATTAACCTTAACCATAGACTACACCAGATATGGAAACAAAGCGTCCGAGTTTCCAGTATCAGCCATACACTAGCAACTTTAACTAAAAAAGTTAATCCTGATGAAGCGCTGCTAGCAGGGCTAACTTATAATATAGGTAGCTTATCAGTCATTATTTTTGCAAACAGTATGAATAGCGATGAATATTCAGACCATGATATAGACCTTACCCTTTCTGCTGTACAAGGCTTGCTAGGCAATATCATCCTTAATAAATGGGACTTTCCAGATACTCTGACAAATATCCCAAGACAAACAGAAAACTGGTACCATGACGCTGGTGAAAAACTAGACCTCAGTGATATCGTGTTATTAGCAAAATTCCATAGTTATCTTGGTAACGAGCAAATGCAAAACATGCCCCCTCTATACACACTACCTGCTTTTAAAAAACTCGGGGACAACACCTTGACACCAGACATGTCACTGCAAACATTACACGATGCAAAACAACAAATTTCTGATGCAATCAGTCTATTTAATGTTTAAATAATGAGCTGGTTAAAAAACATACTCAAAAAAGAAACGGCTACCAGCCCTCAACAAATAGAGGGTACCTCCCCGCTGTCGTGTACACAACCCATTAAAACCAGCTCTCAAACTCTTAAGTTAACGACCCTAAAAAAATTTGCTCCGTTAAGAGACCTCGAAGACCAACATGTCAGGTCACTACCTTACACCACTCAAGCATTTAACGAAGATTCAATCCTATTTATAAAAGGACATCAATCCAAACACATCTATTATTTATTAAAAGGCACGGTAAGAATACAGCCGGATAGTGCCAACTATTATGAAATCTGCTCTGATCAAACACGTGCGCACTTACCTCTCGACTGCGGAAAAAATTATGCTGCCACAGCAACAGCACAATCAAAAGTGTTACTGCTGGTAATATCAGGTGAACTAAACCAGCTCTGGGCACAACAAAGTAATGATGACGTCTCTTACGTAGAACTGATAGACATCCATTTACCTAAAGAACTTAATGATCAGCGTTTTTTTAACAGTTTTATCCAGGCATATAGAGACAACAAACTTAGTTTACCTTCCTTGCCCCATGTGGCACTTAAACTTAAAGAGGCAATAGCAAGTGATATCGGTGTTAGCGAAGCAGTTGATATCATCAGTATAGATGCCCCCATAGTAACCAAATTAATACAAATAGCTAACAGCCCTGTTTATGCTCCGGTAAATTCAATAACAAACTGCCACGATGCAGTCACACGACTAGGTCTGGAAACCACTAGAAATCTGGTGCTGAGTATAGGCCTAAAGCAAATGTTTAAGTGTAAAGACAAACAACTGAAAAAAGGCATGCAAAACCTATGGAAAAAAAGTTTGCACATCTCTTGTTTAAGTTTTGTCCTTGCCTCAGAAACGAAAACCATAAACCCTGAAGATGCATTATTAGCAGGTCTTGTTTGTGATATAGGCGTTATCCCGCTACTACATTTTGCAGAACAAGCCTCAGATGAACACCCTCAGTTTAAAGACCTGGAGATTGCAATTCCCTACTTTAAAGCTCCTATAGGTTCACTGGTTCTGCACACCCTGGGATTCCCAGAAGAATTATCCGCTATCCCACACCACGCCGAAGACTGGCTTTATGATGGTGGTGACGAACTTACTCTGACCGATATTGTAATTCTGGCTAAACTACATAGCCTGATCAGCACAAAAGACACTAAAGATCTACCCTATATTAATTCAATACCGGCTTATTCAAAGCTTAGCAATGGTAAATTAGATCCTGACTTTTCCCTTCAAATTTTGCATAAAGCTCAAGAACGTATTAATGCAGCGATAAGCATCTTCGCGTAACATATACTTCTATCGAGCTAAAAGCCACCCTGTTTAACTTACAAACAAGTAACTAACCATGAGCAATCCCTTATTAGAAAATTCAACACTGCCACAATTTTCCAAAATAAAACCAGAACATATAGAGCCCGCTATTGACTCTCTATTAGCGGAAGCACGAAATGTGGTGGCACAGTATTTACAGGCAAGCACTGAATACAGCTGGGATAACTTAATTGAGCCCATTGAAAATATTGAAGATAAACTGAACAAAGCTTGGTCCCCTGTAAGCCACATGAATTCAGTGGTCAATTCTGATGAACTCCGCGACACCTATAACGCATGCTTGCCCAAACTTAGTGAACACTCAACTGAAATGGGTCAAAACAAAGCACTGTTTGATGCCTATCAACAAATTGCAAATAGTAACAACTATGCTGCATTAGAAACTGCACAACAAAAAATCATCACCAATGCATTAAGAGACTTTTGTTTATCAGGTATAAACCTGGATCAATCAAAGCAACAGCGTTACAAACAAATCAGTCAGGAACTATCCCGTTTATCCAGCAAATATGAGGAAAACCTGTTAGATGCAACCAATGCCTGGAATAAACATATCTTAGACCCAGAGTTATTAGCTGGTTTACCTGAAGCCGCATTAACACTAGCCAAACAAACAGCTGAAAGTCAGGATAAAGATGGCTGGATGATTAATTTGCAATTCCCATCCTACCTGGCCGTAATGACTTATGCTGATAATCGTGAATTACGTAAAGAACATTATACAGCCTTCGCAACTCGCGCTTCTGAGCTGGGTCCACAGGCTGGGCAATGGGATAACAGCCAAATTATGGAAGATACCTTGGCGTTAAGACATGAAAAAGCACAATTACTGGGCTTTAAAAATTATGCAGAACTATCTTTAGCCACCAAAATGGCAGAAAAGCCAGAAGATGTCACCTCATTTCTAGAAGACTTAGCCGATAAGTCCTGGCGTCAAGCTCGAAAAGACCTTTCAGAACTCAGAGAATTTGCTAAACAGCAGCATGGTATCAGTCGCATACATGCCTGGGATATTGGTTACTACTCCGAGAAAATGCGACAACATTTTTACCAATTATCACAAGAACAAGTAAAAGCTTATTTTCCTGAAACGACAGTGATCCCCGGGTTATTCTCAGTAGTTGAAAAACTATATGGTTTAAAAATTTCTGAAATTACCGAGTTCGATAGCTGGCACCCTGATACACGCTTCTTCCAAATTAAAGATGAAAATGAGCAACTGCGAGGTCAGTTTTACCTCGATTTATATGCCCGTGATAAAAAGCGTGGGGGCGCATGGATGGATGACTGTGTCGGTCGTAAAAAAACTGAAGATAACATTCAAATACCAGTTGCCTACTTAACCTGTAACTTCACCCCTCCCATAGGCAATGACCCTGCATTATTAACCCATGATGAAGTATTAACCCTGTTTCATGAGTTTGGACATGGCCTGCAACACATGCTTACCCAGGTTGATTATTTAGGTGTTTCAGGCATTAATGGTGTGGAATGGGATGCTGTTGAATTACCCAGTCAATTCATGGAAAACTGGTGTTGGGAAAAAGAAGCGTTAGACCTTATCTCAGGACATTATCAAACAGGGGAAAAACTACCTGATAATTTATTCCAAAAAATGCTCAATGCAAAAAACTTTCAAGCCGGTATGTTAATGGTCAGACAATTAGAATTCAGTCTGTTCGACTTTAAAATACACCAACAATTTGATCCAGCCAAAGGCGGACAAATCTACAAAACCCTTAATCAAATCAGAGAACAGATTGCCGTTATGCAGCCCCCTGAGTTTAATCGCTTTGCCCACAGTTTCTCACATATATTTGCCGGAGGTTATGCAGCAGGCTATTACAGTTACAAATGGGCAGAAGTACTCTCCAGCGATGCCTACTCCTTATTTGAGAAACAGGGACTTTTTGATCAGAATGCGGGGAAATCTTTTTTGCATAATATACTGGAAAAAGGCGGCAGCCAGGATGCCATGCAATTATTTGTTGAATTTCGTGGGCGTGAACCTCAAATTGACGCCTTACTTAGACATAATGGAATCGCAGCATGAAATATAAAGATTTAAGAGACTTTATAAAACAACTGGAAAAAAAGGGCGAACTAAAACGTATAACGGTAGAAGTCGACCCCTACCTAGAAATGACTGAAATCTGCGACCGCGTGTTAAAACAGGAAGGCCCGGCTTTATTATTTGAAAACCCAAAAGGCTCTAACATTCCTGTACTGGCTAACCTATTCGGCACACCTGACCGTGTTGCAATGGGCATGGGGGCAGAATCTGTCTCCGAATTACGGGGCATAGGTGAATTACTCGCCTACTTGAAAGAACCAGAACCCCCAAAAGGCATGAGGGATGCCATGGAAAAAATCCCGGTGTTTAAAAAAGTATTGAATATGGCACCCAAGGTAATTAGCAGCCCACCTTGCCAGGAAGTCATCCGTGTGGGAGATGAAGTTGATTTAAGCGTTTTTCCCATTCAAACCTGCTGGCCGGACGATGCAGCTCCTTTAATCACCTGGCCACTAGTAATAACCAAAGGCCCTAATAAAGACCGCCAAAATTTAGGTATTTATCGTCAGCAAGTAATCGGTAAAAATAAAGTCATCATGCGCTGGCTAGCCCATCGTGGTGGTGCATTAGACTTTAAAGAATGGCAAGAAACCAACCCAGGCGAACCTTTTCCTGTTTCAGTTGCCTTAGGTGCAGACCCCGCCACCATCCTGGCCGCAGTAACACCAGTACCAGACCCATTATCTGAATACGCTTTTGCAGGATTATTGCGTGGCAGCAAAACAGAAGTCGCCAACTGTTTAAGCAATAACTTACAAGTCCCTGCCAGTGCTGAAATCGTACTGGAAGGCTTTATCTACCCAGACGAAATGGCAGCCGAAGGCCCTTATGGAGATCATACCGGCTACTATAATGAAGTGGATGAATTCCCGGTATTCACCGTTGAAAGAATCACTCAAAGACAAGCCCCTATATATCACAGCACTTACACAGGCAGACCACCTGATGAACCAGCCATCTTAGGTGTAGCACTTAATGAAGTTTTTGTGCCCATCCTGCAAAAGCAATTTCCGGAAATAATCGACTTTTATTTACCTCCCGAAGGCTGCTCATATCGTATGGCTGTAATCAGTATGAAAAAACAATATGCAGGACATGCCAAACGCGTTATGCTCGGTACTTGGTCATACTTACGTCAGTTTATGTACACCAAATTCGTCATAGTCGTAGATGAAGACGTCGATGTCCGAAACTGGCAAGATGTAATCTGGGCAATCACCACTCGAATGGATCCAGCACGTGATTTAACAATTCTGGAAAATACACCGATTGATTATCTGGATTTTGCCTCACCGGTATCCGGCTTAGGCTCAAAAGTTGGTTTTGACGCTACCAACAAATGGCCAGGAGAAACCACTAGAGAATGGGGAAAACCGATTGTTATGTCGGAAGCTGTAGTAAAGCGTGTGGATGAACTTTGGGATACACTATTCTAAACAAACAATAAAGCTAACCAAGGAAGTGAGGCTTGTCCAACATACCGTTCAGATGGTGACTTCACGCTGCGCACGAATCACCATCCAACCTAATTCGTTAGATTTTATGCTTTCTTGATTAATTTGACAATAAACAGAAACAATGCAGCTCCAACAGTTGCTGTTATAATAGAACCTATTAACCCTCCCCCTGCTGCAATACCAAGCATACCAAAAACATAACCACCAACAATCGCACCTAAAATACCGACAATAATATTACCAAGCAGGCCAAAACCACCGCCTTTCATCAAAGTTCCTGCCAACCAGCCTGCTATGGCACCAATCGCTAAGAATATTAATAATACTGTTATATCCATGATTCCACCTCATGTTATTAATTCATTTAAAAGTTATATTAATCATCCATCTTATTTTTTAATGCTGAGACTTTGTCTTTGACCAGTCTCCGCTGTTTCTTGGGTACGGTGTTTTACTTTTTTAGCCAAACATTCCACTTCACTTCCTGTGCAAACAGCCTCCTCAATGCGATGAACTTTCTCAGTAGCAGTACGTTGAAGTTCATTCGATTTTACTTGTACTTTTTCCGCTATAGTTTCTTGTGAACAAGATGCTATGAGCAAAACAGAAAAACCACGTACAACTGTCAAGTTTATATTATTCATAGTATTACCTTAAACATCATCTAATTTTTACTAGATGATGTTTAAGGTGCTCAAGAAAACATACTCTTAATTGAGTCGGTAAGATTATCCCAACCGTCTTCGAGTTGCTTACTTGCTTCGTCCCATCCTTCTTCAACAGAGTCTTTTAGGTCTTCCCATTTTTCATCTGTAGCATCAGCTATTTCCTTAGCTTTCTGTCTTGCCTGATCTAGTTTCGGTTCCAGGTTACTGATTGCCTCCTTAATATCCTCTATTGATTCATTTGATTCGTCTTGAACTTTTTCTTTTAACTGTTCAAGCTTAGCTTGTTGTGTGTCTATTGTTTCTTGTACTTTAGTTAGAAAATCATTTTTATTCATGTTGTTCACCTTTATGATGGAATACTCATTATCTATTGTCTCTGATTGAGTGTAAATGTTTTTACTCTGATATTAAAAAGTAAAAATGTCCTAGAACCTAACTCCAAATTCAGTGGCTGCTGGCTAATATTCTATGAACGCTGTAAGCACACTGCATTTTGATATAAAAATGACCTCTGAAAAAACTATACTGCCAGCGGTCGACTTGAATTTTTGTTAGTTTATTTTTAGAAGCACCTTTAATATGATTGTTTTATAAGAAGTTGATTAAATTTACTTTCATTTTTTTTCATTATAACTTCACCTCTAGTAGTCAGTTCTATTCCTTCATCAATGTTTTTTTTGCCTTCATCAATGAGACCGATTCCTTTTTCTATTTTATTAGAACCGTTTTTGATTAGCTTATGACCTTTTATAACAAGAGCATTTCCATTTTCCCAATCAACACCTAGTTTTTTGGTGTTTTCACTATATGACAAAATTTTATTATCAGATTTTGGAGAAGTGGAACAAGCACTTAATAATAAAATGGTTAAACTTGTAAGTGTAAAAATTTTATTCATAATATCCTCGAAGAAAATTTAAATAAACATTGTTTAATTATAATCGATTTATATTAACGGTAGATGAATATGCTGTCTATTTTTTAACTGTTTTTGGTACAAAGCTTAGAAAACTCTAAAATAGAAACAGAACGAGGCGGGTCTAGAGTTATGTTTTAAAGCTAGCTGATATTAGTGCAAGATGATCAATAAATGGTATAGAATTTTGAGGTCAGGTCCCGAATTGAGAATTCCAATTAATACAATTTCTGTTATAAAACATACTCTTATACAGAACATTTTGAACCATGCCCCGTCGCAATAGAATAGGAAATGTAAAAAAGAATAAAATTCGCAATTCGGGACCTAATGGAATGGTCCGCCCCACTTTAAAAAAGACTTCAAAAGAGCTTTAATTAATACCAAACAAAACTGCGTGGTAATCCATTTCAAGACGCTGGAGCGTCAGTTTATGCATTCCAACGCTCAGCGTAGGAACGAGAGAAAAAAGGAAAAGATAGATGTTAGATGAAAAGTTGGGCATAATGTTCAAAAATAAAAAAATGACTGAGCGGGTAGGTTGAACCTCTATTTATGGGTTTTTCTACAGCCTCGTTAGGGTGATTTTAAGGCAAGTCACATTTATTTGTGTGACGAAAGACTGAAAGAGTAACCTTCATTAATTAAACGAGTTTAATCATGGCACGAGTAGACGAACACTCAGAGGAAATCGTAGGAGTCGCACAAAGCTATGTGAAGCACGGAGATCGTTCTAATCTAGTGCAGTTTAATTTGGCATCGTTGGTTAAAGCAGATCTACAGCTCGGCAGCAAAGATCTGCAGGCTGGGTATAGAGTTGCTATCAAGAAACGGATTTTAGAGTTAACAGAAGCAGAGATGTCTGCTACTAAGGCGGCTAAGCGATCACCTGTCGAAAAAGCCAAAAATGGATTAATCAACCATCCAGTGACGGGGCCAGGTATTATGTTGGCAGTTATTATTATGGCGATTGCTTCATTTGCAGGTTCGATGGATTCATTAGTTGGGGTGTATAAAAAATATTTTTCTACACCAATTGTGAAGACAGTTCCTTCGACAGTGGCTTCGGTTAAAAGTGTAATGCCTGTTGCTATCTAACGGTGTCCGTATTAACATATAGAATTGCAATTAAATATCAAGACAGAGACATACTGGAGTCCAGTTAAGGCTGAAACGCCCCGTTTTCATTCAAGAAACCAAATATCTGGAGGGCTTTATAAGGCCATTAAGGTATCG
>JBJPGG010000094.1:0-5655 GCA_048595505.1 Methylococcaceae bacterium
AGATTGTGCTCGAACGACTTGTTAGGCGGAACGCGATAGCGAGCCGACTATCAAGTCGTTCGAGTGTAGCGCAGCGGAACTCAACTCGGCGTTAAGCAGAGCGCGCGGTAGCGCGTTCTGCTTAACGCCCGCATCAGCTGACGTAAAAAGGGGCGCATTTTTTTGCTTCGCAAAAAATGTGACGCTTTTTACGGTCAGCTGGATGCGATTGTTAGAAGTTTTTTCACGATATTTTTTCATGCCATTCCAATTGCTCAGGTAATTCACTTGAAGAGTATTCCACGTGAATAATTCGCCTATGACTTGGTATAAGGCTTTTTCTTGAAGAGTGAAACAACAAAGGACGCATTAATAAAATATCGCCTGGCTCGGCAGTACACGTTATAGGTATTCCAGTATTTACAAGCTGGATGACCTCATTTGATTTAACTCTTCCGTTTGAATGAGAACCTGATAAGACACGCAATGCGCCATTGTTTTCTCCTGTACTATCTAAGTGTACTCTCAATGTAAGAATGTTTTCCAAAATTTCTTTTGGTGGCTCCCCCCCTGTGTCAGGATAGTTGTCGCCTCTAAATTTTTTATATAAAAACAGAGGGCGGAGCGAAAAAATGAATGAACTATCAACATTACTCAACAGGTTTTAAAGAAGCTATTTTAAAAAAACTAAGTCAAAGCGAGATGTCGGTTAGGCAATTTTCTATCCAAGAAGGCATCAATTTATCAACCCTGTATAGTTGGCAAAAGCAATTCAATACAAAAGGGTTTTCAGTGTCAAAAGCTATACCAACCGATCAATGGTCAAGTGAAGAAAAATTTACAGCAGTACTCGAAACTGCCACATTATCAGAAATAGAACTCAGTGGATATTGTCGCATCAAGGGTTTATATCCAGAGCAAATAAAAGCATGGAAACAAGCCTGTATCAGTGCAAACACTACCGAAAACAAACAGCCAAAAAAGGCCATCACTCAAAGCAAAACGGATAAGAAACACATTCGGCAATTAGAAAAAGAGCTAAAACGAAAAGAAAAAGCATTAGCTGAAACAGCCGCATTGTTGGTACTTGGAAAAAAGTTCGATGCCTATTATGCAGACAAAGAGGACAACTAACCTCACTGCATGATAGGCAACAACAAGAAGCATGGATTAATGATGCTATTAAATCTGGCGCACGTAAAAGTAAAGCATGTGACGTCATAGGCTTACCCATAAGAACCCTACAACACTGGCAAGCTGATGAAGATATGGCAGCCGATAAACGCATAACAGCTAAACGACCGGAACCGATGAATAAACTTAGCGAGGAAGAAAGGAAATTGATTATTAAGACTTGCAATACAGAAGAATTTTCGTCATTGCCCCCGAGTCAAATAGTGCCTATATTGGCAGATAGAAACGAATACATTGGCTCTGAATCGAGCTTTTATCGCGTTTTAAAAGCAGCCAATATGTTACACCACCGAGGAAAAGCCAAAGTTAAAAAGAATCACCATAAGCCAACGAGCTACACGGCGACAAAAGCGAATGAAGTCTGGAGTTGGGACATTAGTTATTTACCAACATGCGTGATAGGACACCACTATTATCTCTATATGATCGAAGACATATACAGCCGTAAAATAGTGGGATGGGAAGTGCATCTCAATGAAACAGGTGAACAAGCAGCAGAACTCCTGGAGCGCAGTACATGGGCAGAAAAATGCACCCAACAAGATTTAGTGTTGCATTCCGATAATGGTGCGCCGATGAAGAGCTTAACATTACAATCAAAAATGTATGATTTAGGTGTGATCAGTTCACGCAGTCGGCCAAGAGTCAGTAATGATAATCCGTACTCAGAATCATTATTCAGAACAGTAAAATATTGCCCCGGATGGCCATCAGAAGGCTTTAGCTCTTTGGAGAACGCAAGACAGTGGGTAAAAGGTTTTGTAGGTTGGTACAATCATGAGCATCGACACAGTCGAATCAAATTTGTAACGCCGAATCAACGGCATGAAGGACATGATATTCAGATATTAAAAAACAGAAAAAATCTGTATCAAGAAAAGAAAGAAATGCATCCGGAACGATGGTCAAAAGACACTAGAAATTGGCACCCAGTAGGTGCTGTGGAGCTTAATCCAGAGCAAAATAAATTGGCTGCTTAAACTTTTTGGCGACAACTACCTTGAAAAACGCCGACCTCCTAAGTCTATACAATCATTTATTAAAACAAAAAATTTAGAACATTATTTAAATGGGATTTTTGAAAAAATTGATAGGAACACCATTAATATCTCTGTGGTGGCAGAAGTAAGTAGTGGAAAATCTACATTTTTAAATGCACTTATTTTTGGAAAAAAAATTTTAGATGCAAAAATGGGGGAAACTACAGCTAAAATTTTTAAAATATCATATGGAGAAAGTATTAATAGTGCTGAACTAAAAGAGAAGGTAAGTAAAATAAATATCAGCACTAAAAATGAAATATCTAAAGAAGAATTTTCTCTTGAAGACATTGATGTAAATGATTATATAGTTAATTTAACAAGCGATAATGAGAAACTCAAAAAAGGGATTGTTTTATATGATACTCCTGGTTTTGGGACGCTGAATGAAAAAGTAATGTTAAAACTTATTAAAGAGTCAGTTAATTGCTCAGACGCTGTTATTCTTTTGCTAGATATATCTAAAGGTCTTAAAAAAGATGAAGCAAAATTTATTAAAGAGGCCCTCTTTTATATTAAAGAAGATAAACGATTTATTGTTTTAAATAAATTTGATGCAGCAATTGATGAAGATGAAGACGAAAGTGAAATTCAAGAACAGATAGATAAAGTTGTTATTGATACTAAGGATGAGCTTGTTAAGATATCTACAAGTATTGACAGGTCTGTTTTAGATGAACAAACCTATTACCTCTCTGCAATAAAAGCACTTTCAGGAAAATCAAAAAATAAACCAGAAACTTTAAAATTGAGTCGATTTCCTATTTTTGAAGAGTCTTTTTGGAATAGAATCGTAGAAGCTAAAAAAGAGACATTTAAAGATAATGTTAGCCATTTGGTAAAAGAAGGGGCAATTGTTATTGATGAAGTGCAACGTAAAATTTATAATTTTAAATGCATTGTTGATCAAACAAAGTGTCTTGTTTTAAACATGGAAAAGGTATCACAAGAGATAAAAGAAATTATCACAACGCAATCTGCAATTTTTGAATCTATCAATCAAGAGATTAATCAAAATGTAAACATAGTATGGGATGAAGCTAATTTATTTACAGAACACATGAATCAATTCATAGCTAAAACAGCTAAAAAATCTATTGATTCAATGTCAAATAAAGAGATTACAAAAGAAAGTCTTGAAAAAAGATATCAAGAGGCAATAAAACTAATTAATAAGGAATTCATAAAAAATAATACTATTTTTATAGATAGAATTAATTCTGATATTATTAAGAAAGAGAGAAAAGTTAATGAAGCTATTGATATATTAAATATGGAGATGAAAAATACGAAATTTAAGGAATTACAACTTCAAGAAATTCATAAAGTTGAAAGCGGGGAAGCTAAAGAATCAAAACAATTAGGTCTTTCAAATAAAGCAAATTTCTCTGTAGAAAAAAATAAAATAAAGGCCAATTATACAGTCTCTACTACCATTGATGAAGAAGATAGTAGTGTAGTTGCAGCAACACTAGGTGGTGGTATGGGTGCTATAATTGGTAGTGTTGTTCCTGTTATTGGAACAGGTGTAGGAGGAGCTATAGGAACAGCTATAGGAGGAATGCTAGGTGGGTTTTTGGGAGGAAATGATAAGGGAGAAGATGAATTAAAAACTAAAATGCAAGAGATGAAAAATAAACACCAAAGAGAGATGGATATAGAAAAACATAAAACCAGTGTAGCTAAAGCAAAAATGGATTTCCTTTATGAATTAAGAAACACTTGTACTGATCATATAAGTGATTATATAATGGAAGAAAAATTTTTAATAGATAATAATTATAGAAACATGGTTAGTAATATAATATCAAGTAGCCATAATGCCCAAAATATTTTAATGAATATGCAGACAATTATTGAAGACCCGAATGAACAAAAACAAGTGATTGATGAAAATAACAAGAAAATTAAGGAGCTTGATATATTTTGTGAAAAAATTGAAAAATGTTTCATTTTTCAAGAAAAACATTTAGAAAAAAATAAGGCTATGCCGTCATTAATTGCTGAATTTTAATTTTAATAATAGTATCTATATCCTAGGTTGAATCACACTTTTTTTTAGCCTAAATAGGCGTCATTTGTCCCAGAGCTTTTTGTGGGGTGGATTGCTTATAAATGTATACATATCGACTGATGATGTGGACGGGCAATTCAAATAAGTCAAAACGAGTGGTTATCAACACATCCGCGAGATGCTCGTTAAAGTGCTTGATCATGCCATTGGTCCGAGGAGCTCCAGAACGGATCAGTAAACTGAAAGGTTTTTGCTTAATCAGATGTGCCTGGAAGTGTTTACCCGGTTGAGCTATTTTGTTCTTATGAATCTCCACATAAACCCGTTGCGCTGTTAATCACTGCAAAAAAATAGGGTTGGTTCACCTCGTCTAATAGCGGCTAAAATCTCTCTCGCCATGAATAAAGGCTAATTTTTTCTGGAATCTCATCACATGGAGGTTATAGGCAACACTCAATATTTTTTACACCCTCAGATAAATAGCAGTCATTCACATTTATTCTTATGTATTATCAATTAGATTGGTTGGTTGGCATATTTCATGTCTAAATCATGAAGACTAAAATATAGCCGACTCTAACTACTATTTGAAAAACTATGATGAACATAAAATATGCATCCTTGATTGTTTTAGCTTCAACATTTATTTATTCCGCAGCTTGGAGTGAACCTTTCGTGCGTAAAGTACGCCTGCAATGCCGGAATGATATTTCGGCCAACTCCGGAAACTATTTATTGGGTACGGTTGAAATTTATCAGGTTATTGGACGAGACACGAAGGGTGACAGTGTTTTTTGGTTAAACACCAAACGTTGTGAAGAAAATGAAGATATTACTTTTACAATCCGGGGGGATACAGAGTTCAGCCCAGAGGGCTATCCGATCGACTTTGTTGCTCTTAAACTTAGGTTAAGCACACGATTTGAAGGTCAATCTGATACCTATAACTCTTGTACTATGAAACAAAGCAAATTCACTCCTAAAATATCTGCTGAATGCCGAGTAAATGGTGGGTCATACGATAAAATTCGAGCAGTTATTCACCCTGAATAATTACACTCGTGCTGGCGCGCTAATGCGCACCTCATGAAGGGTTTTAGGTTTTTCCTTATCACAAAAATAGATTCGCCGCACCAACCAATTAATATTACCTCAGTCCGTCCTGCGTCCGCTTTCAACTCCGCACAAAATCAGCTCCGTTAAAAATATCACACACTGACTGGACAGCTCATCGGGGGGAAAAGAGGACTAAAAATCATCGTTGCACTGCCCTGATTTTCAGCATTATAGGGGCTGTTGCCGTTTCACATTGGTAACCATAAAAAAGCGCAGACTAATGCAACAGATCCTTCATAATTTCGTTTTAATTTGTCGTATCGCGTAGCAATGGCTCTAAAATGCTTTAGCCGTGCAAAAATATTTTCAACT